>JAZNJA010000184.1:0-7593 GCA_045577755.1 Eubacteriales bacterium
ACACCCGAAGGGTGTATATCGACAAAAACTCCGGGTCGATATGTCCCTTCGGGACTCGATATGTGCCTTGCGGCACTCGATATATCCCTTCGGGATTCGATATGCCCCCTGCGGGGGCGTGTCGGGCTTCGCCCGATAAACTGCAATTTTCCAATCCTCTCCCCAACCCGTCACGACTCGTTGACCAGCTTCCCGCAGATATGCTCGGGGGTGAGCTTCAGAAGCAGGGTGGCCTTGGTGGAGCCGGCCAGCTCCCGGCGGATGTAGTCCTCGTCGTCGGTAAACTTGCGGCACAGCGGGGCGACCAGGCGGATCACCTCGCCGGGATCGTCGATGATCTCCATTCTTCCGAAGACCACCACCGAGCGAACGTTCAGCGCCCACTCCCCCTCACGGCGGTATCCTTGGTCGTACACGCAGAAGGACACCTTGTCGCAGGCCCTCAGGGCATCCAGACGGTGCCCCTTCCGCCCGCAATGGAAGTAGATACAGTCGTCCTCCTCGCAATAGTAGTGATTCATGGGAGTACCGTAGGGATACCCCTCATCCCCCAGGACAGACAGCACCCCGCGGGTCTCGGTCTTCAGCAGCTCAATACAGCTCTCTCGGGACAAAGCCTGCTTCTTTCGGGTCAGTTCACGGAACATACGTTATCTCCTCCGGGGAGCGCCCGCGGCGAGGGCTCCTTCTGTTTTTTCATATTATAGCATAGTTCGGGGTAAAAATCAACGGTGTCGCGAAAAATCTCCCCCGCAAGGTAAAATAATTTTGAAGAAAACCGGAATTTTTCGCATACGCCCTTGCAAAATACCCGAAACTGTGCTACAATATAAAGAGGGTCCGCGCCCTCAATCCGTTGGAAAGGAAACGTCACAATGAACGGTACGACCTTGAATTTCCACTACGATTTTCTCACAAGCCTGGTGCTGACCGATTCCGAGTTCTTTACAAGGAAGGTGCCTTACATGAAGGCCGCGGGGGTCAGAACCGTCTGGCTGGACAACTATATCTACGGCGAGTGGCAGAACACTCCCGAGGAGGCCTTTCGCGCCAAGGCCATGCTGGAGGCGGAGGGCTTTGAGGTCCAGGCCATCTGCGTGCCTCTGGGCCACGGCTCCAACGCCTTAAACGGCGACGAAGCCGACCCCACCCTCCCCGCCGACTGGCAGAACCGCGTGGGCGCCGACGGCAACCGCCAAGGCACCACCACCTGCGTGGATGATGTCGTGATCCAAAACTACCGCGATGCCTTGCAGATTCACAAGGAGATCGGCTTTACCCGGATCTTCCACGACGACGACCTCCGTATGGGCTCTTGGGGTCCTCACCTCCAGGGCTGCTACTGCGACCGCTGTCTGAACCGCTTCTACAAGCAGTACCCTCAGTTCGACGGCATGAGCCGCGGCGATATCCTCCGTCTGGGTACCCCCGGCAGTGAGGTCAGAGACGCGTGGGAGACCGTTCAGTGCGAATCGGTCATCCGCTTCCTCACCGAGACCACCCCCGAGGGCATGACCCCCGGTATCATGGTCATGCACAACGGCGACCGCCGTCACGGTCTGGATATTCCCGGTATCAAGAAGGCCTTCCCGAACGCCCTGTTCCGCGTGGGCGAATCCCACTTCGCCGACTGGAACTTCTCGGAGCCTTTGGGCCGCCCCGCCCTGGAGCGGAGCATCCGCAAGCATCTTGCTCTGATCGGATCCGTGGAGAATGCCTTCTCCGAGACCACCACCTACCCCGTGGGTGCCCTCTCCCCCGCAAACTTCGTGGAGAAGATCCGCTGGGAGATCGGTTGCGGTCTGCGCAATATCTACCTCATGAGCGGCAACGTATTCCTCCCCGATCCCTACTGGGAGGCCATCATCGCCGCAAAGGACGAGTTGGAGTACCTGGCCGCCTCCACCCCCCTCCCTGTGCCGGACGGAACCCCCATCGAAGAAGACTTCATCTGGCACGCGTGATCCCTCCCCGTGCGGTACACCCTCACAAAAGTCGACCGCACACACTATTTCAAAGTTTATCATTATCCAAGCGAAAGGAAAATAAAAATGTCTGAATGCACCCATGATTGCTCTACCTGCTCGGCGAATTGCTCGTCCCGTCAGAAGAGCCGCGAAGAAATGTTCGAAAAGCCCAACGACCTGTCCTCGGTCAAGCACATTATCGGTGTTTGCAGCGGTAAGGGCGGCGTGGGTAAGTCCCTCGTCACCTCCATGCTGGCCGTCAATATGCAGAGACGGGGCTACAAGGTGGGTATCCTGGACGCCGATATCACCGGCCCCTCCATCCCCAAGGCCTTCGGTCTGAACAAGCCCGTTGAGGGCGACGGCCTGGGCATGATCCCCCCCTCCACCACCACGGGCATCGACATCATGTCGGTGAACCTCATGCTGGAGGACGTGACCAAGCCCGTGATCTGGCGCGGCCCTGTCATTGCGGGCACCGTCAAGCAGTTCTGGACCGATACCATCTGGAACGATATCGACTACCTCTTCGTGGACTGCCCTCCCGGAACCGGTGACGTCCCCCTGACCGTCTTCCAGTCCCTGCCCCTGGACGGCGTGGTCATCGTCTCCTCCCCCCAGGATCTGGTCTCCATGATCGTCCAAAAGGCCGCCCACATGGCCGACATGATGAAGGTCCCCGTGCTGGGCCTGGTGGAGAACATGAGCTACGTGATCTGCCCCGATTGCGGTAAGGAGATCCGTGTCTTCGGCGACAGCCACATTGAGGAGATCGCGAGCAAGTTCGGCTATGATCTGCTGGGCAAGATCCCCATGGACTACAAGCTGGCCGCCCTCTGCGACAAGGGCTGGATCGAGATGATGGAGAACTCCTACCTGGAGGCCGCCGCCGACGCCATCGAGCGCAAGTGCCCCGTCTCCCAGGACGAGGAGTAATACCGCTGTAAGGCTCTCCCTGAGGGAGAGCCGGCGCCCGCTGTTTACAGCGGGTGACTGAGAGGGAGACCCGAAGGAAAACTCTCTCCGCCATGCCTAAAGTGCGACACCCCCTCCAAAGGGGAGGCTTGATTCATCCCCGCACACCCCGAAAGGAGCGTTTTACCGTGAAAAAGACCCCGAAGAAGCATAAGACCGCCTCTTTCCGACGTGGCAGAGCGTCCTTGCGCCTTCGCGGCCTTTGGAGCCGTCTTTCCGACAAATGGAAGGCGGGTCAGGCGGCAAGACGCTCCTTTTTCCGTACCCTCTGGCGGGTGGGCTGGCGGTGCGGCGTCCTGCTGCTGCTCTGTGCCGTCCTCCTGCTGACCCTGGTCATGACAGTCTCCTCCTCCATGGTCAAGCTCACCGCCGAGAGCATCGTCACCGCCGAAGCTCTCTCCCCCGATACCGACTACGACTGTATTCTTGTTCTCGGCGCAGGCGTGCGGGATGACGGCACCCCCAGCGATATGCTCTACGACCGTGTCAGCGTTTCC
This sequence comes from Eubacteriales bacterium, assembly GCA_045577755.1. Lineage (GTDB taxonomy): Bacteria > Bacillota > Clostridia > Oscillospirales > CAG-272 > CAMEON01. The sequence goes on from JAZNJA010000184.1 coordinate 3,440, forward strand.
GCTGAGGTCTACGCCGCTTTGGGTGATACCCCCCTCCTCATGAGCGGCGACCATACGGGGGACTACAACGAGGTGGGGGTCATGAAGTCCCTGGCCGTACAGATGGGTGTCCCCTCCGAGGACGTTTTCCTCGACCACGAGGGCTACTCCACCTTCGAAAGCCTCTACCGCGCGAAGGCCGTTTTCGGTGCCAAGAGGATCGTTATCATCACCCAGGAGTACCACCTCCACCGCGCCCTCCACATCGCCCGCGAGTTGGGTATGGAGGCAGTGGGCGTTTCCGCCGATCTCCGCACCTACCGCGGTCAGTCCCGCTACAACGCCCGCGAGCATCTGGCCCGCTTCAAGGACTTCTTCACCGCCGCCAAGGGGGAATACGACGGTCATCTCGACCCGCCCGTGGATCTGGACGGGGATGGGAACGAGACGTAAGGAGGCTGTATGGTAACTATCGGCATAGACCGCATCGAGGAAGCCCCCTACAGAGCCCTGCTGAAAGGTCGGCGCATCGGCCTCGTCACCAACGCCTCGGGCCTCTCTCCCCGCTACGGCTGGCGGGGCACCGTGGAGGTCATGGCCTCCCGCTATCAGGTCACCGCTCTCTTTGCCCCCGAGCATGGGGTGCGGGGTGTCCTTGGCCCCGGGGAAAAGGTCAGCCACGGGGTAGATCCCCTGTCGGGTCTGCCCACCTACTCCCTCTTTGGGGACATGGTCTTCGCGGGAGCGGGCGATGAGGCCGCCGACAAGGCCTATATGCCCGCCGCTGAGAGCCTGCGGGAGGTCGATCTCCTCTTTTTCGATATGCAGGACGTGGGCTCCCGCTACTTCACCTACGCCTCCACCCTCTTCTACACCATGCGCGCCGCCGCGGCCGCGGGACTGCCCCTTGTCGTGGCCGACCGCCCCAATCCCTTGGGCGGTGAGATCGTGGAGGGCTGCCGACAGGATGATGCCTGCCGCTCCTTCATCGGCCTCACCCGCGTCCCCATCCGTCATGGCCTGACGCTGGGGGAACTGGCGCGGTACTACAACGGGGCATACGGTCTGGGGTGTGATCTCACCGTCATCCCCATGGAGGGCTGGGAGCGCTTCATGCTCTGGCAGGATTGCGGCCTTCCCTTCGTGCGTCCCAGTCCCAATCTCCCCACCCCCGCGTCCATCCTGGTCTACAACGGCACCTGTATGCTGGCGGGCACCAACGCCACCGAGGGGCGGGGCACCACCACCCCCTTCACCACGGTGGGCGCCCCCTATGTCAACCCCTTGGAGCTGGCCGACGCGCTGGATGCCCTGCATTTGGACGGTCTGCGCTTCAGCCCCACCCACTTCATCCCCTCCTTTTCCAAGTATCAAGGAGAAGTCTGCGGCGGCGTGGATATCCACGTCACCGATCCCCGCGCACTCCGCGCCGTGAGTCTGGGACTCCACCTCGTCCGCACCCTCCAAGCCCTGTACCCGAGGGACTTCGCCTTCCGCGCCCCCTCACCCCCCGACGGACGCTGGCACATCGACCTGTCCACGGGCAACGATACCCTCCGCACCACCCAAAGATCTGCCGCCGAGATCTACGCGGCGTGGCAGACCGACGCCGAGTCTTTTCAAGAAGAGACCCTTCTTTACAGATTATACTGAACCAACAGAAAGGAACCAACACCATGCAAAAGTACGACATCGCGGCCTACATCTGGCCGTCCTACACCGGAAAAGAGTTCCGCGCCCGCCAGTTCTGGCCCGACGGCATCGGCGAGTGGCAGACGGTCATGTCGGTGCCCTCCCGTATGCCCCTGAAGCCCGCCGACTACGAGTGGGACCGCAAACCTCTCTGGGGCTGCTGTGACGAGGCCGACCCCAAGGTCATGGAGATGCAGATCGACGAGGCCGTGGGGCACGGCGTCAACGTCTTCATCTACGACTGGTACTGGTACGACCGCCGTCCCTTCTTAGAGCAGTGCCTGGACGAGGGCTTCCTGGGCGCCTCCAACAACGAGAAGATGAAGTTCTACATCATGTGGGCCAACCACGACGCGGGCTACACCTGGGACGTCCGCCTGTCCGATCTCCTTTGGAGAGGCCAGGATCCCAACGTCTGGCTGGGCTCGGTGGATCGGGTGGAGTTCGAGAAGGTGGCTCACCGCATCATCGAGAAGTACTTCTCCCGCCCCAACTACTACAGGATCGACGGCAAGCCCCTGTTCATGATCTACGACGTGGACAACCTGGTCAAGGGCCTGGGCGGTATCGAGGCCACCAAGGATGCCCTGGATTGGTTCCGCGAGGAGACCGTCAAGGCGGGCCATCCCGGTCTGGAGCTGCAGCTCACAGGCTGGGGCGAGCGCATGAACAACATGAGCGGCGTGGACGGCAATAAGTTCCTCTCCACCAAGGAGGTGGTCCCCGCCCTGGGCTTTGACAGCGTCACCAACTACCAGTTCGTCCATTTCTGCTGGATGAACCGCGACTACGCCGAGATCCTCCCCGAGGTCTACGCCGAGTGGGCCCGCATGGACAAGGATTACACCGTCCCCTACTACCCCCACGTCTCCATCGGTTGGGACAATAACCCTCGTTTCCGCGGCTTCGTGGACAACGTCTGCAGGAACAACACTCCCGAGATGTTCGAGGTAGCCCTCCGCAAGGCCAAGGAGTACGTGGACACCCACAATCTCCCCGTTCCCCTGATCACCATCAACAGCTGGAACGAGTGGACCGAGACCTCCTACCTGGAGCCCGACACCAAGTACGGCTACGGCTACCTGGAGGCCATCCGCAACGTGTTTGTGGAAGAAGACTGATCCTACATACCCAAGAACCCTCCCACCGTCACAAGCGGCAGGAGGGTTCTCTTTATTTGGTCTTGCTCTTGACCAGGATCCGCGCGATCAGGGTGCGCTTTACCTTCATGGCTCCCGTGGGGCAGAACTCCTGACAGCAGAAGCAGCGGATGCACTTGTCGCGGTCGATCACCGCCTTTTTGTCCTTCATGGTGATCGCCTTGGCGGGACAAATATTCGCGCACTTGGCGCAGCCCACGCACTCGTTTTCCTTGAGCTTCGGGCGGGAGTCCAGCAGCTTTTCCAACACCTTGCTGACCAGCTTCCCTTTCGAGGTAAACAGATGCCCGCGCCGCACCGCCACGTGCTCGAAATCCGCCACGGCGAAGTCCTCGGCGTTCTGTTTGCCGTCGGGGGCGCCTACCGTGATCAGGGTGACCTCGTCGGGGAGCAGTCCCCGCTCGCGGGCGGCCTGGAGGGTGGGGACGGCGTCCTCGGATAGCCCGATGAGGCGGGCGCAGATCACGTCGGCGGTGTGGGGGGAGGCCGAGGCCAGCAGGACACCGATGTGGCGGGGGGTGCCCTTGGTGGGTCCGTTGCCCTCCATGCCCTCCACGGCATCCACCAGGGTGAGCTTGACCTTCTCAGCGAAATAGTCGTTGATGTCCACCAGCATCCGGGCGAAATCCCGCATATCGGGGAAGCGGAAGTGGTACTCGGGCTTCATGGTGCCGGGGATGACCCCAAAGAGGTTCTTGGCCGCCGCGCTCATGCCCATCATGCCGTGGGATTTCAGCTTGCAGAAGTCGATGACAGCGTCACAGGCGTCCAGCCAGGCGGTGTAGGTAAAGCTCTTCAGCATGTAGGCCTCGGGGAAGCGGGTATCCACCACACCGAGATCCCGGTTCAGCTCGGCCCCTACCGCCTCACAGGCAGAAAGCCCCGCCGCGTGGTAAACGTGGTTTACGAAGGCCGCGGTGTAGACCCCGCCGGGGGAGTCGCCGATGATGACGCGGGCACCTTTCTCACGAAGCATTTGAGTCAGGACACAGAGCAGGGCGGGATGAGTGGTGGCACACTCCTCGGGCTTCATGGCCGACACCAGATTGGCCTTGATGCCCACCGTCATGCCCTCGGTGACCCAATCCAAGCCCCCAATGGGAGAGAGCACCGCCTCCAGAGCGGCCTTGACGGTATCGTCGTCGTAGGTCTCACAGGGAGTCATGACCACGGGGGAGTCGGGGGAGAAGTTGATGCGGCTCATAGGGTGCCTCCTTGGGGGGGTTTCTGTGTAGCAGATTGCGAAATGCTTCAAATTTGGGTTTGGCGGGCTGTTTAAAACGGTGTGTTTGTGGCCTGCCCGCGTTATTTGCCCTCTCACCG
>JAZNJA010000185.1:0-3042 GCA_045577755.1 Eubacteriales bacterium
GGCTACGATCCGACTTTCTGCTGGGCCAGCATGGGCTTGATGAAATCGTCCACCAGCACGCCCAGGGAGGCGTTACTGACGGCCATGGCCACGGCGTTGAAGAGGATGCACAGCACCACCAGCGCCATGGTCAGCTTGTATTTGCCCATATACGACAGCATTCGGGCAATGGTCTTCTTGGGGTCACGGGCTTTGCGTCCGTCGCCGCGCATTTTCACAGGGGGCATTACGCCTCGCCTCCTTTCGTCTGGGATTCGTAAACCTCCCGATAGATGGGGGAGTTTTGGAGCAGGTCTTCGTGAGTTCCCTGGGCCACTACGCAGCCGCCGTCCAGCACCAGGATAAGGTCTGCGTCCTGCACGGAGCTGACGCGCTGGGCGATGATCAGTTTGGTGGTGTTGGGGATCTCCTCCCGGAAGGCCTGACGGATCATGGCATCGGTGCGGGTGTCCACAGCGGAGGTGGAGTCGTCCAGGATCAGGATCTTGGGCTTTTTCAGAAGAGCGCGGGCGATGCAGAGTCTCTGCTTCTGGCCGCCCGAGACGTTGGTACCGCCCTGGCCCAGATCCGACTCGTAGCCCTTCTTAAAGCCCATGACGAAGCCGTCGGCCTGGGCGGAATCGGCGGCGGCGCGGATGGTTTCCATGTCGGCCTCGCCGTCACCCCAGCGGAGGTTGTCTTCAATGGTACCCGAGAACAAAACGTTCTTCTGGAGCACCATGCCCACACCCTCGCGGAGGTTGTAGAGGCTGTAGTCGCGGACGTTGACACCGTCCACCAGGATCTCGCCCTCGTCGGCGTCGTACAGACGGGGGATCATGGAGACCAGGGTGGTCTTACCGCTGCCCGTGGAGCCGATGATGCCCACGGTGGAGCCCGCCTCGATCTTGAGGTTGATATCGTCCAGCACCTTGCCCTCGCTGCCCTTGTAGTAGCGGAAGGTGACGTTTCTGAACTCGATCTCGCCTCGCTCCACCTGCTTGTCGGGGCAGGCGGCGTTCAGGTCGGAGATGTCGATCTCCTCGTTCATGACCGCCTTGATGCGCTTGCCCGAGGCCATGGCGCGGGAGGCCTGCATGAAGAGCATGGTCACCATCATGAGGGAGGACAGGATCTGGGTGATGTAGGTGACGAAGGCGGTGAGATCGCCCACCAGCATACCGCTGTCGGGGGAGAGCACCATGTTACCTCCGAACCACAGTACCGCGATGACCGCGCCGTTCATGAAGAAGGTCATGAGGGGGGACATCCAGATCATGACCATCATGGCGCGGCGGCCTGCCCGCTTGAGGTCGGCATTGGTCCCCGCAAAGCGGGTGTTCTCGTGCTCCTCGCGGACGAAGGACTTGACCACGCGGACGTTGGTCATGTTCTCCTGGACGTTGGCGTTGAGGCCGTCCACCTTCTCCTGCACCGCGTTGAAGCGGGGGAAGCCCACGCGGAGGAAGAGGAGGATGACCACCAGGATCGCGGGGACTGCCACGGCCAGCACCAGGGCCAGCTGACGGTTCAGGGTGATGGCCATGATGAGGGCGCCGATGAGCATACCGGGGGAGCGGAGGGCCATGCGGAGCAGGGTGCCCACGAAGTTCTGGAGCTGGGTGACGTCGTTGGTGAGGCGGGTCACCAGGGAGCCGGTGTTGAACTTGTCGATGTTGGCGAAGGAGAACTGCTGGACCTTGCGGTAGATGTCGGCGCGGAGGTCGGCGGCGAAGTTCACCGAGGCCTTGGCGCCGAAGTAGGCGCCGCCCACACCGCCGATCATCATGAGCACCGAGGTCAGCAGCATTCCCACGGTCAGGGCGACGACGAGAGGGGCGTCGGGATTGTCAAAGCTCTGGCCCAGGGCGTCGTACATCCAGGTCAGCCAGGCGGGGGCGTCCTCCATGTCGTGGTTGACACCGAAGTCGATGATGTAGGCCAGGAGACGGGGCAGGACTACCTCGCCGATGACCTCCACGATCATGAGCAGGGGGCCGATGATGAACCACGGCAGGTAGGGCTTTACGTACTTGAACCACCGCAGACGCTCGGTCCGGGTGGCGTTTACTTGGGGTTGGGTATTTGAAGCGGTCAAGATCACACTTCCTTTCTGTTGCGCGGGGGTTGGGGAGGCTTATGGCTCAGCTCGGGGGGAGGGGGATCCGCGGGGACACCGGCGGCGTCCAGATTGCGCTCGATGCGCTCCATGTAGGCAATAAAGGTAGCCATCTCCTCGGGGGTGAAGCCCTCGAACATGGTGCGGTCGGAGGACTCAAAGATGGCGCGGCCCTCCATGAGCTTGGCAATGCCCTTTTCGGTGATGCGGATCTCGTTTCTGCGGTTGTCCTCGTCGGTAATGGAGCGGGTGATGTACTCTTCCTTCTCCAGCTTCTTGAGGGTGGCGGTGACGGCGGCGGCGCTGATGCCCAGCCGCTGGGCCAGCTCCTTCTGGGAGGGAGTATGCTCCTGCCGGCGGGCCAGGGTCATGAGCATACGGTGCTGGCTGTGGTGGATGCCCAGATCGCAGGTCTTTCGCTCCACCAGGGCGTGGTGGCGGCGCATGACGCGGTGGAGCAGACCCACCGCCTTCATGTGAGGCGAATCGGGGATGCGGCACTCGCAGGGTTTCTTTTCTTGCACTACGGTCTCCTTTCGATTCATATTGAGTTCAAATTGTTAAGCGGTAAACTGTCAAGAGGTTAATGATTAACTCGTTAACTATTATAGCATTATTTTGGCGTTTGTCAAGGGGGAAGCCTGTGAATTTTTCATGAAGGTAAGGCGGATGGCGCGGTTCCTTGACAAAACGGGGATGCCGTGATATAATGGAGAAAATATTTGGCTTTTTGAAAGATTTCACCTGAAAATCTCGTCATATAGAGTAGAGATCCAAAAACTAGGCGATTGCATAATTGCGAAAAATTGGGGTTTATCGGGCTGTTGGTTCATGCCGACTCTTGCGTGTTGCCCTCTCACCCGCCTGCGGCGGGAGCTCCCCCAGAGGGGGAGCCTTGCGTGCCAATCCCCCAAAATTCCGTTTCACAACAAGTTTTCCCCGTT
>JAZNJA010000186.1:0-20092 GCA_045577755.1 Eubacteriales bacterium
AAATTGCAGTTTATCGAACTGTTTGACGGAACAGATCAGTATGTTTTTGGGTGACCCTCATCCACCGCTATCGCGGTCCCCCTTCCCCCAAGGGGAAGGTCAATGCGTCAGCCGTTTCCTTGGCAGATACCCAAAAACATACTGATACCAATAGCTTATCCTGGCTAACGAAAAGCACGAGCCGAATACCTTCCCCTCGGGGAAGGGGGACCGCGCAGCGGTGGATGAGGGTCACCCTTCCCAATTCCACTCTCTTCCGTCAGACCGCCAAACCCAAATTTGAAGCATTTTGCAATCGCCTATATGATCCAAACAGTGTGGGTGAACGTAAGGGAAATGACCTAATGGGGCATCCCTCTACCATATAAGACACCGTTTGCATGAAAATATTACGGGATCATCGGAAAAAAGTGTGAACACAATGTAAATTCGGGCTTCGCGGACGGTTCGGGCGGTTCTGTGTCCGCTTGGCGTGCCGCACGGATCAGACTGCTGTGCGTGCCTATCAGGGGATCAACGGAATGACATACTCCCCGAAGGACAGCCCCTTGACGGTGGCCTTGACCATACCGCCCCGCACCGTGACCGTGTCGGGGGACTCGGCCACTTGGGTGTCGTTCAGGGTGTTCATGGACAGCAGACTGTCCGCCGAAAGGAGGATACCCCTCGCCTCGCCGTCGGCTACGGAGAAGGCGGTGAGGTCGATCTCTACCTCCCCGTCCTCCTCGGTGCGGTTCAGCAGATTCAGCACCAGCGCGGTGCCGTCCTTGTTGACCGAGAGCTGAACCTGGACGGGATCGGTGCGCTTTGCGTGGTAGTCCTCCAGCACAAGAGTTTGATAAGCCTCGGTGGTAGCGAAGCGGTGCATCATCATGCCCGCCGAGGTGATATAGGCACCCTCCTTGGGGGTCTCGATGACCGACTGGGAGTGGGTGTTGGCCAGGTTGTTGAAGTTGATGAAGTCGATGTCCTGTCCGTATCTCTGCCACATCATGAGGGTAGCGGCGGCATCCAGAGCATAGGACCACTTGGAGAACATGAAGCACTTGTTCTGCCTGGTCTCGGAGCGGGGGACCATGTTGTAGACGTCCGCGCCGTTGAGGGGGAGCCACTCGGTGTTGCAGTAGCGGATGGAGGTGCCGTGAGCCGCGTTGAACTTGTGGAGAATATCCAGCTTGCGGATGAGATCCCCCTCCTCGAAGCCGCGGTCGGCCAAAAAGTCGATATCCATGCCCGCGATCTCCACCATGCGGTCAAGGGCCTCGATGGAGGAGCAGTAGGAGATCATGCCGATCTTGATTGTCGGATCGACGGCCTTCATGGCGCGGGAGTACAGCACGCAGGCCTCGGCGTATTCCTCGTCGGTGAACCAGCGGTGCATCTCGTTGTCCATTTCCCAATACTTGACGTTGTAGGGCTTGACCCGACCGTTTTTGATGCGGGCGCGGCCCCCCTCGGTGGTCTCGTCTCCGTTGCAGTACTCCACCCAGGCGGCGGCCTCTCTGGCACCCTGCTCCTTGTTCATGAAGTGGGGCAGATCGCGGCCGTGGGCGGCGGCGTAGAGGGTCTTGTCGTTGGGATCACCCTGCAGGGACTCGGGGGGAACGTAGTCGAAGAACCGCTTGAAGGGGTGGAACATATTGACACAGATCATGGACTCGGCCCCCACCGCCTCGGCGTAGGTGGCCAGCTCGTCGGTGCCGATGTCGTTGTACTGGTAGCCGCCCCAGAAGTAGGAGTACATGGGAGGGCGGTAGTCCCCTACGCCGTCCCGCCAGTTGTAGAAGGAGGCGAAGCAACCGCCCGGCCAGCGGATGACCTTGGGGGAGACGTACCGGCCCGCCTCCACTGCGCTCTTCTTGAAGCCGCGGATGGCATCCGAGGGGATCAGGGTGAAATCGTCGCAGATGACGGCGGTATGGGGAGGCAGGAGGAGGGCGAAGGTGTAGCGGCCTTCGGCGGGGACCTCAAATTTCGCGGTCACCTCGGTATAGGTGTCCCCCACCTCGCAGAGAGCGCAGGTCACCACGGGATCTTCGGTGGTGCCTTCCTGATAGATAGCCACCGTCAGCCACTCACCGCCCGACACCCGCTTGATCTTACCCTTGAAGGAATAGGTAACGGCGGGGAAGCAATACTTACCGTCCTGGGCGAGGCCGCCGAGGGCGTCGCTGTGGTTCTCCACCCTCATGGCGTGATCACCGTGGCAGGCATCGTCGCAGTAGCCGATGGAGACGTCGGCAGTGGGGGACTTTTCGATGACGAAGGTGGCATCGTCGGTGATGGGCTGGTAGCCCGCGGTGCCGGGGAAGGCGAACCAGGCGTTATGCTCGTAGCCCGAGTGGCACCAATCAAATACCCGCCAGTCGGTCTCACAGCGGGAGGAGTGGTCGTTCTCGTCCTCCAGGAGGTCGTACCAGAGCTTGTTGATCATGCGGTAGGGGTAGAAGGGCTCGAAGCTGCGGTTGAAGAACATTTCGGCGGCCATGCCCTCCACCTGGAGGCCGTAGCCCAGCTCGATGAAGTTGGAGGCCAGCTTTTCGCTGATGGGGGTGGAGTGGAAGGCGCGGGCGGCTTTGAGTTTCATGGGAAGACTCCTTTCGGGAGATATTTCAAATTTGGGTTTGTCGAACTGTTTTTTGGGGGCTGTCATCCTGAGCGGAGGGCGAAGCCCGGAGTCGAAGGATCTCTTGTCGGCAAAGGAGATCCTTCGACTCCGCTGCAAGCGGCTCCGCTCAGGATGACAGCCCAAAAGTGGGCGAAAGACAGACCGACAAACCCCAATTTATCATTTTGTTGCTTCCCTAAAATCATACCAAAAAATCCCCTCTCCGTCAATCCCTTTCCCGAAATTTCTCTGCGTTTTGCTCAAAAAAGTTTCTATTCAAGTAAAATACTTATGCAGAATATCTTTACAAGACGGGGGCGGTGTGCTATAATAAGGACGTATCTTCCGAAACAGGAGGCTTATCATGAAAAAGACCCATCTGACTTTCGCCCGCCGCGCTCTGGCGTGGGTTCTCTGCGCTCTTATGCTGGCGGGGACGGCTCTCGCCGCTCTGCCCGTGTCCGCCGCCGAGGCGGATATCGCCAGGGGTAAGACCGCCATCGCTTGCCACAACGAGTCGGCGGCTCTGACCCCCGCCATGGCCCTGGACGGCAAGAGCTCCACCCGCTTCGCCGCGGGAGGCGGTTGCGCCCACGATACCTGGTATATCCTGGATCTGGGGGACAACTTCGACCTCTCCAAGGTCCGTATCAACTGGGAGGCGGCCCATCCTTCTGCCTACGTGCTGGAGGTGTCCAAGGACGGGCAGACCTACACCGAGCTGAAGAAGGTGACGGATGCCCCCGCGGGCTGGGTGGAGACCCCCGTCAGCGGTACGGGGCGGTTCCTCCGCATCCGTGAGGTGACCCGCGCCCTGGCTCCCTACGGCTTCTCCATGTGGGATCTGGAGGTCTACGGTACTCCCGCCGCCGACCGTAACGACGGGGCTTACTACAGCATGGCCATCGGGGACGTGAAGTACGGTACCCTGAAGCTCTCCCACGAGGGGCTGGTCCCCGGGGGGACCGAGGTGACCTTGACGGTCACCCCCATGACGGGGGGCGGTCTTCTCAAGCTGACAAAGAACGGAAAGGATGTGACGAGCCAAGTGAAGGACGGAAAATATGTATTTACCCTCGACGGGAATACGACCTTCTCGGCTGAGTTCGCTACCGCGCCCACAAGCCGCTACGAGTGCGAGGATGCCGTGGTGCTGGGTCCCGACGGAGTATCCCCCTATAATATCACGAAATTGGCCGATCCCGACGCGTCGGGCGGCAAGGTCGCCGGCGGTACGGGAGGGAAGTACTTCATCTTTGAGAACGTGGTGGAGTCCAACTGTATCCACGTTGCCTACGCCTCCACCAACACCAACAACATGAGCCTCTACGTCCGCTATCCCTGGGAGGAGACCTTCCACGACGCGGGCCTGATCCCCTTCTCCACCTCCAATTCCTGGGAGATGAAGTCCTCCTACATCGCCGTCTCCCCCATGATCTACATCCCCGAGGGGGCGGACATCAAGATCCGTCCCAACGTGGACTGCAACCTGGACTGCCTGTGGCTGACCAACGAGGCCTCGGGGACGGTGGCCAATGCGCCCGCCAATACCGTCACCGCCGCCGCCATCTCGGACAAGGCCGAGGACGATATCATGGCCACCTACGCCAAAAGCGTCAAGCTCTCCAAGGGGCAGAGCGTGACCTTCAAGGTCCCTGCCGTCCGGGATACCTACAACGTGTTGAGCCTGTCCTACCGTGCCGAGGCCGACGCCACCGTTGCGGTGAAGAAGGGAAGCACGACCATCGGCACCCTGTCGGTGGGCGAGACCATGCTCCGCACCTACGCGGGAGCGGGTCTGCGTACCGAGCCCTACGCCAAGGGAGATGAGCTGACCCTGACCGTCACCGAGGGCGAGCTCTGGCTGGACTACGTAGCGGTGAACTACGCCCCCGACCCCGAGGCGGTGACGGTGAAGACCATGCCCGAGACGGGTGAGCGGCTGACCGTCTCCCTGGACGGCACCTGGGGGATCGGTACCTCCCGCGCCACGGAGAGCTTTTCGGTGCCCGCCGCTATTCCCGATGGCGTGGACTTCATCAACTCCATCCCCGTCCCCGGGCTGTGGCACTCCGCCGCCTTTGACCTGGGGCAGTACAGCGGCACGCTGTCCTGGTACAGAAAGACCGTGGTGCTGGAGGAGGAGCCTGCGGGTCAGGCGCTTCTCTACATTGGTTCTGCCCAGTACGGCCGCCATATCTACGTCAACGGGCAGTACGTTGATAGCTATGAGTACAACTATTCCCACTCCTACACCGACGTTTCCGACTACCTGAAGAAGGGTGAGAACGAGATCGTCATCATGCTGGGGGCGTGGTCTCTCCAGGCCGGTAACAGCGAGACCCCCGCCCACGTGCTCTACGACGGCGAATCCACCGAGGATGAGCCGGGCATTACCGATTCGGTCTCCCTCATCTTCAACGCCGCCCCCGAGGTGCAGGCTGTCCAGACCAACCCCAATCTCGACAAGGGAACGGTGCAGGTGCAGGTGACCCTCAAGAACCGCTCCAACAAGGCCGTGACCACCGACGTGACCATTTCGGTCTACGAGCTGGGTATCTTCGAGAACGGCGCGGCCAAGCAGAATGAGGTCAAGGTGGGTGAGTTCACCAAGACCGGTGTGAAGGTGAACAAGGACGGCACCGCCACCTTCGTGGTGGACGCCGTGGAGCTTCAGAACTGGAGCCAGGAGAAGTGCTGGACGCCCGATTCTCCCTACCTCTACCGCATCGAGGTCAGGACCGCTGGGGACACCTACTCCACCCGCTTCGGTATGCGCACCTTTGATTTCGACCCCGTCACCAAGTACGCCCGCCTCAACGGGGAGATCTTCTACCTCTTTGGCACCAACGTGGCCATCGAGCGCTACTACGACGATCCCCTCTGCGGCACCACCCCCTGGGAGGAGGACTGGATCCGCAAGCTCTACGCTGAATTCAAGGACGTGAACTGGGTCTGCTTCCGCACCCACCTGGGTCACGCCAACAGTAAGTGGTTTGACATTGCCGACGAGATGGGTATGATGATCTTTGACGAGTACCCCATCTGGGGCAACGCGGGGGTTGATACGATCGACACCATCATGCCCGAGATCTACGCCTGGATCGATAACCGCGCCAACCATCCCTCCATGATCGTTTTCGACGCCCAGAACGAGGCCACCTACGACCTGCCCGATCAGATCATCCGCAAGGGACGGGAGTACGACCTCCAGAAGCGGCCCTGGGAGAACGGCTGGCGGCCTCCCGTGGGGGAGAACGATCCCGTGGAATGCCATCCTTATATTATAGGAGCCCAGGGCATCAAGGGGCTGAACAGCATGAACGTCTCAAAGCCCATCGTCACCACCGCCGACATCGGCTGGACCTACGAGCAGTACCCCGACCATCCCTACCTCATTAACGAGCACGGCGAGTACTGGATCAACCGCGAGGGTGCCGCCATGAGCGGTACGGCGGGAACCTGGAACAACGCCCTGCCCCGAGCCACCAACGAGGAGCGGCTTACCTACTACGCCGATCTCATGGCCGCCCAGATGGAGGCCTTCCGCACCGAGCGCGCCTATATCGGTCTGCTCTTCTTCTGCGGTCTGGGTTCCTCCTTCCCCTCGGCCCAGGGCGTGACCTCGGATATCCTGTCCCCCGACGTCTCCACCGCCGAGTCCTTACAGATCCGCCCCTACACCAAGGAACGCTTGAAGAACGCCTTCGCCGATCTGGGTATCGTCATCGACGAGTATACCGAGGACGTGAAGCGGGGTGCCAAGCTCCGTCTGCCCATCGTGCTGGTGAACGATACCGGCAAGGCGATTACCGACCTGCCCGTGACCCTCAAGATCATGAGCGGGGACACGGTGCTCTACGCCGAGCGGGTCACCATGAGCGTGGACGCCTTCTCCAAGGACAGCAAGGGACTTTCTACCAAGACCCTGGCCATCACGGTCCCCGCCTTCCGCGACTATTGCGCGAACAGACAGGTCCTCACCGTCACCGCCTCCTACGAGCTGAACGGCGAGACGGTCTGCAGTCAGCGCAAGTGGACGGTCCAGGGCGGCGACTTTACCGACAGTCCTCTGCCCACCTACGATTGGCTGGAGCAGGAGGAGGAGACCGAGACGGATCCCATCGAGACCACTCCCGATCCCGTGGAGTCCGATCCCACCGACACCGAGCCCTCCGTTCCCGCCGATACCAATGAGCAGGGAAGCACCACCGAGTCCGAAACCGCTCCCGCCAAAAAGGGCTGCGGCTCGACAGTATCCGCCATCCTTCCCCTGCTGGCGGCAGGATGCGCCCTGAGCCTGTCGAAAAAGAGGGAACGATTCCCATCTTCGAAACTGCCAAAAAATACCAAAAACAATTGACAATCTGCCGGAAACGTGCTATAATACACTCGTGCGAACCTGAGGTCCTTCGGGGCCGCGGGGGAAGCGACAACGGGTAAGCCGTTTCGGAAAAGCAGGTCGCGAGGCTCCCTGGGCACGGTCATTGGCTCTGTAGCCGTGCTTTGGGGAGAGCGCTCAGCGGAAATGGCTTTCAGGACAGCTCGTCCCCCGCGAGCTGTCCTTTATTCATGCCTTGCGCCGCGAAATGTGTTCAAAAAGCGAATTTGAGGAACATTTTTTGTGATAACCCTTGATTTTTGTCGGGGTTTGTGCTATAATGAAATCGTAAAATAGAATACTTGTGTTTATACAAAGGAATCACTGCATAATGGGAAAACTGAAACGCAAGCTCGCCCGTATTCCCGAGGTTTTCCGCGAGTGGGTCTGGTTGGCCCGCTACATGAAGCGGTACTGGCTCAGCATCGCCTTCTATATCGCCTTGGGACTGTTCGGCGTTCTCATGGGTCTGCTTGTCAACGTGGCCCAGAGAGACCTTATCAATGCGGTAACCGTTCCGGAGATGCGTATCCCCGAGAATATCATCCGCTGTATCGCCGTGGTCGTGTCCATCGCGGTCATGCAGATCTTCATCAACGCGGGAGCCAGCTGGGTCTCGGCCCGCATCAACATCCGCGTGGTCAACGAGATCCGCGAGGACATCTTCAAAAAGATCATCATCTCCCGCTGGGATTCTCTCCACAGCTACCATTCCGGTGACGTCATCAACCGCCTGGAGGGCGACGTCAACAACATCGCGGGCGGTGTCATCGGCTTTTTGCCCAGTCTCATCACCCGCCTGGCCCAGTTCATCGGCGCCTTTGTCATTATCCTGATCTTCGGCGATCCCATCATGGCCGTCTTCGCCCTGGCCAGCGCCCCGATCCTGGTCTTCTCGGCCAGACCCATGATGCGCATCATGCGCCGTCACAACGAGAAGATGCGCGATGTCAACGGCCGTATCCTTTCCTTCAATGAGGAGGTCTTCCAGAATATCCAGATGGTCAAGGCCTTCGATCTGGGCGCGACCTACTGTAAGAATCTCCGGGTCCTGCTCAGCGAGTACCGCCAGATCCGTCTGGACTATACCCGCGTCTCGGTGGTCGTCAGCATCGTCATGGGTCTCCTCGGCCTCGTCGCGGGCTACGCCTGCTACGGCTGGGGTGTCTATCGCCTGTATATCAACGAGATCAACTACGGTGACATGAGCCTGTTCATCCAGCTTTCGGGCACCCTGGCCAACGCCTTCTCGGCTCTGGTGCACCTGGTTCCCAGCGCCGTGTCCACCGCCACCGCGGCAGGCCGCGTCATGGAGATCACCCAGCTGCCCTCCGAGCCCGATGCCGACGCCGAGGCCGCCGAGGCTCTGTTGGAGCGAGCCCGTGCGGAGGGTGTCGAGGTGCATTTCCGTGACATTACCTTCAGCTACGAAAAGTCCGATAAGACCATCCTCAACGAGGTCTCCTTCGACGTCGCTCCCGGCCAGGTCGTGGCCTTCGTCGGCCCCTCGGGCGGAGGTAAGACCACGGTCCTGCGCATGATGCTGGGCCTGCTCCGTCCTCAGGGCGGTGTCATTGAGATCTCCACCATCGACGGCAGCCTGACCCTCCCCGCCACCGAGAGCACCCGCCGTCTTTGCTCCTACGTGCCCCAGGGTAACAGCATTTTCTCAGGTACCATCGAGTCCAACCTTCGTGCCGTCAAGCCTGACGCCACCGACGAGGAGCTGATCGAGGCGCTGAAGGTATCCGACGCCTGGGGATTCGTCTCCGAGCTTCCCGAGACCATCCACACCGTGCTGGGCGAGCGAGGGAACAACCTTTCGGAGGGACAGCTCCAGCGCCTGTCCATCGCCCGCGCCATTCTGCGTGACGCTCCTATCCTCATCATGGACGAGGCCACCTCGGCCCTGGACGTGGACACGGAGGCCCGGGTGCTGCAGAATATCATGACCACCAACCCCTATCGCATCTGCCTCATCACCACCCACCGAGCCAGCATGCTGGAGTATTCGGACATTGTCTTCCGCGTGGACGGCGACGGCCGCTTCTTCCGCACCGAGTCCCTGTCCGAGGCTCTGCCCGCCGTGGCCGAGGAGCAGTAACCGGATCCCCCGCCGCCGGGGATCCCATCCGTACGAATCTGTAAGTGAACTATTGACAAGGAGGTAATTCCAATGGCAATTCAAGTGAAAAAGGGCTTTGTTCTCCGTAAGATCGGCCCGCAGTATATGGCCGTGCCCTTCGGCGCTATGACCAATCAGATCAAGGGTATGATCTCCCTGACCGAGAGCGGCTACGTCCTGTGGCAGGCTCTGGAGAAGGGTGTTCCCAATCAGGACGCTTTGGTGGAGCTCCTGCTCTCCCAGTACGACGTGGAGCGCGAGGACGCCGCCCGTGACGTTGAGGACTTTCTGAACTACCTGCAGGGTATCGGGGTGTTGGAAGCATGAGCATCGGCTGTGATCGGGATTTCGGTCTGTCCCCCGAGTTCAGCCAGATCGAAAAGGAAATGACTCTCTGGGCCAAGATCCATAAGTTCCCCTTGAACGTCACACTCGAGCTGACTCCCTTCTGCAACTTCAAGTGCCCCATGTGCTACGTCCGCCTGGACCCTGCCCGCGCCGCCAAGCAGGGCAAGATGATGTCGGGCGAGCAGTGGCTGGAGATCATGCGCCAGACCAAGGAAATGGGCACTCTCTTCGTGACCCTGACGGGCGGTGAGCCCTTCATGCATCCCGACTTCTGGGAGATCTACGAGGGAGCCGTGGAAATGGGTATGCTGGTCACCATCTACTCCAACGCGTCCCTCATCAACGAGCGTATCGTGGAGCGCCTGAAGAAGAATCCCCCCCACAATATGAAGCTCTCCCTGTACGGCACCTGCAACGAGACCTACGAGCGGATGTGCGGCGTCAAGGACGGCTTTGATCGGGTCTCCCGCGCCCTCGATCTTCTCAAGGAGGCGGGCCTGCCCTTCTTCTGTACCGCCACCATCATCAAGGACAATATGGAAGAGCTGGCTGAGTTCTACCGCTTTGCTGCCGAGAAGCAGGTCCCCTTCTTCCATACGGCGGCCGTGGCCAACACCCAGCGTGACGCCATCGCCGATCCCCTGGCGGTCCGCATCAGCGATCAGAACCTGCGCTGGACCCTGGAGGGCTTGGAGCAGTCCCGTCATAAGCCCGCCACCGACCCCTTCGCCTCCTGCCCCTCCCACGGCATCGCTTACTTCATGACGTGGCACGGTCGGATGCAGTTCTGCGGCTTCGCGGCGAATCCCTACACCCAGCTGGGCGATCCCATCAACGTGGCCGAGACCTGGAAGGCTATGTGCGACCGTTGCGACACCATCCGCATCCCGGATGCCTGCGCGGACTGCCTGTACGCCGAGTTTTGCCGCCGTTGCCCCGGTGTCCTGGCTGCCGAATCGGGAGATCCCGAGCAGGTCTGCGAGTCCTTCTGCTCCCAGGCCAGGGATATGTACGAGCTGTACCATCAGCTGAAGGCCGCTCAGGAGGCCGAGCAGACCGGGGAAGCATCTGAGAACTGATTCTGCCCCCTCTTCCCCTAAAATAATGGGACGATTATGGCCGGCCTGTGTCTTGAAACGTCGCCTTTTGTGCAAATAGTACAATTGGAGGGCAAAAAAAGACTAAAAATTTGTCAATAAAAAAATCCATAAACTATTGACTCTGTGACCGAAATGGTATATAATATATGATACAGAGCCAGATTTAAAGAAAGGAGAATTGGTATGATGAAGAGCTACATGAAGCCTGCAGGCAGACTTGTTTCGGTTCAGGTAAACGAGAACATCGCTACTTCTATTGACATCAACTACGGTTCCGCTAAGGTTTACTACAGCTTCGGCGAGAACGGTGACAAGTTCATTCACACGAGCAGCGTTGTTGCCTCCAACACCGGTAACAAGGATTTCGATGCATTCTACGATCTCATTGCTTCGTACGTGCACAACTGCCCCTCTACCTGCCGTTCTGAGTAATCTGTCGGCAATTCCGGAAGAGATTCTATGAGCTTGGCAGTGAGCGGGCGCTGCCTGTGACTCCAAAACAGGATCCCGCACTTTAGAAAGGAAATGAAAGTTATGAAGACTTACATCAAGCCTCTGGCTATGAATGTGACCTTCTCCATCAACGAGAACATCGCTGCTTCCTTCGATGCAGAGATCGATGTGAGAGGTTCCTTCAGCTACGAGAAGGGCAATGTTGCCGGTAAGTGCAACAAGTACATCAATAACACCAAGATCGAGTCCGGCCTTCCTTACGGTGAGGAGAACGCAGACGTTACTGCTGCTATCGACTACTGCTGGAAGAACGGTACCTTCGGCAAGATCTGGGGTATGGTTCAGACCGATCCCGAGACCGGTGTGTCCGAGTTCATCTGCTACTAATTTCATAGCATGACTCAAAGCTTTCTGATTGCCGATCAATTGATCCGGGTAACAGACGAGGGTTTACCGAGGCTGTTGGCGGGTTTTGAGTGTCAAACAGAAGGAACAACGGCTCCTGAGCTTCAGTCTCAGGGGCCGATTTGTTCTGTTTACCACACTTTCGGCGAATTCACTCACGGCGTGGAGAGCATGACCCCCTCCCACCCTGTGGCTCACGTTCTGGGCCTGGCACGGGACCGCGAGGGCGTTCTCATGGCGGATGACCGCTTCGAGAACCTGACTCTGCGCTGCCCCCGCCTGGAAGGACTCTTCGAGCTGATGCTGACGGGCGTGGTGTCCCGCCTGGCCTACTATCGGACCGTGTTCGTTCACGGCGCGCTGATCGACGTTCCCGAAGTGGGCGGCGTCCTCTTCGTCGGCCGCTCGGGCGTGGGAAAAACCACCCAGGCCGAGCTGTGGGAGAAGCTGGAGGGAGCCGAGATCTTGAACGGAGATAAGGTGTTCCTCTCCCTGCGCCCCGAATGCCCCGATGTGGTCATGGCCTACGGGAATCCCTGGAAGGGAAATTCCCCCTACCGCGTCAACCGCCGCGTTCCCGTGCGGGCCGTGGTGGACCTGGTGCGAGAGGACGAGAAGTATATCCGTCCCCTGTGCGGGATGGAGGCCCTCTCAAGCCTCATGACCGCGGTCTTCATGCCCGCCTGGGATGACCGCCTGACGGGACTGGTCATGGAAACCCTGGACGGTATGTTTGAAAAGCTCCCCGTGTATCGGATGAGCTGTGAGCCGGATCGGTCGGGTGTGGATATGGTGGCCCGTGTGGCTCTGGAGTCATGGAGGGATCGGCATGGATAATCGAAATCATCCCGAGCGCTCCGAGAATCCGAGCACCCTCACCCGGGATGCTCTCCTGGACATCCTTGCAGAGATGCCCGACGGCGGGGAAATGCCCCTTAAGGTGACGGGAACCAGCATGACCCCCTTCCTCCTGGACCGCCGCTCAGTGGTCTACCTGAAAAAGGACGTGTCCTACGTCCCCAAGCGGGGAGATATCGTCTTCTTTACCCGCCCCTCGGGTGGCTTTGTGCTTCACCGCGTGTGGAAGCTCCGAGAGGACGGGCTTCTGGTCATCAACGGCGATGCCCAGACCTGGACAGAGCTGACACGCCCCGAGGATATCCTGGCGCACGTGACCCATTTCGTCCGCAGAAAACGGGATATTTCGGTAGAGAATCGATTCTATCGTCTCTTGGTCTCCCTGTGGATGCCCCTGCGCCCTCTCCATGCCTTCCTGGCTCGGCTGGTCATTTACTGGCATCTGCTCCCCAAAAAACTCTTTCCCAATCGCCGCGAGCGCTGAAATGCCCCGCGGTTTTTGGTGTTTTTCCCAATATTGGCAATTTATGGTATTGACAAATGGCGAAGCGTGTGCTATAATACACGCGAATGCTAAAAAAACGAGGTCCTTATGACGGAATTTCAGAAAAACGTGCTATCCTTGATCCATGCCTCGCTGACCGACAGCGAGCCCCGTATCGAGGGAAAGCCGGATCTTATGGAGATCTATCGCTGGGCGGATCAGCAACAGATCGTGCCCTTGATCTATAACGGAATGATGAAGGTCCCCGCCATGGCGGAGGATCCCTCGGCCATGCTCTTTTTTGAGCGCACCTGCGTCTATATCGGCCACAGCGCGGATCAGACCGACACGGCCGACCGTATCTGTGCCGCCTTCGAGGAGGCAGGTATCACCCATATGCCCCTGAAGGGAACCTTGCTCAAGTCCTTTTACCCCAGCCCCGAAATGCGGGTCATGGGTGACTCGGATATCCTCATCAAGACCGAGGAGTATGACCGTATCGTCCCCATCATGGAGTCCCTGGGATGCGTCCCCAACTTCGAGAGCAACCACGAGTACGGCTGGAAGACCGCCACGGGGCTGCAGCTGGAGCTGCACAAGCGGTTGATCCCCTCCTACAACGAAGACTACTACGCCTATTACGGCGACGGCTGGCGCCTGACCCGCACGGTGGAGGGCTTCAGTCACCGCTATGAAATGTCCCCCGAGGATACCTTCGTCTATCTCTTTACCCATTTCGCCAAGCATTACCGTGACCAGGGTGTGGGCATCAAGTACGCGCTGGACTTTTTCGTGTTCCTGCGCCATTACGAAAGCCTGGACATCAAGCGGGCGGAGCGGGAGATGAAACGGTTGCAGCTCTACGACTTCTACCGCAACGTCATGCGGATGCTGAGGGTCTGGTTTGAGGGCGAGTCCCCGGACGATGTCACCGATTTGTTGACCGATAAGCTGTTCTTTGACGGCGTGTTCGGAAACGCCGAGTTGAACGCGGTCTCCGAGGGTCTCAAAATGTCCAAGACCACCAAGAGCTATCGCGTCAAAAAGGTCTTCCAGATGATATTCCCTCCCTACCGTACCATGCGGATCAAGTATCCTGTCCTCGATAAGTGGGCTATTCTGATGCCCATATTCTGGATCGTGCGTCTCTTCGACGTGGTCTTTCTCCACCGCGACCGGGTCCGGAAGCAGAAGGACCGCCTGGATCAGATGTCGGACGAGCGGGTGGAGCAGTACCGCCAACAGCTGAATTTCGTAGGCCTGGACTACAATTTCGGTGAGGACGATGCCCCGGAGCCCGAAAACGAACCCGCCGATATGCCCTGATTTCCACAGCAAAAAAGCGACGACAAGCTTTCTCTGTTGTTCTTAACGGAGAGTTTGCGGACACAAAAAATCGGCAGAGAACTTGTTTTCTCTGCCGATTTGTGATATAATTGTGGTAGCGTAAAAGCCTCCCTTGTGCATGCACAAGGGAGGTAGCAGCCGAAGGCTGACGGAGGGATTGTAAAATGAAGAAATTAAGCAAAAACAATCCCTCAGTCGCTAACGCGACAGCTCCCTTTGCACAAGGGAGCCTTTGGATGCGCAAAACAATAGGGGTATGGGCTTTGCCCAAGCCTTTGTAATACAAAGGCGAAACTGGCGATAAAACAGAATGACAAATAAGAATTTGACGAGGTGCCATATGATAATCGAAAAACAAATAAAATCTTCGTTCTCAGTAATTGGTAAAGAAGGCTCAACCTTGGATGGCCAAGGCTTTATTCAAAAATTGTGGGAGGATGCAAATTCTCATTTCAACGAAGTCCAGTCATTAGCCAAGAAAGATGAAAATGGCAATTTGGTTGGTATTTGGGGTGCAATGTCTGATTGCTCCCATTCCTTCAAACCTTGGGAAGAAAACTTCAGCAAGGGATTATACCTTGCTGGAATTGAATGTACTGATGACGCAAACGCACCAGATGGATGGACAAAATGGACAATTCCTGGATATGAGTATCTTTGTGCGGAGGTTGAAAGTGAAAGCACTTTTTCAGATGTGCTGGACTATATGAATGCAAACAGCATCGCCTTGGTGGGTGCTGTTCATGACTTTACTTGCCCATCGAACGGAAAGAATTATATGCTTTTTCCGATAAGAACAATTTGACCAATTCCAATTTATCGAGCAGAACAAATGAGCCCCGACAGACCTTCAAAAATCTGTTGGGGTATTTATTTGTTTTCTGCGAATCAATTTATAAATCGTATAGTCAACAGATTTGTAATTTCCCCGCTAAGAATATCCCCCGTTGCCGTCGCTTTTCTTTTTTCGGTTGCGTAAAATCTCTTGACAGACGGTCCGCGGTATGCTATAATGAACTGAATATGAATCCAATATGAATTTCGAGAGAGGAGACCGACGGCATGAAGATCAAGACCCGACACCGCGATTTCGACGAGGTGATGGCCCTCCCCCGCCCCAAGCACCGGAAACCCTGGAAGCCCACCTTACTGATGCGCACCGCCATGCGCGTTGCCTCTGCCCCCGACCTGTGGGCGACTCACTTCACGTATACCCGCGACAAAAAGACCGAGCCCCGAGGACCGGTCCTCATCCTCATGAACCATTCCAGCTTCATCGACCTGAAAATGGCCTCGGGGATCCTGTATCCCAAGCCCTACGGCATCGTCTGCACCACCGACGCCATGGTGGGCAAGAGTCTGCTCATGCGGTTGCTGGGCTGCATCCCTACCCGTAAGTTCGTCACGGATCTGAACCTCATTCGGGATATGAAGTATATGCTCCACGAAAAAAAGACCTCGGTGCTGATGTATCCCGAGGCGGGCTATAGCTTTGACGGACGGGCAACCGCCATGCCGGCGGTCATGGGAGGTCTCATCAAGATGCTGGACGTGCCGGTGCTGATGATCACCACCCACAACGCCTTTGCCCGCGACCCCCTGTATAACGGCCTACAGAACCGCAAGGTCAGGGTCTCGGCCGACGTTACCACCCTCCTGACCGCCGAGGAGGTGCGCCAAAAGCCCACCGAGGAGCTGGAGGAGATCGTGCGCCGCGCCTTTACCTTCGACAACCTTGCCGAGCAGCGGGAGCGCGGCGTCCGTATCACCGAGCCCTTCCGTGCCGACGGGCTCCACCGCATCCTCTATAAATGCCCCGCCTGTACTGCCGAGGGCCGTATGGAGGGGAAGGGAACCCACCTGACCTGCCGGGCCTGCGGCCGCTCCTGGCTTTTGCGGGAGGACAGCCTCCTGGAGGCCACCGAGGGGGAGACCGAGTTTCCCCATATCCCCGATTGGTACGATTGGGAGCGGGCGGAGGTCAGAAAAGAGATCCTGGAGGGCAGATACCGCCTGGATACCCCGGTCCGCATCGGCATGATGGTGGATCATTCCTGCCTGTATATGGTGGGAGAGGGCTGGCTCACCCACAGTAAGGACGGATTCCGACTGACAGGCTGTAAGGGACGGCTCAGCTACGAGCAAAAGCCCCGTGCTTCTCACACCCTGAACGCCGATTTTTACTGGTACTGTATCGGGGACGTCATCGGTATCGGTAACCGCGATTGCTTGTACTACTGCTTCCCCAAAGAAACCAACGGTGAGATCCCTCCCGTCGCCAAGACCCGCTTGGCCACCGAGGAGCTGTACAAGCTCTCCATGGAGGGACAGCGACTCCCCCGCCGCCGCGGCGGTGAGGACACCACCTCACAGGCCTGAGATCATCTTCGTTTCCACAGAAAGAAAGGGACGACACCGTCTCGACCGCCCCGCGGGGGAGGCCGAGGGAGGTCGTCCCTCTTTTTTGCGGCATGGGGAGGCATCGGAGCAAGACGGCCATAAGGGGAGGATCACTCGATCCCCAGCACCTCGTACTCCTCCGCCTCCACGGCGGCCTTCAGCACGGCGTCCTCCACGGGAGCCGTCAGGGTCACCACGGCGGTGCCTGCCTTGTGGTCTGCCAGGGCCTCGGAAACACCCTCGATGGCCTTCAGCGCCTTGACCACGTGGGCCTCACAGCGGGGGCACATCATGCCCTCGATCTTCATTGTCTTTTTCATGGTAATATCCTCACTTTCATGGATAGAATTGACTTTCTCGGTGTCCGCTCCACCCTCCTTGGCTGCGACGGGCGCCGTGTGGCGGGGCTTGCGGTTGAACCTTTTGGGGTCGCGGATGTTGAACAGATTCAGGCGCAGGGCGTTGGTCACCACGCAGAAGCTGGACAGGGACATGGCCGCCGCCCCGAACATGGGATTCAGCTCCCACCCCAGGAAGGGAATGAACAGCCCCGCCGCCAGGGGAATGCCCAGGGAGTTGTAGCAGAAGGCCCAGAACAGATTCTCGCGGATATTCCGCAGGGTGGCGCGGGAGAGGCGGATGGCGGCGGATACGTCGGACAGGCGGGACTTCACCAGTACCACGTCGGCCGCGTCAATGGCCACGTCAGCCCCCGCCCCGATGGCGATGCCTACGTCGGCGCGGGTCAGAGCGGGCGCGTCGTTGATGCCGTCCCCCACCATGGCTACCTTGCCGTCCTTCTGCAGATCGCGGATCACTTCCTCCTTGCCGTCGGGCAGGACCCCCGCGATGACGTTCCCCTCGTCAATGCCCGCCTCGCGGGCGATGGCGGCGGCGGTCTTTTGGTTGTCACCCGTCAGCATGACCACCCGAAGCCCCAGCCGCTTCATCTCATCAATAGCGGCGGCAGAGTCCTCCTTCACGGTGTCCGCCACGGCGATCATACCCAAAAACTCCTTGTCAGCGCAGAAGAACAGAGGGGTCTTGCCCTCCTCCGCGTACCCCTCGGCGGCGGCCAGTGCGGCGGCGGGGATGGTCGTATAGCCTTGGATCAGATCGCGATTGCCTCCGCGGATCATGCGCCCATTCACGGAACCCTCCAAGCCCCGCCCGGGCAGAGCCTTGAAGCCGATCACGGGCAGAGCGGTCAGCCCCCTTTCAACGGCGTGCTCCACGATCGCGGCGGACAGGGGATGCTCGCTCATGACCTCCAGGGAGTAGATGGACTGCAACGCCTTGGCCTCGTCATCTTCCAAGCGGATATCCGTCACCCGAGGCTTGCCCTCGGTCACGGTCCCCGTCTTGTCCAGCACTACGGTATCCACCCGCCCTGCCATCTCCAGCGAGACGGCGGTCTTGAACAAAATGCCGTTCTTGGCGCCCATGCCGTTGCCCACCATGATGGCCACGGGAGTCGCCAGCCCCAGGGCGCAAGGGCAGGAGATCACCAGCACCGAGATCCCGCGGGCGATGGCAAAGCCCACGCTCTCCCCCGCGATCAGCCAAGCCACGAAGGCCACAACCGCGATGGAGATCACGATCGGCACGAACACCCCCGATACCTTGTCGGCGATCTTGGCGATGGGAGCCTTGGTGGCGGCAGCGTCGCTGACCATCTGAATGATCTTGGACAGGGTAGTGTCCTCCCCCACGCGGGTAGCCTCGCAAAGAAGATGCCCCGACTGATTCACGGTAGCGGCGGAGACACCGTCCCCTGCCGCCTTGTCCACGGGGACGCTCTCCCCCGTCAGGGCCGACTCGTTCACCGCGCTCTCCCCCTCCAGCACCACGCCGTCCACAGGGACGCGCTCACCGGGCCGCACCACGAAGCGGTCCCCCTTCCTTACCTCGGAGGCAGGGATCACCGCCTCAACGCCCTCCCGCAGGACCGTAGCGGTGTCGGGAGCCAAACTCATGAGGCTCTTCAAGGCGTTGGTGGTCTTGCCCTTGGCCCGGGCCTCCAGCAGCTTACCCACCGTAATGAGAGCCAGGATCATGGCGGCGGACTCAAAGTACAGCCCGTGGAGCCGATGGAACGCCCCCGCCACATCCCCCGCCACCAGATCGTGGGACATAAGGAACAGCACAGCCGTGCTGTACACGAAGGACGCCCCCGCCCCCAAGGCCACCAGAGTATCCATGTTGGGGGACAGATGCAGAGCCCCCTTCACGCCGTTGATAAAGAATTTCTGATTGATCACCATGACCACAGCGGCCAGGATCATCTGGATCAGCCCGATGGCCATGGGATTTTCCGCGACGACCGCGGGGAGCGGCCACCCCCACATGACGTGCCCCATGGACACGTACATGAGGATCGCCACGAACCCCACCGACCAGATCAAGCGGCGGAGCAGGACGGGCGTCTCCCTGTCCGCCAAGGGGTCCTCGGCGGTCTGCTTTTTAGGGGAGCCCCCCGTTTCCTTGGGGGAGGCACCGTACCCCGCATCTGTCACCGCCTTGACGACGGCCTCCTCGGCGGCAGTACCCTCCACGCCCATGGAGTTGGTCAAAAGGCTGACGGCGCAGGACTCCACCCCGGGCACCGCCCTCACCGCCTTCTCCACCCGCGCCTGACAGGCGGCGCAGGTCATACCGGTTACGTTGTATTGTTTCATGTCGGTTCCTTTCTTCAAATTTGGGTTTATCGGTTTGACAGAACAGAGTAGAATTGGGTAGGGTGACACCTCATCACCCGCTTCGCGGGAGCTTCTCCTCAAGGAGAAGCCTAGGTTACCACGACCCAAAAGATCTTTATACATCAAGGGGTTGCGGTTACCGAAGCCTTCTCCTTGAGGAGAAGGTGTCGGCGAAGCCGACGGATGAGGTGGCCCCCTAAAACATACTGACCTGCTCCGTCAAACAGTTCGATAAACTGCAATTTTACTTCATCATCTTCCTCACCGTCTCCACCAGCTCCTCCACCGTTCCGTCCTTTCCCTCCTTCAGGTCATGGGCGACGCAGGTGCGGATATGCTCGGCCAAAAGCTCACGGCTGAAGGCGTTCAGAGCGGCGGTGACGGCGGTCACCTGGGTCAGAATGTCCACGCAGTAAGCGTCGGACTCCACCATCCCGCGGATCCCCCGCACCTGCCCCTCGATACGGGACAGCCGATTGGTCAGCGCGCGGATCTCCTCCTCGGTGCGGTGCTTGGTCTTGTGGCAGGGGCAGATCATATCTGTATTCATAAGGTTGCTCCTTTATCGGGTATACCCCACGGGGGTATTTATATTATATACCCCGAGGGGGTATTTGTCAAGGGGAAAAGGGATAAAAAAGAGATATTTTAAATTTGGGTTTGTCGGTCTGACGGAACAGAGTGGAATTGGGAAGGGTGACCCTCATCCACCAAGTCGGAGGCCAAGCGGTCTTAGGAAGACAACCCAGTCAGGCAACTCCTTGGCTCACAGAACGACATGGCTACGATCCGACTTGAAAAGGGATAAAAAAGAGATATTTTAAATTTGGGTTTGTCGGTCTGACGGAACAGAGTGGAATTGGGAAGGGTGACCCTCATCCACC
>JAZNJA010000187.1:0-9223 GCA_045577755.1 Eubacteriales bacterium
AATTCGTTACCCGACAAGTGATTTTGCCCCGCGCTCCTAAGGCTCCCTCCGGGAGGGAGCTCCCGCCCGCAGGCGGGTGAAGGAGTACGCGTGCATAGCGGTTTTATCCTTGTTTCGGTCAACAAACCCACCGACAAACCCAAATTTGAATCATTTTGCAATCGGCTAATATTCAAAAATAGAAGGAGGTCCCATGAAGTTCAAGTACATTCTCGTCACCCTCTTGACGCTCTGCTTGCTTCTCTCCATCGCCGCATGCGATCAAGCAGACGACCCTCCCGCAAACGGCACCACCGCCGAAATCATCACCGAAGCCCCCACCGAATCCCCCACCGAATCCACTACCGAGACGCCCACCGAAGCCCCCGCCCCCGCGGCCTTCCCCATCACGGTCCGAGTCGAGGGCAAGGGCGCCGTCACCTTCAATGGCGACGACGTGGTGGAGACTCTGACAAAGGATCTCACTACCTCCAACGTCATCTCCATCACCGCCGTCCCCGCCGAGGGCTATATCCTCAAGGGCTGGTTTGAGGAGACCGACGGCGAGCGTAAGCCTCTCCACAAGGAAGGATCGGCCACCTTCACCGTCCCCACCCGTGAGGTGACTTTGGTGGCGATCTTCGAGAAGGCCTTCCTTTTGGAAGTGTTTTCCGACGATCCCGACGCAGGTGTCTTCACGGCGGGCGGTGAGGAGCTGACCGAGAAGGATTGGTACGCCGCGGAGCTGACAAAGGTCACCCTCACCGCCGTCCCCGCCGAGGGCTATATCTTCGACGCCTGGTACGAGATCGACGCCGACGGAAACGAGTCCCGCTACGCAAACGAGGCCACGGTAGAAGTCACCTTTGGTCAGATCGACCGCACGCTGTTCTGTAGATTCATCAAGGTCTACAAAGGTACCCTCCTCATCGAGGGACAGGGTACCGTGACCGTCAACGGCGAAGAGATGCAGAGCGGCACCACCTTGTCTCTCAGAGGCGGTGACCAAATGACCTCGCTGGCCATCCCCGCAGAAGGCCATATCTTCAAGGGCTGGTATGAGCGAAAGGACGGACAGGAGGACAAGCTGCTCGTGGACACCCCCGATCCCACCTTCATCATGCCCGAGACCGACTGCGTCATCGTAGCGGTCTTTGAGGAGGTCCTTTCCTTGACGATCAGGGTGGAGGATCACGCCCGCGGACACTTTACGGTAGAGGGTGTGGACGGTACCTTTACCAAATACGATGCAGAAGGCAAGGGAAACACCGTCACCTTCACCGCCCACCCCGCTGAGGGCTACGAGTTCCACTACTGGACGATCGAAGGCACCCAGAGCATCATTTCGACGGAAGCCACCCATTCTGTCACCCTGAACAAAGTGATCCATAACGCCACGCTGGTAGCCGTATTCAGACCCATCCTCCCCCTGACCATCCGCACCACCGAGGGCGGGCGCGTTACGGTGGACGGCTCTCCCCTGTCGGATACCTATTCCGGCAAGCTTGCCTCCTACACCGAGTTCAAGGTCACGCCTGTGGCCGACGAGGGCTATAGCTTTGTGGGTCTGTATACCGTCGGAGCGGATGGCAAGCCCGACAAGGCGGTCTCCACCGCGAGCGGTGCCATTCTGCTGGTCATGCCCGAGGACGCGTATAGCCTGGTTGCCGTCTTCAAGTCGGATTTCAAAGGCTTCGTGACCACCGTCACCTGCGACGAGACCCAAGGCGTTTTCAGAGTCGAGGGCTTTGACGGTACCTTCTCACGCTTTGAGGATACCCATCCCGAGTCCCGCACCTACATCCTCACCGCCGTGGCCGCTCCCGGCTACCGCTTCAAGGGCTGGTACGAGATCGACGGAGACAAGGAGACCCTGCTCCTTGCCGAGGAGTCCATCTGCCTTGCCCAAAGAAACAAGGATATCACCGTAGAGGCCCGCTTTGAGCGTGTCTACAACGTCAAATTCCGCATAGAAGGAGGCGGCACCTTCATCGCCAACGGACAGAACGTGGACGGCGTGCTGAACGTACAGCTGGCCGTGACGGATCACATGACTCTGAAGGCCATCGCCCCCGCCCACACCCGCTTTGTAGGCTGGTATGAGGTGGTCGACGGTGATCGCAAGCTCCTGTACGATCAGCCCGACGTGACCTTCACCGTCCCGGCGCGGGAATGCACCGTCGTCGCCGTCTTTGAGGATGCTCGCTATCTCTCCATCAACTCCGCCTTGGGTCACTTCACGCTGAACGGCAGCGAGACCCTGTATGACGCCTATTCCGAGTACGTCTACCTCCCCTATGAGTTCACCGTCATCGCTCAGGTGCCCGAGGGCTACCGCTTTGACGGCTGGTACGAGGAACGAAACGGTGAATGGACCCTCCTCACAAAGGATCTCACCTACAGCGGCAAGATGACCGACCGAGATCTGCATATCAACGCCCGCTTCGACGAGCTGTATACCGTCACGGTTCAGCTCACGGGCGAGTGGAAGGTCCTCCACGAGGAGAGCGGTATCACCTATGACGAGACCTTTACCCTGGAGCTGGCCAGGGACGAGGTCTTCACCCTGACTATCCCGTGGTCGGGTGAGTGGGAGCTGGAGGGCTGGTACACCGTCGGCGAGGATGGCAAGATCGGAGACCTCATTGCCCGCGACTCCATCGAGTGTCCGTTCACCGTGATCGGTGACATGACCGTGACCCCGCAGTTCCTGCCCAAGTACACCCTGACCGTCAAGGTAGAGGACGAGATCGGCTCCTTTACCGTTGACGGCCGCGAGGAGGCATACACCAACTGGGGCGCCTCCGCGGCAGGCCCCTACACCTACACCGTCACCGCCATAGCACCCGTGGGCTACGTCTTCTCGGGCTGGTATGAGGTCATGGGCGGTGGTATTGAGGAAATACTCCTTTCCGAAAGCGTGACCTACAGCGTCACCGTGGACGGGAACGACCGCGTGATCCTGCCCCGCTTCACGGTGGCCGAGGACGTTCTGTTTACCCTCTACGTCAAGGACTTTGTGGGGGCAAGCTTCCTCTGTAACGGCGAGGAGATCCCCGGTGACGGTTGGGAGTGGAACGTCCCCTATGGCTCCGCCATGACGGTCACGGTCATCCTCGAGGAGGGCTACACCTTCGAGGGCTGGTATATCGAATATTACGACGAGGAGTATCAGATATACTATGCCTTCTACTCCGACGAGCCGACCGTTAGCTACACCTGCCTGGAGGAATACTGCACCCTTGTCGCCTTCGTGAAGGGCGGCCCGATCGTGGAGGGGGATATCCCTCCCGTGATCAACTGACACCCGTTTCCCCTAAAATTCAATAACAAACGTATAAGGAGGCTACCATGAAGCTTAAACACATTCTCGTCACCCTTTTGACCCTCTGCCTGCTCCTCACCTTCGCCGCCTGCGACAAGACCGGTGATCCGCCCGTGGATGACACCAACGCCCAGATCGCCACCGACGCGCCCACCGAAGCACCTACCGAGGCCCCTACCGAGGAGCCTACCGAAGCTCCCACCGAGGAGAAGACCGAGGCTCCTACCGAGGCGCCTACGGACGCCCCCGCCGAGACGGATCCCCCCTCTTCCGAGCCTACCAAGAAGTACCGCGAGGACTGGGACGATAACGATCCCGAGAATCCCTTCAACAATCTGATCCCCGTGGGCAAGAGCTACGACGGCAAGACCACCGCCTACGACGGCCGCTACGATTTCGGCTACGCGATCTGCCAGACCAACGACGGCGAGTACTTCTACTCGGTCCAGGAGGCCGTCTACCACCTGGAGGACATCGGCGGCGGCTCCATCCATATGCGTGAGCACACCGATATCTGCCTCTCCATCTGGATCCCCGAGGACTTCTGCGACTACCGCCTCTACTTTGAGTTCAAGAACTGCGACTTCATCTTCAATTACGGCAATATCTACGATGATAACACCCCCAACGCCGAGGACATCCACGGCTACGCCTACTACGCCGACCTCTACGTGCTGGACGGCATTGCCAATCTGGGCGATACCTACATCTGGATGATCGGCGGCAACGAGGGCTTTGATGAGCCCGGCAAATACCTCATGATCGACGAGTTCAACGAGGACCCCGATTACTACTACATGTACCAGTACGTCCTGGACAAGAATCTGGACACCTGGCCCGGCCTGCCCCAGGGTGAGTATCTCCCCGAGGAGTGATATCCCCATAGAAAGCAAAACGGCTCCCCTGCCACACAGCGGGGGAGCTTTTCTCAACCTTTGGTTGCTTGACAAAGGGGGGGAGTTGGGGTATAATGCGGGGGAATAGAGAACAAATTTGGGTTTGTTGAACTGTTGGTTTGTGCCCTGTCCGCAATATATGCCCTCTCACCGCTGCGCGGAGCTCCCCCGGAGGGGGAGCCTTGGGACGGCGTTAAAACTTGTCGGGAAACGGGATTTCGCTGGGTTAAGTACGAAAGGCTCCCCCTCTGGGGGAGCTCCCGCCGCAGGCGGGTGAGAGGGCAACACGCAAGGGTCGGCATGAACCAACAGCCCGCTAAACCCAAATTTGAAAACACAAGAAAGGAGTGATCCCCATGTCTGCCTACTGTAGAACCATGAATCACCGTACACCCACCCACAACTATGCAACAACTACAGCAAGGAGACTGTATGATCGAGATCCAAACCAAAAAGAATACTGTCAAGGTCTTTACCGACGATCTTGACAAACAAACGAAGCTACAGATCGCCGCCACCGCCCGTGACCCCGCCTACGCCGACTCAAGGATCCGCGTCATGCCCGACACACACGCGGGCAGAGGCTGCGTCATCGGCATGACCATGACCCTTACGGGTCGCGTCTCTCCCTCCCTGGTGGGAGTGGATATCGGATGCGGCATGGAGGTGGTCCGTCTGGGAGAAACAGACCTGGATCTGCCGTATCTGGATGCCTTTATCCATGAGCAGATCCCCGCGGGAAGGAACGTCCACCCTATCCCCGCCGACACAGATCTTCCCCTGAGGGAGCTGATCTGCGGCTTTGCCGTGGATACGGACCGTGTCCTCCGCAGCCTGGGCACCTTGGGAGGAGGGAACCACTTCATCGAGATAGACCGAGGGAGCGACGGTTCCCTCTATCTGGTCATCCACTCAGGCTCCCGTTCCCTGGGGGCGGCCGTGGCCAATCACTACCGTGACGAGGCCTACAAGTACCACCTGAAAAAAGCCCGCAAGGCCCACCGCGTCGAGAGCCGTGACCGCATGGATATGGAGACCGACCGCTTCGATATCACCCGCTTCGGTATAGACGCCTACGGTGACGAGACGCACAGCCATCGTCCGCAGGCCACCAAAGCCTCCCGTCGCGACGAGAGAGGGAAGCTCCCGGTTAAATGGGAGACCGCCGCCTGCGAGGGCCGTCTGTACGAGGATTATCTTCACGACCTTGGTATCGCGGTGGCCTTCGCCGAGGAGAACCGACGCCGCATCGCCGAGCGCATCTGCAAGGGCCTGGGCCTCACCGTCAAGGAGCGCTTTTCCTGTGTCCATAACTATATCGACACCGACCGCATCCTCCGCAAGGGCGCCATCTCGGCAAGACAGGGCGAGCGGGTCTTCATCCCCCTGAATATGCGGGACGGAGCCTTGATCGGTACAGGTCTGGGTAACCCCGACTGGAACTTCTCGGCTCCCCATGGCGCGGGAAGAGCCTGTAGCCGAACCGATGCCAAGCACGCCTACGACCTGGAGGCCTACCAAGCCACCATGCGGGAGGCGGGGGTCTACACCACCACCGCCGTAAAGGAGACCCTGGACGAATGCCCCATGGCCTACAAAACTCCCGACCGCATTCTGCCCCATCTTACCGAATGTGTCGAGATCACCGACCGTCTGATACCCATCTATAATTTCAAAGCGGGAGAATAACGAATCTCAAGATCCCCGCGTTTCGGAAATACAAAAACCAAAACCCACCGGTCAAAGCGATCGGTGGGTTTCAGGTTGTTATATGGCATTGGGGAAATGCCCGACGGGGAGGGGTGGAGCTCCCGCGTCCGTTATCGCGTGTTTGCGGGATAACCTGTCACGGAGAGAGGGAAGGCTCAGCGCTGCTTGGCCACGAAGAAGAGAGCCATGGTACCGGGACCCGAGTGCGCGCCGATGACGGTGCCCACGTTGGTGACGTGCTGAACCTTGTTGGCTCCCTTGGCGATCAGCATATCGCAGAGAAGCTTGACGTCATCCTCGCAGTCACCGTGGGAGATGAAGAAGGTGCCGTTTGCGGGGTCCTCGGCGGTCTGAATCAGCTTGTCCGCCAGAGCGGCCAGGGAATTCCTGCGGCCGCGGACGGTGCCGACCTTGATGAGGTGGCCCTCGTCATCCACGTGCATGACGGGCTTGATGTTCAGCATACCGCCCACCAGGGCCACAGCAGGGGACACGCGGCCGCCCCGCTTCAGGTAAACCAGGTCCTCAACGGTGAACCAGTGAGCCAGCTTGGGGATCAGCTCATGGCAGTAGGCGGCGGCCTCCTCGATGGTGGCGCCCTCGTTCTTCTTGTCCAGCACCAGCTTGACGATCAGACCCTCGCCGGCGGAGGCGCAGAGGGTATCGATGGCGATGATCTTACGGTCGGGATACTTTTCGGCCAGATCCTCGGCGGCCAGCTTACCTTGCTGGAAGGTGGTGGACAGGCCCGAAGAAAAGCCCAGATAGAGAATATCGGTGCCCTCAGCCAGGACAGGCTCGAAATGCTCGCGGAAGGCCTCGGCGTTAACGGCGTTGGTCTTTGCAACGTGACCGTCCCGCATATTCTGGTAGAATTCCTTGATAGGCATATCGTCGTTGAGGAAATCACGGTCGATGTGGTCAAAGCGGAAGGCGAGACTGACACAGGAAACGCCCCACTCGGCAAGGACCTCGGGGGTAATGTCACAGGCAGAATCGGTAAAGATCTTGTAGTTGTTCATGGGAATCTCCTTTGCATTGGATCGTGGAGGCCGCCGGACGAGCGGTCACCGTACGCTGCTATTATACACGATATTTGGAAAAAGGTCAATACTTTTTCGGCCCAGACGGGTAAAGAATCGGTAGAATTGCGGTCGAAACATGAAAATCGCCACTCTACCGCGAGTAGAACGCCCTGCCACCATCCCGGCATCCGCTTGTCAGAAATCGGAAAACACATTGATAAATAAGAAAAAGCCCTTGACAACCTCGGAAAAATGTGGTATACTGTGAGTAGATATTGAAAAATCAACATTCGATGCCCGTTCCACCCCCCATTGAAAGGAAGCAGCAATACCATGGAAGAAGCCCGCATGATCTCCCCCGAGGTCCTGAAGCAGACCATCGCGAAAAACATATCCGAGCTGAGACGGAAAGAGGGACTGACCCAACAGGATCTGGCCGCCAAGCTCAACTATACCGACAAGGCAATTTCAAAATGGGAAAGGGGCGAGTCGGTTCCCGATATCATGGTGCTCAAGCAGATCGCCGATATGTTCGGTGTCACCGTGGACTATCTCCTGGCCGCCGAGCACGAGGCAACCGTTCCCGTCGCGGAGGAGAAGCCCGCCGTTGACCTCAAAAAGCGCCAGAGCCTCCGTACCCGCGGCTTTGTCACGGGCATGAGCGTCCTGCTGGTCTGGGTCACCGCCCTGGTGCTGTTCATCATCTTTGATACCGTCGCCCTGGATGCCCGATCCCATGGCATCGTCTTCGCCTGCGCCGTGCCCGCCTCCTTCGTTGTGTGGCTGGTGCTGAACACCGTGTGGTTCAACCGCCGCCGTAACTACCTCATCATTTCTTTGCTCATGTGGTCGGTGCTGGCCCTGGTCTACGTGCCCATTTTCCTCTTCGCGGGGCGGAACCTGTGGCTCATCTTCTCCCTGGGTATTCCGGGACAGGCCATCATCATCATGTGGTCCCGCCTCAAGCAGAGCGGGGATAGCTATTCTCCCAAAAAGTGACCTGAGCATACAAAAAGACCACCGAAGCCTCGGTGGTCTATTTGTTTGGAAGAATTACTCCTCAACGGCCTCGACGACTTCCTCGACGACTTCCTCGGCGACTTCCTCGGCGACCTCCTCGGCGACCTCGGCGACCTCGGCGATCTCATCTACGATCTCATCGCAGCACTCCTCGACGCACTCGCAATTCTTCTTCTTGCAGAGCTTGTCCTTCAGCACCTTGGTGAACAGGAAGTAACCACCGACAGCGGCGGCGGCCACACCGACCACGATACCGACGATGATCCAGATGGTGTTGTTATTCTTCTTCTTTTTCTTGGGGAAGCAGAACATGGTTAGGTTCCTCCTTAGATTTGATAGGGTACAGAGCCACCTATACTTGCATACATTATAGAACAAAAACATGAACTGCGTATGAATATTTCAAATATTTTTCTCGGTTTTGCGAAATGTTTCAATACCACCGTCATCTTTTCGGAATTCGATTGACAGGTTTCGAAAATTATGATATAATGATCAAAACACGAGAAAGGAGGAGAGCATGGATATACAGATACCCTATCGGGACGGGCATCTGCTGCTGGTCCGCAAGCCGGCTGGGGTTCCGTCTCAGCCTGACCCATCCGGACAGCCCGACCTCCTGACGGCTTTGGGGGAGCAGTACCCCAAGGTCAGCCTGATCCACCGCCTGGATACTCCCACAGGGGGTGTCATGGTGTTCGGCCTGACACCAAAGGCCACCGCGGGCCTCTGCGCCCTGGTACAGGACCACAGTCTGTTTCGTAAGGAGTACCTGGCGGTGCTCCCCTCACCCCCCGCGGAGACTGCGGGAGAGCTGCGGGATCACCTCTTTCACGACCGCGAGCGGAACAAAGCCTACGTCACGGATAGCCCCCGCAAGGGAAGCAAGGAAGCCATTCTGGACTACAGGGTATTGGATACCGCCGCCGACGGGCGTACCCTGGTCCTTGTCCGCCTCCATACGGGGCGAACCCACCAGATCCGCGCCCAGTTCGCCTCCCGCGGCCTTCCCCTTGTGGGTGACGGCAAGTACGGAAGCCGCGAAAAATCCCCCTGCATCGCCCTGTGGGCCTTCCGCCTGACCTTCCCCCACCCCATCACGGGAAAGACGGTCACCGCGCAGCTTCCTCCCGACCCGCGCACGGTCCCGTGGAACAGCTTTGCTGAGTTCTTTTCGAGCGGAGGCGGGGAAGAGGATACGTAAATTGGGGTTTAACAGCGCGTTCTCCTGCCTTCCCCATGCGGTGCCATCCGCGAGCGGATGCGGG
>JAZNJA010000188.1:0-6641 GCA_045577755.1 Eubacteriales bacterium
CCTTTCGTCTAGCCCCGCGGAAATCCGTTGCCCGACAAGTGATTCTTGCCCGCGCTCCTAAGGCTCCCTCCGGGAGGGAGCTCCCGCCCGCAGGCGGGTGAAGGAGAACGCGTACATAGAAACACGCGATTCGCTACGGGGAGCCAACTCCCCGATAAACCTAAATTTGAAAGGACTCACAACCATGCAAGATCCCACATATACTTCTACCACCTTCCCCCGCCGCATGAGCAGCGGCTACCACCCCGAGGGACACGTCCAGGGCATCGCCGTCGACGAGGTCGGCGGGTATATCTACTTTTCCTTTACCACCATTCTCCTCAAGACCGATCTTTCGGGCAACCCCGTGGGGAGCGTCTGCAACATCGTGGGGCATCTGGGGTGCATCACCTTTGATCCCGACCGCCGACGGGTCTACGGCTCTCTGGAGCTGAAGCACGACGCCATCGGGCGGGGGATCGTGAGCCGCACGGGCCGCGAGCTGGCCGAGGAGGACGCCTTCTACCTGGTGAGCTTTGACTGCGACGCCATCACGGCCATGAACATGGACGCCGAGGTCACCGACGCCGAGGGCAAGTCGGTCATGACCGCCCTGTATCTGCCCGACGTGGTGCGGGATTACTCCGAGACCGACGAGGTGTCGGGGAAGCTCCACCGCTTGGGGTGCAGCGGCATCGACGGCACCGCCTACGGCCCTGTGTTCGGTGCGGCTCCCGACTCCGAGAAGAAGATCATGGTCTGCTACGGCGTGTACAGCGACGTGGAGCGGGAGGACAACGACCACCAGGTGATCCTGCAGTACGATCCCGCTATGATCGAGGAGTTGGGGAGGCCTCTGACCCAGGCCGCGCCCCACCACAGCGGATGCCCCGCCGAGGCTCGCTACTTCTTCTACACCGGCAACACCACCTACGGCGTGCAGAATCTGGAATACGATCCCTTCACCCGTACCTACCTCACCGCCGTCTACACGGGCCGCAAGGAGGCGTTTACCAACTATCCCCTGTTCTTTATTGACGCTGCCGCCGCTCCCGTGGAGGCCGAGCTTGTCGGACGGGGCGGGGAAGTGGGACTGCTTCTGACCGCCGCACGGCCCACAGAGGCTGTGAGAGACGT
This sequence comes from Eubacteriales bacterium, assembly GCA_045577755.1. Classification (GTDB taxonomy): domain Bacteria; phylum Bacillota; class Clostridia; order Oscillospirales; family CAG-272; genus CAMEON01. The sequence continues at coordinate 1,117 of JAZNJA010000188.1, forward strand.
GGGCGGCTGCTGGTTCGGTCTGGGGCAGACGGGGGTCTACGCCTTCGGGGACGGCCGATATGCCTTCTCCCAACACATGAACCGCGTGGAGGAAGGGGGCAAGCGCACCCAGGCCTCCGAGGTGATCCTCTACCGACTGGATCCTGCGAGTGACTCGGTCTTTACCGAGGTCTGACACATATACCGATGGAAAGGATATAGAATGAACGAAATTATTGATTTTCTCACCGAATTCAACGCCGTGACCGTGGTGATCCGTGTATTCCTCGCCGCTGTGGCGGGGGCACTGGTGGGCCTGGAACGCGAGTTCCACGGACGCGCCGCGGGTATGCGTACCCACATGATGGTGGCTCTGGGCGCCGCTCTGGCCGCCATGATCGGCCTGTTCACCGTCAAGGAGCTGGGGGTCTCCTCGGATCCCATGCGTGTGGGCGCCCAGGTCATCAGCGGCGTGGGCTTTCTGGGTGCCGGAACCATCCTCCTCCGCGGCGGCGGCTCCCGCATCACGGGTCTGACCACGGCGGCGGGACTCTGGACGGCGGCCTCCATCGGTCTGGCCGTGGGCATCGGCTTCTACGTGGGCGCCTTCATGACGGTCATCGCCGCCATGCTGACCTTCACCCTCATCACCAGCTTGGAGATGTTCCTCAACCGCAAGCGCCAGCGCATGGCCATTTATCTGGAGCTGGATCATGTGGACGCGGTGCGCCCCACGCTGGAGCTGCTGAACACCGAATACGGTCTGATGGAGGCGCAGGTCACGCCGCCCCGCAGCGGCACGTCCCCCCATGTGGGCATGGAGATCCTGGTCCGCGTGCCCCAAAAATCCTCCACCGCGGAGAATCTCAAGCGCTTTACCAATCTGCCTCGGGTGGTCTTCGCTCTACGGAATATCTGAATACGAAACGGGTGTCGCCGAGGCGACACCCGTTTTCTATGCGTGTCCCTACCTATATAGACACGTTTTGGGGGCTGAATCTTACAGATTTTTCAAAAAAATCAGATTTTTCCGTATTTTTCCCGCAACCGCGCAAAATCCCCGCGCAGGCGGTAGCTGATGCCGTTTTTGTTTTCCCCGATGACCGCCAGCCCCAAATGCCCCAGCACCGCAAGGGACTTGGCGTTACGCTTGTCGGCGTATGCCTCCACGGCTTGGATATCTTCGGGGAGACGGGGGATCAGGTAGCGGTACAGCTCCCCGAACAGGCCGCTTCCGCGGTAGGCCTCCTTGAATTGGATCTCCTCCATCATGAAGACGGCGCGGTCGGCGGTGACGTAGTACTGGAAAAATCCAATCAGTTCGTCTCGGTCATGGATCAGAATGATCTGCCGCGCCTCCTTCTCCAGAGCGGGTGGGACGCAGGACAGCCACTGCGCCCGATCCTCCTCATAGGTCAGCCCCGTGGGGGCGATGACCCGCATATTGGCGGCGAGGATGGTAAAGATCCCATCCAGTATCTCGGGGGAGGGAGGCTTTTGGAGGTAGCGGAAGGTGATCTCGGTCATGCCTTGTCCTCAAATCCCACCTTGAAGATCTCCATTTGTCCGGGGGCGAGGTAGACGCCGACCTTGGTGTGGTTGGCACCCGCCTCATAGACGGCATCGTGGTGGGAGCGGATGAAGTCGATCTCCTGCCCGTTGTCCCAGTAGCGGGTGCAGGAGGTGACACCGGGATCGAAGACGAAGGAGAACAGCCCCGACTCAAAGGGAGAGTTGTTGCAGAGGCAGAGGTACTGCTCGCCGTTCTCATCGTAGAAGGTGCTGACGATACCGGGGATGCCGTGGGCGCTCTCCATCTTGCGCAGGCGGGGGATCTCGTAGGTCATGTACAGGGGGTAGTCGCCATAGGCCTTCTGGAAGTGCCAGGTCTTGCCGTGCTTCATACGGGTGATCATCTCGCCGTAGCGGCGGTGGAAGAGCTTCTGCACACGGCGCATACGGGTGTAGGTCTCGGACTCCTCCCCCAGCTCGTCGATGGGAGCGCCGCGGTAGTTGTTACCGTTGTTGTTTCCGTAGTAGTAGAACCACAGAATACCGTCACAGCCGCTGGCCACCGTGGTGGAGAGCTGCCAGCGCAGATCATCCTCGCTCGGCACGCGGTAGCGGAAGTGACCGACGGAAAGGAGGGTATTCCAAACCTTGACCCCCTTGCGCTTGCCCGCGGAGGTGTACTTGTTCAGGTTGAGGAAGTAGGAGTTGGTGCCCTCCTCCTCAGGGTTCATCTGCCAGTAGCAATCGTAGCAGATGAGGGGACAGCCCGAGGCGTCGATGAAGTTGTCCAGCCAGTCCTCGAATTTCTGACCGCCCAGGAAGTCGGTCTCGATCCCTAACCAGTAGGGATTGAAGTTGAGCAGAGGGGTCAGCTCGGGGGAGACCTCCCGCATGATCTGGTAGGCTCTGACGCAGGCCTTGAACTCGGCGGGGTGGAGGGGCTCGTCACCGATGAAGAAGCCCAGGGTGGCGGGGTGGTGGCCGAAATCGGCGTAAGCCCGCTCGTAGACCTCACGGAAGCGCTCGGGATCCTCCTTGAAGTTGTGGAAGATGAGATCGTTGATGTAGACGAAGGCCTTCATGCCCTGGGCGTGCATCTCGTCCAGAAAGGCGGTCATGAGGGCGGGATCGTGGTGCCCGTAGCTGAAGGTGGGGGTCTGGTTGCAGGTGATGCCGCAGTTGGCCCAGCGGGCAACGTCGCTGACGGGGGTGGCGGTGACGGGGGGATAGTTCCAGAATCCGATGGGGTACATAGACATGACGGTAGTTCCTTTCTTGTGGGTAAGATTTCAAATTTGGGGTTGGCGGTGAGTTGACCGTTCCCTTGCCTTCTCCAGCGGAGAAGGGGGACCGCGAAGCGGTGGATGAGGAGAGTATTTGTAAGCCAACTTACCGGGATTACAGTTACGCTTCTACAACCATGCGGATAGAAGTGTTAAGACAATTGATACAATTGCTTGTTTTTTGGGGGCCAGGATCCAAAAAGCGGTAGGAAAGTTAGCCACTCACCCAGAACGCTGGTTTACAAGTGTTCTCCTCATCCACCGCTTCGCGGTCCCCCTTCCCCGCTGGGGAAGGCATCTCGCTTCGCTCGAGAACGAGAGAACCCACCGAAAAACCCCAATTTCACTACATCAAAAAGTAGGCTTCCCCAACACGGGATACCCCTTTTCGTCCCATTCAATGGGCTGGATAAACACCTCCCGCCCGCTCCAGCCCGAGCCAGAGACGCGGTTGGCGTGGTAGACGACGTAGTCCACCTCGGCACCGTTCTCGGTGACGGTGGTGAAGGAGCAATGGCCGGGGCCGTGGATGTCCTCGGTCTGGGCAAAGATGGCCTCGGGGGACTTTTGCCAGCAGGCGGGGTCCAGGATATCGCCCCCCGCGAAGGTCAGAAGGCCCAGGCAGTAGTCATCAAATTTGCTGTCATTGGCGGAGTAGACGATGTGGATGAGGCCATTCCTGTAGAGGACGGCGGGGCCCTCGGTGACGCATCCCACGCGGGTCTCGAAGGGAAGCTCGGGGGTGGTCAGTACCGTGACGGGCTCGGAGACGGTGAGGGGGTCGGCCATCTCGGCTATGTACATATGGGCGCAGTCCGACCAGACGAAGTAGAGCGTTTCGTTGTGCCACAGAATGGTGCCGTCGAGGTTCCATTTGTTCTCGATGCCCCGCACCATGCCGCGGTTCTCGTACTTGCAGATGGGGGTGTCCCCCTCCCCCTCCAGTACCGTCATGACGTGGAGGAAGTTTCCATAATCGGGGGAGGCGTAGATATACCACTTGTCCCCGATGCGGTGCAGCTCGGGGGCGAACCAATCGGTCAACGCGCCCTCGGCGGTGCAGTCGTAGACCATGGTGGTCTCCCCCTCGCCGATGCCCCAGAGGGTCTCGGAGCGGGAGATGAACACGCCCTGCTTATTGGAGTAGCAATGGTAGTAGTAGCCGCCGTGGCGGAGGACGTAGGGGTCCCAGGTGGTGGCGGAGGGGGAGTTTGGGATGATGGGGTTTTGGTAGGGCTTCATGGCGGCTCCTTTCGGGGGATCTTGGTTTTGTGTGAGAGGAGTTTACTCCTTGGAATCCTTTTTCCATTGATAGAAGTCGAATTCGTCCCGCAGATACTCCACGTTCCGCTCGGGATCCGACAGATCCATCCGCTTGGGGAAAATGGTATACATGGTACCTGCCTTCCAGCCGTCAGGATCCTTGAAGACCACCTCCCGCAGAGCGTAACAGCTCATGAACATCTCGTCGCCCAGCCACGTGACGCCGCTGCCGATCGTCACGGTCTCCAGCTTTTCGCATCCGCTGAACACGCTGTAGGAAAGCTCCTCTACATGATCGGGAATGGTGACCTCGGTGAGGGATCTGCAGTAGCCGAAGGCCTGGCCGCCGATGATCCTCAAGCCCTTTCCAAGGGGCAGAGTCTTGAGACCTTCACAGTAGAGGAAGGCTTTGTCTCCGATCTCCTCCACGCTGTCGGGGAGAGTCACCTCGGTCAGACGCTTGGCGTATTCGAAGGCATTGCCTTCGATGATGACCGTGCCGTCGGGGACGGTGTAGGTCTGGTCCTCTTTACCGCTGGCATATCGGATCAGGCGGGTGCCGTCGTAGGAGAACAGATTTCCGTCCACCGACTTGTAGACGGTGTTCCCCTCGGCCACGGTGATCTCGGAGGGGGTGCGGCAGTCGCTGAAGGCTAAGCCGTCGATGTGCTCCATGGTGGCGGGGAAGGAGATCGTCTTCAGAGAGGGGAGGGCGAAGCCGCCGATGGACAGGATGCCCTCGGGGATGATGAGATCCTTCAGCTTGCCGCAGTCCTCAAAGGCCTCACCGCAAATGACGCGGGTGTCGGGGTGGAACACGGCGGTCTCCACCGAGGGGGCCATCCGAACCAACGCCAGATAGGGATTTTTGGGGCTTCCCAGATAGGAGCCGTTCTCGTACTCGTTGTAGGTCAGCTTGTCACAATGGGAAAATACCAAGGCATCGATCTCGCGGATGCCCTCCCCCAGGGTCACGCTCTCCAGGTTCCCGCATCTGAAAAAGGCGCTGAATTCAATGCGGATCACGCTGTCGGGGATAGTCACGGACTTCAAGGAGTGCTGATCCATAAAGGCATCCCTGCCAATGGCCACCACGGGCTTGCCGCCGATGGTGTCGGGGATGATCACGTCTGCGGCCGAACCGACGTATTCGGTGATGGTCGCCTCACCGTTTTCCACGGTGTAGCGGTAGGCTCCCCAACGGTACTCGCGGTAGCCGCCGCAGGAGGGGAGGGCAAGGACGCACAGGACGGTGATAAGCACAACGGGCAGTAAAATGAAAAGCTTCTTTTTCACGGTAGTTTCCTCCTATTGTGTGATGCAAATAGGCGATTGCATAATTGCGAAAAATTGCAGTTTATCGAACTGTTTGACGGAACAGATCAGTATGTTTTTGGGTGACCCTCATCCACCGCTATCGCGGTCCCCCTTCCCCCAAGGGGAAGGTCAATGCGTCAGCCGTTTCCTTGGCAGATACCCAAAAACATA
>JAZNJA010000189.1:0-7262 GCA_045577755.1 Eubacteriales bacterium
GGCCAGTGCAGGCCACCAGCTAAGCTGGTGGTCCTGACTTGTGACGGAGGGGGCGGGGGAACGCACCGATAAACCGCAATTTGAAATTACGACTGTATCTGTATCACATAACCTTCAACAAAAAACCGCCCCCGGATCGGAGGCGGTATTTTCATATCCAACATTGTACAGCAGGGAATTTGGGGCTCCCGCCGCCACGCTCTCACGCGGCGGCAGGATAGAACCGGGTGGTGAAATTACTTAATCTCAACAGTTGCGCCGGCCTCGACGAGCTGAGCCTTGATCTTCTCAGCGTCCTCCTTGGAGATGCCTTCCTTGACGTTCTTGGGGCAACCCTCAACCAGGTCCTTAGCCTCCTTCAGGCCCAGACCGGTGATCTCGCGGATGACCTTGATAACGCCCAGCTTCTTGTCGCCGAAACCGGTCAGAACGACGTCGAACTCGGTCTTCTCCTCAACGACGGGAGCAGCGGCAGCAGCGCCGGCACCGGCAACAGCAACGGGAGCAGCGGCGGAAACACCGAACTCCTCCTCAACAGCCTTAACGAGCTCGTTGAGCTCCAGAATGGTCAGAGACTTGATCTCTTCAACAATAGCGGTAATCTTCTCGCTTGCCATTTCAATATACCTCCTGAAATGAATTTGTTTTTGAATTTCCGTCATGCGCCTTTGGCGATGCGGTTTGTGCGTGATACGCAAATTTCGCGCGTTTCGCGCTTACGCGGCGGTGACTCTTGTCTCAGGCCGCTTGGTTGGGCCCTTCGGCCCGTAGGCAATTAAGCCTCTGCGGGAGCCTCGGCGACAGCCTCGGTCTCGGCGGGTGCTGCACCCTCCTCCAGCTTCTCGGCCACGGCCTTGACGGCGTAGGCGAACTTGTAAACGGGGGACTGGATGCTGCCCAGGAACTTGGCGATGAGGACTTCCTTGGAAGGAATGTCAGCCAGCTCCTTGACGCCTGCTGCGTCCAGGATCTCGCCGTCGCAGTAACCGGCCAGGATCTTGAAGGACTCGATCTTCTCGTCGTACTCCTTCAGGATCTTAGCGGGAGCGATGGGATCCTTCTCGCTGATGGCGATAGCGGTCATACCCACAAGGTTCTCCTTGAGAGCGCCGTAACCGCAGTTCTCGCAAGCGCGGCCGGTCAGAGAATTCTTCACGACCATGTACTTGACGCCGGCCTCGCGCAGAGCCTTACGCATGGCGGTATCCTTGTCGACGGTGATACCCTGATAGTTCACGATCACACCGCCGGCGGAAGCCTTGATGAGCTCAGTCAGCTCGGCAACAGCCTGCTGCTTTGCTTCCAGAATAGCATTACTCGGCATTTGATTTTCACCTCCCTGTGAATTTGTGCGCCGTTTTTCAAAACGGACAAAAAAAGAAATCTTTCTCCCGAAGCGCACGCTTCACCGAGAAAGACTCACACAGGCAGACCGCAGTATCCCCGCGGCTTGCGTTAATATGATCTCCTCGGCAGGAAACACTCCTTACGGCTGCGTTTTACGGGAACCTGCTGTCTTTGGATGGTTGGACTCGTACAGACGTGACACGCCTGTAACCACCTGTACATTGTACCATACATCCTTTGATTTGTCAAGAGGAAACTGCGGTCTTTTGGGTAGAAAATGCGAAAAAATGCGGGGCTTGGATTATGCAAAATACACAAATCCGTGCCGCGGAGACCCGGGAGGGAACCACATGCCGGGACTGTACCCGCTGACGGTGGCTTTTGGGCGGTTTCAACAATTTTGCTCCGTTAATTTCTATATGCGCCGCGGCTAAGAAAAGAGCGTAGGCATCTTGACTTTTAAGAGTGGGAGATGTATAATGAAGCCAACATGAAACGCTGGAATATTTAATGAAGGGAGGAGAACCGTCACAGCCTTTTCGGATACGGTGCCGCCAAAGCGGCGGGCCCCGAAAATCGACCCTGATAGTGCTTTCGCGCGGCGTTTCCACTATACCCTGACAGCTTTGATTCGATCCCACACATTCAGGAAAAAGGAGAAATTTGAATGAACGCAAGAAACGTATGGAAGGGACGCAGTGCCAGGATCCTGTCGCTGTGCCTCGTTCTCACCATGCTGCTCGGTACGCTGATGCTGTTCATGACCATGTCGGCATCCGCTACCACCCTGACCAACGGCGCCCACAGCGAGACCAACACCGCTACGGGCGACGTGTTCCTGGGCGGTAAGTACATCGAGCTGGGTATCAGCCGCCACGGCAGCTTCGGTACCTCCACCTATCCCCGCACCGCCGGCTTCCACCGTAACTCCAATATCGGTATGATCGTGGACGGTGACGGCTGGGACCAGGGAAATCCCCCGACCACGGGTGATTTCTTCCTCCCCGGTACCCCCGAGGAGCGCTACATCTTCTCGTACTACTACAACGGCTCCGTGTACCAGTACAACGTGGCTGATCGCAATTCCAGCTTCACCGGCTCCTGGAAGACCCAGCCTACCGTCCGTGACGCCTCCTCCGGCGACACTCTGCGGGCTATCGTCACCGGTGTGACCACCCACAACGTCCAGATCGAGATCACCTACTCCTTCGGTGTCAACGATCTGTTCTACAAGACGGCCGTCAAGATCACCAATCTGGGTAGCCGCGACATCACCAACGTCCGCTTCGTCCGCAGCTTCGATCCCGATCAGGATCAGGAGATCGGCGGCGGCTTTGATACCTACAACAAGGTCATCTGCAACCCCGTCGCTACTGCCCCCGCCAGCGATTCCAACTTCGCTATGGTGGTTGCCCGAGGCACCAGGACCCTCGAGGGCTTCTTCTTTATCGCCTTCGATAACCGTGCCCGCGTTTCTCAGGGTGTGTCCTTCTCCCCCACCTCGGCTTACATGACCGGCCTGTGGCCCGAGACTCACTCCTACCCCACCTCCGCCACCGAGTCCTCCATCGCCATGAACCAGTCCAACCTCAACGGCTACACGCGCGATGATACCGGTATCGCGATTACCTTCAATCTGGACACGCTGGCCGTGAACGATGCGGACAGCTTCGAGTACTTCTCCAGCCTGTCTCCCAACGTGGAGGACTCCTTTGAGGAGATCCTGAAGCCCGTTGAGCCCACCGTCAGCTCGGTTACGGGCGCGACCCTGGGTCACGGCTACACCTCCGGCGGTCCCTCTGTTTCGGCTACCGTCGCCGAGGGCCACACTATCTCCTACCAGTGGTATAAGAATACCGCCAACAGCAACGTGGGCGGCACTCCTATCCCCGGCGCTACCTCCGCCTCCTATAACGTACCCACCGGCGCCGCCAACGGCAAGGCCGACGAGTACTACTACTGTGTTGTCACCGCCACCCGCCGCGATAACGGCCTGTCGGTCTCGGTGGCATCCCCCGTGGCTACCGTTGTGTACGACATCGGTGACCACACCTTCGAGCTGGTTTCCACCACCGAGCCCACCTGCTCCCAGAGCGGTGCCAAGCACTACAAGTGCACCCGTTGCCCTGCTACCTCCCTGGAGATCATTCCTCAGCTCGGTCATAACTACGCTCACAGCGTAACGGTTCCCGCCTCCTGCACCACCGACGGCTACATTGAGTACAAGTGTGACCGTGACGGCTGCGGCGCTGTCAGACGCACCCCCATTACCGCTCCCGGCCACAGCTACGGCGACGACTACGTTTGCGACGTGTGCGGCCATACAATCGGCGGCATTGAGGACGGCCACGTTCACGATTACGACGTGGAGGTGTTCGCTCCCACCTGTACCGCTATGGGTTACTCGGTGTATACCTGCGCGTGCGGTCATTCCTATCGCGCCGACTTCATTGACCAGACCGGTCACGCCTGGGACGCAGGCGAGATCTCGGTTCCCAAGACCTGCACCACCGACGGTGTGATCGTGTACGGCTGCACCAAGTGTGACGCCACCCGCGAGGCCGTCCTGCCCGCCGGTCACGAATGGGCTGAGATCGAGCTGATCAAGCCTACCTGCTCCGAGGACGGTAAGCTGGTCAAGGAGTGCACGGCCTGCGGTGCCGTTGAGACCGAGGTCCTGCCCGCCGGCCACGCCTGGGATGAGGGCATCTATACCGTCGAGCCCACCTGTACCGAGCCCGGCAAGAAGACCTGCACCTGCGAAGGCTGCGGTGCTGTGGAGGAGTTCGAGGTTCCCGCTCTGGGTCACACCTTCGTCAACGGCGTCTGCACCCGTTGCGGTAAGGGCTTCCTGGAGGCCGTCAATCCCGATCCCAGCAATCTGGAGTACGGTATGTACTTCCGCCTGGAGGACATTCTCTCCAACTACGGCCCCGATCTGATCAACGAGTACGGCGTCCTTCTGGACTTCAACGCCGATGCCGATCTGGATAAGGTTGCCGTGTATCTGACTCAGGATGGTACCATGTGGCGCCGCTGCATCGCCTGCGTGGGCGACGGCATCACCTACGCTACCTACGTGCCTTACCTGTCCTACGACAACGACATCAAGTATACCGGTCTGAACTCCGAGTGGATCAACATCTTCCCCCTGGCAGAGAATCAGGACGGTATCTGGTGCTACAGCAACTACGCCACCATCGGCGTGAACCTGGAGGATGCCTACGGCAATCTGCTCTTGTCCCTGTATCACATCGGTCAGGCCGGCGCAAAGACCCGCATCTTCGACGATCTCGACGAGATGATCGCCTGGCTGAACGAGGGCAAGGAGCCCGCGTGCGACCACGAAAACGGCTACACCACCGTGGACGGTCTGTGGGTCTGCGAGGACTGCCTGACTCCCGCCGAGGGTTTGATCCACTGTGATGACAACAACATCCGCTACTGTGAGGCAGGCGTTCCCCAGTATGCCGGTGCCGTGAAGGACGCCGACGGCAACATCTACTACATCAACAGCTCCTTGACCGCTGTCAAGAACCGCGACTATTACGTGAGCAAGACCAACGGTCTGTGCCAGGCCAACACCTATCGCTTCGATGCCGAGGGTATTCTCCACGTCATCGTCGTGGAGGACGGCGTTCAGACCGACGGTAACGGTGATATCCGCTACTACGTGGACGGTGAGGCTCAGTACGCCGGTCTGATTCAGGACTCCGAGGGCAACTACTACTACATCAACAGCGCCAAGACGGGTGTCAAGGACTGCTACTACCACATCACCAAGACCAACGGTCTGCTTCCCGCCGGTCTCTACTACTTCGACGAGAACGGTAAGATGGTCCGATTCGACCTCAAGAACGGCCTGATCAAGGATGCTGACGGCGAGCTCCGTTACTATGTGGACGGCGTTGCCCAGTACGCGGGTCTGGTCGCTGACGAGGACGGCAACCTGTACTACATCAACAGCTCCTATACCGCTGTGAAGAACTGCTACCGCACCGTGAGCAGCACCATGACCAACGGTCTGGCCGAGGAGGGTACCTACTACTTCGACGCGGAGGGTAAGATGGTCATCGCCCCCGAGAAGAACGGCCTGATCGTGGACGAGGATGGCGAGATCCGCTACTACGTCGACGGTAAGACTCAGTACGTCGGTCTGGTTTACGTGGACGGCTACTACTACTACATCAACAGCTCCTTCAAGGCTGTCAAGGGCCGGGAGTACAAGATCGGTGAGCCCATGATCAACGATCTGTTGCCCGCCGGCACCTACACCTTCGATGAGAATGGCCGTATCGTGTTCTGATTGATCCGCTTCGACGGATATTCTCCCAACCTCTTTCTTTGACGTAAGCAACGGCTCTGTCTTACGCGCAACATAGCCCCCGCCCGATCGGTGTGAGTCGATCGGACGGGGGCTTCCTTGTTTTGTGGGATCCGCGCCCATGAGAGGACCGCGGAAGCGGAGGAAGGCTCCGCTCCCCCGTTACGCGGCGGTCCGTCCTCGCGGTGAGCCTCGGACGCGGGCGACTTCACGGCGAGAAAAAGCAGGACGCGCCGCGGATTGCGGCGCGTCCTGCTTGTGTCGGGAGAATCTGTCGGGCCCATCCTCAGTCGGTGGCCTCGGCGGTCTCCTTGTGCCAGGTGACCTCGTGGAGGTAGGCAGAGAAGGGAACGTGCTCCTCCTTGGTTCCGGAGATGATGGTGCCGTTTCCGACGTCCCACAGATACTGGTAGCAGAAGACGGTGATGCCCACGCACTTCTCCAGCTCCTCGGTGTGCTTCAGGGAGCGGAGCATGATGTCCTTGTGGCGGGTCCACTCATCCTTGCCGGCGGCACCCGCGTAGTTATCCACGCCCGAGAGAGCTTTACCGAAGGACATACCCACGATGAGGCTGACGTACTCGGTGTCGATGATATCCTGCCAGATCTTGCAGGTCTTGTCGAATGCCCAGGAGGCGTGCTCAAAGCCGAAGTAGACCTGAGGCATGATGTAATCGATGTAACCGGGACCTCCGCACCAGGTATCCACGTCGGCGTAGTGGCTGTCCCGCACGGTGTTGATGTTGCCCGCGGGGGAGATGCCGAAGAGGGCGCGGAGATCGTGAGTCTTGACGGTGGCGTACAGCTCGGCCACCAGGGTGCTCAGGCACTCCTTGCGCCAGCTTGCCAGATCCAGCTTGCCGCCGTCCTTCTTGTAGTAGTTGTAGGCCTTGGCGTCAAAGGACGCGTCGGTGGTGGGATAGAAGTAGTCGTCCATATGGATGCCGTCCATATCGTACTTGGCGAGGATCTCGGCGGCACCGTCGCAGATGAGCTTTCTCACCTCGGGATGGGCGATGTTGAGGTACCAGTTCTTATTGACGAAAACGATGTAGTCACCTCTCTTGGCGTTGTCGTTGTACCACTGCTTCATGAGGTACTTGTCATCGATCTGCTGAATCTCGGCATCGGTCATGCCGCGCATGGGATTGATCCAACCGTGAAGCGAAAGACCGCGCTCCTTGCAAAGCTCCACGATGATGGCAACGGGGTCGTACTTGAAATCCCCCGCGTAGGAGCCGACGCAGTAACGGCTGGGGGGATAGACCTCGGAGGGATACATACTGTCAGCGTTGGGACGGAGCTGAAGGACCACGGTATTGAAGCCGTCGCTGACCACGTTGTTCAGCACCTTCTCCATGCGGCCGCGGAAATCTGCCTCGGAGCGCTGAGACGAGCCGGCAGTATAGATAGACTGGAGATCAAACTGGGAGAGCCAGATCGCCTTCCAGTCGGTATCAATGGTCTCGGGGTTGGAGGGGACGAAGGGAATGGTTCCGTCGGGGGTCTTTTCGGTTTCGGGCTCGGTGGGAGCCTCGGTGGGAGCTTCGGTGGTGACAGGCTCGGTGACGGGATCGGTCATAGGGGCGGT
>JAZNJA010000190.1:0-6288 GCA_045577755.1 Eubacteriales bacterium
ACAACAAAATTTTTGAAGCATCCAATATCCGAAAAGTGGTAGGGGAGTTAGCTTCTCACCCAGAACGCTGGTTTACAAGCACTCTCCTCATCCACCGCTTCGCGGTCCCCCTTCCCCGCTGGGGAAGGCAGGAGAACGGACCGCTAAACTGCAATTTACCCTTCCACCCGCACCGCCAGATCGATCCCCGCGTCACGGAATTCCAGATCAATATGGTCATACCGCGGCGCGTCGGAGGTCATGTCGGCAAGGAAAGAGACAAAGCACTCGTCTTGGTCTTCATCCAATCGCAGGGTCAAGTCCCCGATCACAAAGACCAACAGACCGCCCTCACGACCGACACGGCACACCTTTTTGTCCTTCCCCGCCAGCTCCACGCCCTTGCAGCTTCCCTCTTTGATCTTCTCAACAAAGGAAATGAACTGCGGCAGATCTGTGCGGGACAGGGTCAGGATATAGGCGGGCGAGGTCTCATCTTGAATGTACTCGATGATACAGGGCAGACGGTACATAGCTTCACCCTCCGGCGCAGAAAATAACTTCCCTACTATTATACGCAAATCCCCCCGAAATGTCAAGGGATTCGCCCAATTTCCCCACAAGCCAACAGGAAAAATTCGGCAAATTCGACGGATTCTTCTTGACTTTTTCCCCCGAAAGTGGTATGATATTCTTGAATAGGTATAGTGAGTCACTATGCCCGCTCTTGAAAGGACATACCGCCATGATCTACATCCGCCAAGTCTATCTGGACGGCACCCCCGTCCTCTCCCCCATATGCGAGTTTTCCGAAAAGCACGCCACCCCCGTTCTCTCCTGGGCGGTGGGCGGCGGCAACCCCGACGATAAACAGGTCGCCTACACCCTCACCGTGGAGATCGGCGGCGAGACCGTCTTTGACAGCGGCCGGGTGGAGACCTCCCGCCAGTCCGCCGTTCTGGACGGCTTCACCTTCCCCGCAGGGGTCTACGCCTACCTGACGGTGACGGTGGAATCCGCCACCGAGCAGACCGAGCCCTCCGAGGCGGTTCTCTTCAACGGCACACTCGACACCTTCCCCGGGGAGTGGATCACCTCCCTTGAGGATCAGGGTGAGCGGGTACTACGGTTCCATAAGAAGTTTACCGTAGACAAGCCCGTGAAGGACGCGGTGCTGTACTACTGCGGTCTGGGTTATCACCAAGCCACCATCAACGGCTACAACATGGACGGTGTCAAACTGGATCCCGCCCACGCCAATTACGCCAAAACCTGCTACTACCGCGTCGACCATCTTCTCAAGAGTCAGCTCAAGGAGGGCGAAAACGAGCTGGATATCGAGGTCGCCCCCGGCTGGCGCAAGAACGGCACCGACTTCATGTGGAGTATGCTGGGTGAGCGCAAGATCGAGTTCTACGGCGACAGTATCCTGTGGGCGTACCTCCATATCACCTACGAGGACGGCACCACCGAGGATATTGCCACCGACACCACCTGGGAGTGCGCCCTTGACCCCCGCACCTCCTCCATCTTCAACGGCGAGACCTTTGACGCCGCCCTGAACATGGAATTTGACGACTGCGACAAGCTCCCCGTCAAGGCTGTCCCCGCCCCCGGTGGGGAGATGCGCCCCATGATCCTCCAGCCCATCGTGGATAAGGGCTATTTCGATCCCAAGGAGATCACCTCCCCCAAGCCCGGCGTGTTCGTGGTGGACTTCGGGCAGAACATCGCGGGTGTGGTGAGCTTGGAGCTTCCCGAGAATATGAAGGCGGGGCACACCGTCACCATGGTTCACACCGAGGAGCTGAACGAGGACGGCACCGTCTACACCGATATTCTCCGCGGTGCCAAGCAAACCGACACCTATATCGCCACAGGCGACGAACGCGACCTCGATCTGTGGATGCCCGAGTTCACCTACCACGGCTTCCGCTACTGTCAGATCACGGGCTTGGATCGTCTGGAGCCCTACATGATCGAGGCACGCCTCATCCACACCGATCTGGAAAACCGCTCCTCCTTCCGCACAGGCTCCCCCATGGTCAACGCCATCCAACAGGCCCTGGTCATGACCGAGCGGGACAATATGCACTCCATCCTCACCGACTGCCCCCAGCGCGACGAGCGCATGGCCTGGATGAACGACGCCACGGTACGCTTTGAGGAGACCCCCTACAACTTCGACGCCTCCCGCATCTTCCCCAAGATCCTCCAGGACATCAAGAACGAGCAACGCGCCGAGGGACAGTTCACCTGCTGTGCCCCCTTCATCTACGGCGGACTCCCCGCCGATCCCGTCTGCTCCTCCTATCTGGTGGCCGCCAAGGAGGCTCTCATGCACTACGGCGAGCTGGGTGCTGTGAACGAGTTCTTCGACGGCATGGCCGCCTGGGAGGACTACCTCCTGTCCCGCAGTCCCGACGGCACCGTGGACTACTCCTACTACGGCGACTGGGCGGCTCCCGCCTACGCCTGCCTCAGCGACGAGGGCGCCCCCAGCGCGGTGACCCCCGGTGTGGTCATGTCCACGGGCTACTCCTACTACAACTGCAAGCTCCTGGCCGACTTTGCCCGCCGCACGGGTCGTTCTGAGGCCGAGGCCAAGTATACCGAGAAGGCCGCCTACGTGAGAAAAGCCTTCCTCGACAAGTGGTTCGATCCCGAGACGGGCAAGGTAGCCACCGGCTCCATGGGCTGTCAGGCCTTCGCCCTGTGGCTGGGGATCCTGCCCGCCGAGTGTGAGGCCAAGGCCGCCGAGGTCATGCGAAACGACTTGGTGGAGAAGAACTACAAGTTCACCACGGGCAACCTCAACACCCGCTACCTCATGGATATGCTGACCAAGCACGGCTACATCGAGGACGCGTGGAAGGTCATCACCTCCGACGAGTACCCCTCCTTCGGCTTCATGTTCCAGAACGAGGCCACCACCATCTGGGAGCGCTTCGAGATGAAGAAGAACCCCGGCATGAACTCCCACAACCACCCCATGTACGGCGCGGTTGGCTACTGGTTCTACGCCTACCTGGGCGGTATCATCCCCACAGAGCCGGGCTTTAGCCGTGTCTCCATCAAGCCCTACTTCCCCGAGAAGCTCACCTCCTGCCACGCCGTGGTGGATACGGTCATGGGCGAGATCTCGGTGCGGTGGTCCAAGCGCTACGGAAAGCTCTACCTGTTTATCCAGACTCCCTTCGGTGTGACCGCCGACGTGGACTTCGACGGCAAGGTGACAACGGTCGGCGCGGGGTATCATGTGTTTGAGCGCGACCTGTAAGGCTACTTCTTGTTTGAAAAATCTGTACATAAAGAAAGGAACCAAACCCATGCCCAACTATCTCGACAACTACAACCGCTGGCTCCAATCCGACAAGCTCTCCGACGCAGAGAAGGCCGAGCTACTGTCCATTCGGGACGACGACAAGGAGATCCAGCTCCGCTTCACCGATTACCTCTCCTTCGGCACCGCAGGCCTGCGGGGCACCATGAAGGTGGGTATGAACGCCATGAATATCCATACCGTGGCCTACGCTACCCAGGGTCTCGCCCAGCTGATCATCGAGGAGGGCCGCACCGCTGACGGTGTCGCCATCGCCTACGACAGCCGCAACAACTCCGAGCTCTTCGCCAAGACCGCCGCCCGCGTGCTGGCCGCCGCCGACATCCCCGCCTACCTCTTCGACGAGCTCCGCCCCACCCCCGAGCTGTCCTTCGCGCTCCGCGAGCTGAAGTGTGTGGCGGGCATCAACATCACCGCCTCCCACAACCCCAAGCAGTACAACGGCTACAAGGCCTACTGGGAGGACGGCGCCCAGCTGCCCCCCGAGCACGCCGACGTAGTCAGCGCCACCATGCAGAAGCTGGACATTTTCGAGGACGTCAAGCTAGCCGACTTCGACGAGGCTCTGGCCGCGGGTAAGATCGTCATGCTGGGCCGCGACATGGACGAGAAGTACCTGGCTTGCGTGCAGGCACAGGCCGTCAACCCCGAGGCCGTCAAGGCCGTGGCCGACGAGCTGAAGATCGTCTACTCCCCCCTCCACGGCACGGGCTACCGTCTCGTCCCCGAGATCCTCCGCCGTTGCGGTCACAAGAACGTCTTTACCGTGGACGAGCAGATGGTCATCAGCGGTGACTTCCCCACGGTCGCCAAGCCCAACCCCGAGTACAAGGAGGTCTTCGACATCGGTATGAAGATCGCCGATGAGGTGGGTTCCGATCTCGTCGTGGCCACCGACCCCGACGCCGACCGCGTGGGCGTGGTCACCCGTACTCCCGACGGCTCCTTCACCACCATCACGGGCAACCAGATGGGCGCGCTCCTCATGGACTACATCCTCACCGCCTACGAGGAGACGGGTACCATGCCCGAGATCCCCTTCGCCGTCAAGACCATTGTTACCACCGAGCTGGCCGCCAAGATCTGCGAGGCTCACGGCGTCAAGATGCACAACGTGCTCACCGGCTTCAAGTTCATCGGCGAGGTCATCAAGGACTACGAGAAGAAGGGCTACGGCACCTTCGTCCTGGGCTTCGAGGAGAGCTACGGCTACCTCAAGGGCACCTACGCCCGCGACAAGGACGCCGTGGTGGCCGCCATGCTGATCTGCGAGATGACCGCCTACTATAAGGCCAAGGGCATGACCCTGTCCGACGCGCTGGATGCCCTCTATGCCAAGTACGGCTACTGCTACGAGGCCAACGTGGAGATCTACATGGAGGGTCTGGACGGCCCCGCACGCATGGCCGAGAAGATGAACGCTCTGCGCAACCCCGCCCCCGCCGAGATCGCGGGCCGCAAGGTGGTCAAGTTCGGCGACTACCGGGCCCAGACCATCGAGGATCGTGTCAGCGGCACTACGGAGTCCACGGGTCTCCCCAAGTCCAACGTACTGTCCTTCACTCTGGACAACGGTGACGTCATCGTCGCCCGTCCCTCGGGTACCGAGCCCAAGATCAAGTTCTACTTCATGCTCATCGGCAAGGATAAGGACGAGACTGTAGCCAAGATGGCGGCTTACAGAGAGAGTCTGGGTGTTTGATCCCACAATAAAAACCCATCGGGGAGGCACCCGCTTCCCCGATGGGTCCGTACAAACGAAAACCACCGCCCTAGCTCGGGCGGTGGTTTTCTTGTCTTTCGCTTCTATGCTTACAAAAATCAGCCTCTTCTGTTCTGGAAGCACTCGCTGCAGTAGACGGGACGGTCGTCGTGAGGCTCGAAGGGAACCTTGCACTCCTTACCGCAGTCAGCGCAGACGGCATCGAACATCTGGCGTGCGGGAGCCTGCTCACCGCGCTGAGCCTTGCGGGCGTTGCGGCAATCACGGCATCTCTGGGGCTCGTTGGTGAAGCCCTTCTCGGCGTAGAACTCCTGCTCGCTGGCGGAGAAAACGAATTCGCGTCCGCAATCCTTGCAGACAATGGTCTTGTCAGTGTACATGTAATACCTCTTCTTTTTTCTGTGCGGGGTCGCACATAGTAGACCTATTATACCCCTTTTTGCGGATTTTGTCAAGTGTTTTTTAACGATTTTTTGAATTATTTCAAAAATATTTTTAACAAAGTGAACAAAATCCCGCGCCGCCCCGCATCAGGTCTCGGAAAGCTCCGGCATAGCGAGGATTTCCTCGGCGTTGGTATCGGGCTTCACCTTGGGCATGACCGCCATGATCCTTCCCTCTTCATCCAAAAGGAAGGTGGTACGCACCACCCCCATGCCCACCTTACCCGCCATTTTCTTCTCCTGCCAGACACCGAAGGCCTCAATGGCGGCACGGTCAGGGTCCGAGAGCAGAATGAAAGGCAGACCGTATTTCTCAGCGAACTTGACGTGAGAGGCCACGCTGTCCTTACTTATGCCGATGACAGCGATTCCCCGCTTCTCAAACTCGGCATACCTCTGAGCAAAGGCGCAGGCCTGACGGGTACAGCCGGGTGTATTGTCCTTGGGGTAGAAGTAGATCACGACCTTGCGGCCGAGGAAGGAGGACAGGGTAACAGGGTTCCCGTCCTTGTCGGAAAGGGAAAAATCGGGGGCTTTCATACCGATCTGAAGCATGGTTGAGTTCTCCTTCATAAAGTGTTTTGGCTTTTGTATGGGTTGCGTTCAAATTTGGGTTTGTCGGTGAGTTCTTGCGCCAAAGGCGCATATCGAGCCGCGAAAGCGGCATATCGAGCCGAAGGCCTATGCCGGAGGCATATCGAACACCCGAAGGGTGTATATCGACAAAAACTCCGGGTCGATATGTCCCTTCGGGACTCGATATGTGCCTTGCGGCACTCGATATATCCCTTCGGGATTCG
>JAZNJA010000191.1:0-3759 GCA_045577755.1 Eubacteriales bacterium
GGAGCTCCCCCGGAGGGGGAGCCTTGGGACGGCGTTAAAACTTGTCGGGAAACGGGATTTCGCTGGGTTAAGTACGAAAGGCTCCCCCTCTGGGGGAGCCCCCGCCGCAGGCGGGTGAGAGGGCAACACGCAAGGGTCGGCATGAACCAACAGTACGCTAAACTGCAATTTGACGCTCCAAAAACCGAAAGGAATATTCCAACCATGTCCGATACCAACCACACCGCCACCCCCGTGGAGACCGCCAACGAGGTAGTCACCGCCGAGGTCAAGGTCGCCCAGAACAGCCATGGGACCTCCCCCCTCTCCCCCGCCGCCGAGAAGCTGGCTGAGGAGCTGTACAAGAACATGAGCATGGGCTGTGACGCCTACCTGGATATGCTCCCCCGCGTGGAGGATAACCGCCTCAAGACCGACATCACCGCCGCCATGTGCTACTACGAGAAGACCATCGGCAAGGTCAAGCAGTACCTGATGGACCACGGCGCTGACCCCGAGGAGCGGGGCATGATGGCCAAGATGGCGACCAAGGCGGGCATCATGATGAACACCGCCATGGATAACAGTAACAGCCACATCACCGAGATGCTCATCGAGGGAGCCACCATGTCCATCACCACCGCAGAGAAGCTGGCCAACCACGCCGAGGGAAAACCCGACTGCGCCGAGCTGGTGGATATCTGTCGCGACTGGGCGAAGTTCGAGCAGAATCACATTGATGCGCTGAAGAAGTACCTGTAAGAAAAAGGAGGACTACTCCATTGAGGAATAGTCCTTCTTTTCTGAATTTACAGTCCCCTGTTTTTCAGCTCCGCCACCAGCTCCACGTAGAATTCCCGCACGTCAAAGCCCTCGATGTTCTGGCGGTTGAGGTCGATGACGTCACCGTGGGAGATGCCCCGCTTGCCCGTGGCGGTGAGGAAGGTGTAGGACTCCCCCCACTCGGCCGAGGTTTCGGAGACCAGGCCGTCGTTAGGACCGTCGAAGAGGCGGGCGATGAGGTAGGAGAAATTCAGAGGAAACTGACCGCCGGAGGCCCGCTCCATCTTGGAGCCGATGCTTTGGCAGAGGATGCCCTCGGTATGTCCGGCCTCTCCCTCGGTGGCCTCGTTGAAGGCCGCGCAGGAGGAGGCGGTCAGGTCGCGGAGAGCGGCGAGGAAATCCGGCTCGTGATCTCCCAGAAGACGGGCGGCCTTGTTGTAGGCGGAGGCCACCTTGTCGCGAAGGGAATCGGATGCCTTTTCCAGCAGAAATTCCGCGAACTCACAACCCCTGTGGGGGGTGTTGACGGTGGTCACCGAGGCGACCATTGGGGCGATGCCCTCGTAGGCCAGAGCGGCGCGGATGTCCATACCGCCCTTGGAATGGGCGATGACGTTGACCTTCCCGCACCCAGTCTTGGCCACGATCTCGCGGATACGTTGTGCCAGCTCTACGGCGCTGTCACGGAAGGCATCGGCGGACTGGTGGTTTCCGTAGAACACGGTGGCGCCGTTGGCCTCCAGGGTCTCGGGGATACGCCCCCAGTAGTTCAGGTGCTTGACGTCCCGAAAGAAGGCACCGTGGACCATAAGGATGGGGTACCGTGTCTGACAGACGGCCTCCTCGCGGCGGGTATTATTGCGTTCAATATGGCGGCATTCCTCCTCCACCTCCTCCGCGACGGTGCGCATGATGCGATGGAGGGCGATGAGCTGGGCTACGGGGATCATACCGCACAGCGCTCCGATGACCCGCCACTTGATGCCCAGCTGGATGGAGTAGATATACAGGCAGAGCATACCGTTCCAGAATACCGCCGCCTCCACCAGGAAGGTGATGCCCGCCGAGATCAGCCAATCCTGCCAGCGGCCCTGCCACAGAAGGGGCAGGCGGACAAGATGCCACAGAACGGCGGCTACGGCGGACAAAAGAAAGATCCGCAGGACCTCCACGCCGTGGGCGCAGGAACGCAGGCTGTGACGGGAGTGGCTGAAGGACAGCAGAGAGGGGTTCTTATAGGCGGGGCGAGGGATACGGGTATGGACCAGGTAGGGCAGGGCATTGACCAGCAGGTACAGGGGTACTGCCCCCCATAGAACGGCAAGAGGAACCTGGCCCTCCCTGATGGGGAGATAGCACAGGGCGCAGAGGGTCACGGTCAAGGCAGAAAGGACGCGCAGGGTATACAGAACCGCGGGATGCGGAGCATGAGGGGATCTTGTCTGGCTCATAACGACTCCTTTCGATAGGCGATGAGGCAAAAAGGCAGCAAACGGCATACCCTCCCCACCCCTGCCGCAGAGCGGGGACGCAGACGATATGCCGTTTCTATGGATTTCAGACCATACTTTCACGCAGAGCCTTCATGGCGGCGCGGAGGACGATCTTATCGTTCTCATGGGTCAGGGAACGCTCGGCGTTGTCCAGAGGGACCCACTCCACGTCGGCGATCTCACCATCATGGGGATGGGTGGCCTTCTGGTCGGTCATGGCCATGAAATAGACCACTTCCTTCTGGACGCCGGGCATGGGGCTGTAATGCACCTTCTCGCAGAAGTCGGAGGTGATGCGGATCTTCACCGCGGTCTCCTCCTCCACCTCGCGGATGGCGGTCTGATGCTCGGTCTCGCCCGCCTCCACGTGTCCCTTGGGGAAGGAACGGTGGCCGCCGTGCTTATGTCGGATCATCAGGATGTACATTCTCCCCGTCCTGGGGTCTTGGCGGAACACCAACGCTCCGCAGGATTTCTCATACTTCAATGCCATAACTCTCGCCTCCTTTCGTGGGGTCGGAGGAACGAGGGGCTCTGCCCCTGACCCCCGCTTAAACCCCTTTTGAAAAAGGGGTTTAAGAATCCCGAAAACTTTCAACAAGGGATTCTTCTATATGGCTTTTCAAATATTTCGGATAAGGATACCCCGATCAGTCAAAGAGACTGCCGAGGACTTTGCCGATGGGCTGACGGATGATGAGGTCGGCGTCACCGTCGGCGGTGGTGGCGTCTCGGTTGATGATGACTATGCGGTCTCCCTTGAAGTAGGAAACCAGACCCGCGGCGGGCCAGACCGTCATGGAGGTGCCTCCGATGATGAGGAGGTCGGCGTGAGCGATGGCCTTCACCGCGCCGTCCACCACGTCCTCGTTCAAGGCCTCCTGATACAGCACCACGTCGGGCTTGATGATCCCGCCGCAGGAGCAAAGGGGCACGCCCGAGGGGTCTCCGCCACTCTCCATGACGCGGGAGAGGGGGTAGAACTTACCGCACCGTGTGCAGTAGTTGCGGTGGATGGAGCCGTGAAGCTCAAAGACGCTTCTCGATCCCGCCTCGCTATGGAGGCCGTCGATGTTCTGGGTCACGATGCCCGTCCCCTCCATTTTCCCCTCAGCCTCCAGCCTGGCCAGCGCCAGATGAGCGGCGTTGGGGCGGATCACCTTGGGATCGAATACCATCTTATCGCGGTAAAAGCGGTAAAAGGCGGCGGGCTTGCTACAGAAGAAGCTATGGGAGAGGATGGTCTCGGGGGGATAGTCGTACTTTTGGTTGTACAGACCGTCCACGCTCCGGAAATCGGGGATGCCCGACTCGGTGGAGACCCCCGCGCCGCCGAAGAACACGATGCGGCGGGCAGAATCCACCCATTCTCGCAACTGTCTGATCTCGGTTGATGCAGTTTTCTCCATATGTCCTCCCCTCTGGGTTCAGCAGTTTGCGTCTCCCATATCTGTATATGTTTCAAAGGTTTTTGGGAGTCCAGAACCCTTTTTGCAAAAAGGGT
>JAZNJA010000192.1:0-10109 GCA_045577755.1 Eubacteriales bacterium
GGCTATTTGTGGGTGGCGGGCGGCCACATAGGGCCGCCCCTACAGGTCACCTGTTAGTAAGCCGAAGCCTTCAAAGGTCTTGTCAAACAAAGAAATATGTTTGTAGGGGCGTCGGCCGAGCTTGCTCGGCGGTGGCCGCCCATTAACATAGCGGTTTCCTCATGCCTATCGGGTTACAAACTCCCCGCTAAACCCCAATTTGAACATCAACAAAAAAGACCCGACGCCCATGAGCATCGGATCTTATACCTGTGACAAAAACTCATACGCCACCTCGGCGGCCTCGATATCGGGGCGGCAGGTGAGGGTAAAGGCGGGGATATCGCGGACCGTGGCGCCGATGAGGGCGGCCATTCTATCCTGTCCTTCGCAGTCGGGCGGCAAAACCGTGGCCTCCAGGAGGCGGGCAGTGGTGTCAGCGGTGGACGAGGCGGTCACGCGGTTCGCGGCGCCCTGCTCCAGAAAGCAGATGGCGGTCAGGGGGCATTTGCGGTTGACCTGCTTCCCTTCCTTGCCGCACCAGGGGGTACCGTAGGCCCAGAAGCGGCCGTCGGGAGCGCGGCGGACCAGGGGCTTGTCACCGTTGATGACGGTGGCTCTCCCCTTGAAGTGGGTCTGCCACAGCTCGGTGTGGGTGGACTTACCAGTCCCGCGCTTTGCCGAGAAGGCGTAGCCCCGTCCGTCCATTTCCACCACGGCGGCGTGGAGGAGGTAGACCCCGAAGGCGGGCATTCTCTCGCAGATACGGCGGTAGAGAAGATAACTTTCAGCCTCGGGGAGGGTCATGGGGCGGCCGCAGGAGGCTTGGTACGCTTGTGTCTCGGCGGTGGAGACCGCTACGCGAAAGGCGGGGGCGCAGTCATCGCAGAGGTAGTCTCCGCAAAGCTCGTAGACATAGTTATGGCGGTTATCGATCTCGACCGTGATACCGGCTATGCGGATGCGGAACATACCTTCCCCTCCCTTCTTTCAGATACAAGTTACATGATACAAGATACAAGATACAAGATACAAGATACAAGATACAAGATGACCTCATACCCCGAGTAGACTGCATTGGGGATCGAGAAACACGAAAAAGGATACGGGAGACGGCCGAACAGGCAAAATATCTTGTATCTTGTATCTCGTATCTCTATATCTTACCCAGCACACAAGGCGAACAGGGCACCAATACTTCGGTGGCCTCCGTTCGCCTGCGTATGCTATAGGGAGACCCCGAAATTACATATACTTCTTCAGGTTCTCGTTGAGGTCCTCGGGGGCAACCGAGACGGTGATGGTGACGTTGATATCGGCATCGCGGATGACCTTCTCCAGGTCGGCGACGAACTTCTCCAGGTCAGCCAGGAACAGAGCCATATCAGCCTTCTCGTAGCCGAAGATCTTGCGGGTGCCGTCGATGAACAGATCGGTGACATCGCCGTTACCGGCCAGAATGCCCGCGACCATGCCGCCCAGAGCGACACCGCCCTCGATGAGGTAATCGTCTGTATTGACAAGGCGCACCTTGTAGCTGATCTCGTGACGGAGGGTAGCACCCTTCTCGATGCACACCACGTAGCCCTTGGAGGTCTCCAGAGCCTGGTTCACAGCTGCAATCAGGGTCTTGGTCTTACCGGTACCCTTCACGCCAACAAGTAACTTAATCATATCTATGTACTTCCTTTCTCTCTGCATCTCCCCCGCGGATCGGGAAAAGACTTCCGCAGATTAGTTGTTAGAGTATTATACCATATTTTTCGCAAAATTGCAAGGGGTTTTGGACAGTTTTGTGTGAAAATTCACATTTTTCGGTTGATAGGCTGCCGACAGGCCGGGTGGCCTTACTCGCTTTCCCGCTCCTCCAGGAATTTCGCCACCTTGTCGATCTCTTTTTTCGCCATTCTTTCGTAGATCTTGAAGGTGGAGGCTATACCGATATTGCCCTTCTTATCCAGGAAGGTCTTGGTGATGGGGAAACGGAGACTCTCGAACCAGATGGTATCACCCAGATCCACCGACAGGGTCGACAGGATGATCTGCATCATATCCACCGAGTCGGGGTCGCGGACGTACTGGGCGGTGAGGGCCTGGTCGTAGTAGGCCTTGTAGACGGTGCCGTAGGAGTAATAGGCCAGAGCCTGCATGATGACGCTGGTGCGCTCGGGATCCTTGGTGTTGGTGGGGACGCAATGGAGCCAGGCGTCACCGCAACGGGAAACGTAATTCTCCTGCTGCGCGTCATAGATGGGCCAGGGCAGCACGCCGTAGTCCAGCTCGGCGGATTTGAGTTTAGAAAGCTCACCGATTCCCGTGGACAGGAACAGGGCTTTGCCGTCCATAAAGGTGGTGAGGCGGGTGGCGTCGGCTCCGTAGACGTCGAAGGCATCCGTAGCGAACTGAGCGGCAGCCTCCTGCATGATGTTGATCATGCGCTCGTTGCCGTGGGCGGTGTATACGGGAAGATCCTCGTCATCCTTAACGATGAGCTTTTCTCCCGTAGCGATCCAGAAGCAAGGGATGGTACGGTCATAGTTTCCGATCAGACCCAGCACGTCGTCACCGAAGCGGATGGAGCTGTCACCGTTGGAATCGGTCGTAGCCTCCGCCGCCAGGGTATAGAGACGGTCGAAGGTCCAGGCGCGGTTGCGGACGTCGTCGTACAGGTTGCCCATGCCCCGCTCGGTGACGATCTGCTTGTTGAAGAAGAGGGCCGAGGCCAGGGAGAAGACGTTGATGTTCTCCGAGCCGTAAGCGAAGAAGGTGTTCTCACCGATGGTGAACTGCTCGTTGATGTCGTCGAAGTAGTACTCCTTGTCGGTGTCCACGTAGGGGAGCTGATCGTAGTTGATGAGGAAATTCCGCAGAGCGGAGCTGAAGGCATTGCGGCAGATGAGCATGATGAGATCGTAGCCGTCATCGCCGCTCCCGGCCATGACCTGCTTTTCCATGGTGACGTAGTTCGCGGTGATGTCGGCGGTATCGCACTGGAACTCAATGCCATACTCGTTCTCGATCTGGCGGTTGCGCTCGAAAATAGCATCGTTGACTGCCTCGCCCGACAGTTTGCCGGGATCCAGGGCGGTATAATGGGTATCGCTGGCGATGCTGCGCACACGGAAAACGTAGCCGTCGTAATCCACCTCGGGATTATCCAGAGTGGCTCGCGGATCCTCGGTTTCCGCGGAAGCTTCCCCCGTGGTCTCACCTCCGCCCGTTTCGGGCGTATCGGTGGGGTCCGAGCAAGCGGTAAGGGTGAGACTGCCGATCAACAGACAGAGTGACAGCAGCAAGGACAGGATACGGGTAGTATTGAATTTCATCGCTGTTTTTCCTTTGACTTGATATAAAAGATTGGGTCAAATGAAATCGGGAAAGTCTGTCAAAGGGGTGCCGCGAAGAGTCTATCAACCCAGGCGGGCCTCCAGCTCAGCCTTCATGTCCTCGTAGCCGGGCTTACCCAGGAGGGCGAACATATTCTTCTTATAGGCCTCCACGCCGGGCTGGTTGAAGGGGTTGACGCCCAGCATATAGCCCGAGATGGCGCAGGCCAGCTCGAAGAAGTAGATGAGGTAGCCGAGAGAGTAAGCGGACTTGTCGGCAAGCTCGATGAGGAGGTTGGGCACGCCGCCGTCCACGTGGGCCAGCAGGGTGGCCTGCATGGCGGTCTTCTTGACCTGGTTCAGATCCATACCCGAGAGGAAGTTCAGGCCGTCGATGTTGGCGGGATCGTTAGGGATGGGGTAAGCGACGGGGCTCTCCTCCACCGAGATGACGGTCTCGAAGAGGTTGCGCATACCGTCCTGGATATACTGACCCAGGGAATGGAGGTCGGTGGAGAAGATGACCGATGCGGGGAAGATACCGCGCCGGTCCTTGCCCTCGCTCTCGCCGTAGAGCTGCTTCCACCACTCGTTGAGCATGGTCTGGTAGGGCTCGTAGCCAACCAGGATCTCGGTGGACTTGCCCTTGCGGTAGAGAATGTTACGGATAGCGGCGTACTTGTAGCAGTCGTTGGCGTTCAGGTCGGGGTTCTTGTAGGCCTCCATAGCGTCGGCGGCACCCTTCATGAGGCCGTCGACGTCGATACCGGCCACGGCGATGGGCAGAAGACCCACGGCAGTCAGCACCGAGAAGCGGCCGCCCACGTCGTCCGGCACCACGAAGGTCTCGTAGCCGGCCTCGTCGGAGAAGTGCTTCAGAGTACCGCGGGCCTTATCGGTGGTGACGAAGATGCGCTCGCGGGCGCCCTCCACGCCGTACTTCTGCTCCAGAAGGGCGCGGAACACGCGGAAGGCCACGGCGGGCTCGGTGGTGGTACCCGACTTGGAGATGACGTTGATGCAGATATCCTTGCCCTCACAGATCTTCAGAAGCTCGTCGATGGCGAAGGCGGAGATGTTGTTGCCCGCGTAGTAGATATCGGGGGTGTCCTTGGCGGTGTTGTTGTAGAGGGGGGACTTCACGAACTCGATAACGGCACGGGCACCCAGGTAGGAGCCGCCGATACCGATGGCGATGAAGATATCGCAGGACTTCTTGATCTTCTCGGCCGCGGCCTTGATGCGGGCGAACTCCTCCTTATCATAGTCCACGGGAAGGGTGGTCCAGCCCAGGAAGTCGTTCCCCGCGCCCTCGCGGGAGGTGAGAAGGTCGTGGGCCAGGGTGACCTGGGGCTGGATGTTGACCAGCTCCTCGGCGGACACGAAGGAGGAAAGGTAATTGGCGTTGAGGCGTACGGACATAGTAAATACCTACCTTTGCTGAATTTTTATCGGGTACATTATACACCATTTCCGTCGGTTTTTCAATAGGTTTGAAAAAATTTTCCGAATTCCCCGCGGGGGGAGGAGATCGCAGAGGGATCAATGGTCGGGACGTACGGCAACGGCACCGTTCTCCACCGTCAGGCGGACGGTATCCCCCCGACGGATCCTGCCCTCGGTAAGAGCGGCGGCGATGGCGTCCTCCACCAGGCGGGAGATCGACCGCCTGAGAGGGCGGGCCCCCTGGCGGCTTTCCTCCGCCCGGCTCACCGCCAGGGCTGCCACGTCCTCCGAGAACGTCAGCGTCAACCCCAGTCCCTCCGCCCGCCTCGCCACCCGATCCAAAAGGAGACGAGCGATGGCAGTCAGCTCCTCGACGGTGGGGGGCTTCAGGGGGACGATCTCGTCCAGCCGCCCCAGAAGCTCGGGGGGAAAGCGTCTGCGGACCTCCTCGACCACACGGGCGGCTCTATCCTCATCGCCGCCAAAGCCGATCCGCCCGCCTCCCCTTCCCTCTCCGCCCATATTGGCGGTCAGGATGACCACGGTATGGCAAAAATCCGCCACCCGTCCCTCGCTGTCGGTCAGACGGCCGTCCTCCAGCAGCTGGAGCAGCAGTCCCCGCACGTCGGGATGGGCCTTTTCCACCTCGTCGAACAGCACCACCGCATAGGGGCGGCGGCGAACCGCCTCGGTCAGGATCCCTCCCTCCCCGTGTCCCACGTAACCGGGAGGGGCTCCCAACAGACGGGATACGCTGTGAGGCTCCATATACTCGGTCATATCCAGCCGCACCAACGCTTTTTCGCTTCCGAAGAGGGCTGAGGCCAGGGAGCGGGCCAGGTGGGTCTTGCCCACCCCCGTGTCCCCCGCCAGCAGAAAGGAGGCCAGGGGACGGTGGCCGTCCGAAAGCCCCAGCCGTCCCCGCCGCACGCCGCGGCACAGAGCCGAGACCGCCGCCTCCTGGCCCACCACCTCCCGCCGCAGGGCCTCCTCCAGCCCTGCCAGCCTTTCCGCCTCGGGATCCTCCCCCGCCGCCACGGGGATCCCCGTCCAACCGGTCACCACCGCGGCTACGTGAGTCTCGGTCAGCACGGGTCGGCGGGGGCATTCCTCCTTTTCAAGGACGGCATTTGCGGGAGAAGGACCGCTCGCGCCTCCGTCCATCTCCCGCAGGGATCCGCCGCGGGGGGACGTCTCTCCCTCCCGAAGTCGCTCCTCCAGGGCCAGCTCCTCCTCCCGCAAGCGGGCGGCGGCGGAGAAATCCTGACACAGGACTGCCGCCTCCTTTTCGCGGAGGATCTGCCCCAGCCGCCGCTCGGCGCGCAGACGCTCCCCGTCCGGGGCGTAGGCCTCCATCCGCAGACGGGCGGCGGCCTCATCCAGCACGTCCAACGCCTTGTCGGGCAAGCGGCGGTCGGGCAGATACCGCGCCGAAAGGGTCACCGCCGCCTCGACGGCCTCTCGGGATACCGTAACCCCATGGTGTGCCTCGTAGCGGTCCTTCAGTCCCTCCAGCATGTCCATGGCGGCTTGCTCGGTGGGCTCCTCCACGGTCACGGGAGAGAAACGGCGGGAAAGCGCCGCGTCCCGCTCGATGTGTCGGCGGTATTCCTCCACCGTGGTCGCCCCGATGACCCGCAGCTCCCCGCGAGCCAGGGCGGGCTTCAGGATATTGGCGGCATCCACCGCCCCCTCCGCCGCCCCCGCGCCCACCACGGTATGCAGCTCGTCGATGAACAGGATCACGTCCCGCTCCCGCTTCAGCTCGGCGAGAAGATTCCCCACCCGCTCCTCGAACTCTCCGCGGTACTTCGCCCCCGCGATCATGCCGGCCAGATCCAGAGCATAGACCGAGGTGCCCCGCAGAGGCTCGGGGATCTCCCCCGCGGCGACCCGCAGAGCCAGTCCCTCCACCACGGCGGTCTTACCTACCCCCGCCTCTCCGATGAGACAGGGATTGTTCTTCCCCCGCCGGGACAGGATGCGGATGACCCGCTCGGTCTCCTCCTCCCGTCCGATAACGGGGTCCAGCCTTCCCTCCCGGGCATCGGCGGTCAGGTCCCGCCCGTACTTGGCCAGGGTGGGGGCAGATGCACTTCGACCGCCGCGTCCCCCCGTTCCCTTCTCCTCCCGTCCCGCGGCTCGGCGGGGGGCGTCACCGCGGGTCTCGCTCCCGAAGCTCCGGCTCCCCTCCCGGGTGCCGCCCCGTTCCCGCCCCTCCCGACCGCGGGCATCGGCACGGAGGCGGTCGGCCACGTCCTCGGCCAGGCCGTCCACCGAGACCGCCAGCTGGTCCAGCAGCCGCACCGCCACACAGTCCCCCGCGCGCAGGATGGCCAAAAGCAGATGCTCGCTCCCCACGGTGCTCTGCCCCGACCGCTCAGCCTCTCGCGCCGAGGCCTCGATGATGTGCCGTACCCGCGGGGTCATATCCGATGGGGTCACGTGGCTTTCAGCCCCCTCCCCCGCAAAACCTACGACAGCCTCCCGAATGCGGCTGTGGGTCGCGCCCTTTTCCGCCAGCGCCACCGCCGCGGGAGAGTCCTCCGCCGCCGCCAATCCCAGGAGCAGATGCTCCGAGCCGATATACGTATGCCCCAGGCCCGCCGCCTGCCGCAGAGTCTCCTGCAGCGCCCGCTCAGCCGAGGGTGTGAATTTTCCGTTCATGCGTCTTCTCCTTTCCGTCCTCGCAGGTCCCTGCCGTCAGCCGCCGCGCGGCTAGCGTTGCTCCGCAGGCGGTCCCGTCGGCGACGGTCACAGCCTCTTCGGGGACCCGTTTCGGAATTCCTTCATAGTATACCACACCCCCCCCGCGAAATGCGTCGCATCAGGGCGGCGGAGGATTTTTGCGGGGAGATCCATTCGCGCTGTCCCGGACCGAGGCATACCCCTGTCTGAGGAGGACTCCACGCAGAAAAAGCCACCGCGCCTGACGGCACGGTGGCAAGGAGCTCGAAAGGGGTCAATCCTCCCGCTTTTTGCGGAGAAGTCTGTACGCGCCGAGAATGGCGGCGGTCAGAATACCGCCCGTGACCGTAAGGGTGGCGCCGCAGCCCTGCTTGTCGGCGGGTTGGGTGTCGGGGGCGGTGGTATCGGGAGCCGCGGGGACCGTCTCGGTGGCGGCGGTGCTCTCGGGGATCTCGTCCGCGGGGGCAGACTCGGGCGCGGTCTCTGCGGGAGCGGTCTCTGCGGGAGCGGTCTCGCCCTCGGCGGGGAGGCTGACCTCGTCCACGTTGGACAGGACCGTGAAAGAGTAGGCGGGGACAGTCACGGTATAGCCCCCGTCCTTCGCCGCCACGGCCTT
This sequence comes from Eubacteriales bacterium, assembly GCA_045577755.1. Taxonomy (GTDB): domain Bacteria; phylum Bacillota; class Clostridia; order Oscillospirales; family CAG-272; genus CAMEON01. Next base: position 8,056 of record JAZNJA010000192.1, read on the forward strand.
GGTGGCGGGGATCATTTCATTGGTATTATCCGTGGGGAGGGTGGACTCCGAGAAGAGGTAGAGGTTCATTTTCTCGGTGACGGGGGTGTTGACCTTGACGGTCTGCTCGGCGTCGGAGCGGTTGACCGCGATGAAGGACCACTTGCCCTCGGGGGTCTTGACAGCGATACAGTCGATCAGATCGTCGGTCTCCCCCGTGACGCGGTAGACCTCCGAGCCGAAGGGGACGTAGTTGCAGATCAGGCCCCAGGCGTAGTAGGTGGGGCGGTACTTCCAGGCGCCGTCCTTCTTGTAGCCGATGAGTCCCGTCTCCATGAGGCCGCCGTTATCGCCGCCCTGGTCGTTGATGTAGTAGTAGACGTCGTGGAGTCCCCAGTAGGACATACCTGCCGCGCCTGCATTGAATGCGTTCACCGCGAAGGAGGCCAGGTATAAGCCGCGGCCGTAAGTCTCCACCGACTGGGCGTAGTAGGCGCCCACGCCGGTGCCGTCGCCGAACTCGCCCATGAAGAAGGGCTTCTCCCCGCCGAACTGGGTGCGGGCGGAGACGAACTCGCCCACCATCTGGTTCAGATAGGGCATATCGTAGGTCCAGGCGTAGTTGTGGGAATTGAAGGCGTCGCAGACCTCCAGAAGCTCGGTGTAGCTGCTCACGAACCAGCCGAGGCTCTGGGCGTCATCCGAGCCAACCAGGCGGATATCCGAGAGGCCGTCGGCGTCCAGGCGGGCGCGGATGGCCTTATAGCACTCCACGTAGTAGGGGAAATCCACGGCGCCGCCCTCCACGTGGAAGGCGTAGCTGGGCTCGTTCATGAGGATGACGTTGTAGATGCAGTCGTACTTCAGCTCGTTCTTTACATAGTTTACGAACCAGGAGATGTTCTCGGCGATCTCGTCCTTATTATTGGGGGCAGAGACCCAGTCGTTGCAGTTGGGGAAGGCCAGCCAGGAGCCTGCCGCCGCGCCCCACCAGGTGAGGGTGACCTTGACTCCCAGCTCGTGGCAGACCTTGAGGTAAGCCAGGGTATTTTTGATCTCATCGGACTCCAGCTTGAAGCCGTCCTTGTTGACGGCGGCGGGATCGTCGTTATCGTTCTGTGGCTCGAACCACTCGGGCATGATCATCATGCGGACGGCGTGGAGGCCCAGCTTGTCCATGTTCTCCTTCATGAGGGCAAGGTCGTCCTCGGTGATGCCCTTCTCGGTGTTGCAGGGCAGGAGGAGCTTGGGGTCCCACTCGCAGGAGAGGGCGTCCACCGTGAACTTGTTGGGGGTATCGCTGACGGTGAGGTCGTAGGTCTTGGACTCGGCGGGGGTCTTGACGATCTCCTTGACCGAGATGTTATCCACGTAGACGGTACCCGTGGAGAACCACAGGCGGGGGCCCGCCGAGGCGGCGGAGCAGTTCTCGTTGCTCACCGTGAAGATGAAGGTGACGGTGGACCAATCCGTGGAGGTGCCGAAGCGGGAGGAGGAGGCCATCTCGCCGATGTTATTGCCCACCGAGTCGTACATGGTCATGCCCAGGATGAAGCCCATGCCCTCGGTGGAGACGTTCTCGCACTTCACGTCGGCGGTCATGATGTAGGTCTTGCCCTTCTTCAGCCCCGCCATCTGGTAGAAGCTGGCGGCGACCTGCTTGGTGTTGGTGATCTTGAGGCACCCCGTGCCGTCCACGCCGCCGTCCTTGGAGAAGGAGAAGCTGCAGCCCGAGGGGTCGTTGGTCCAGGTGCTCCAGCCCGTGATGCCGCGGTTCAGGGAGCCGTTCTGGAAAATGGTGCGCTCGGCGGCCGAGACCGTCAAAGGCAGGGCGGCGCCAAAGCACAGGCAGACGCCCAAGAGGGCGCAGAGGATGCGTTTTTTCATGGTGATGTACCTCCGAGGGGGATTTACAAATTTGGGTTTATCGCTCCGCGCTAAACCCAAGTGAAATGCGCTTGCGCGCGTGAAATATGCGCTGAAGCGCATGTGAAATACTCGCAAGCGAGTGTGAAATTTGCCCTTCGGGCAAGTTGAGGTGCAGAACCTTCGGTTCTGTTCATTATATTTCAATA
>JAZNJA010000193.1:0-8902 GCA_045577755.1 Eubacteriales bacterium
CTTTTTCGTCATGCCTTTTTCTATTCTTTTCTTGTTGCTTTTCTTCTGCTTTGCGTTTTTCTCACACTGAATGCTACTGATTTCTCATTGTAAATGCAAGCCCTTTGCTACTGTTGCATTTACTTTGAGAATTTACGAAAATAAAGGAAAAACCGATCCGCCGTGAAGCAGATCGGTTTTTGCTATCAGGGATGATCGGACAGATCCCCGAGATCACTTCGTGGGCTTCTGCAGCTTTCTCAGCAGACCCTCCACCTTTCTGTTGAATCCGCGGCTGGCGGAAGCGTACTGAGAGGAGAAGGTGTCGGCCTTACCCATAGTGGCCTCGTAGAAGATGTTGGACAGACCCAGATCCACGAAGTAGGCGGCCATATCGTACACACGGTTGCTGAAGATCAGATCCAGCATCTCGGCGGACTCCACGTCCTGCACGTTACGCACCATCAGCGTGACCTCATAGTAGGCGGGCTTGACCAGCTTCTGGGACAGCAGGCAGTACAGCTCCAGCGTATCGGCAAACAGATCCATATCCACCTGCGCCGTGGAGGTGGGGATGGACAGGGTGGAGCCGATGGGGTTGGAGCGGCTGACGTACTGCTCCTGCGCCTTGTCGAACTTGGGCACGGGGATGACGCCGTACTCGGTCTCCATGGTGGCACTCAGAGTACGCAGGTAGCTGACGACCTCAAAGCCGAACAGGGCGCGGTTCTGGATGAAGATCTCCAGACCGATACCCATGTAGGTGGAGTTGTTCTCGTGGATGATCTTACGGGCCATGGAAAGCACGTTCATGGCGCGCTCCATCTTGTCGGCCAGCATCAGCTCGGGCATAGCCATGTCGGGGGTGCTGTTGACGTACTTCAGGCCTGCGCCGTAGAAGAAGCCGTCGGCCAGAGCGGGGGTAGCGGTCAGACCGTAGATGTCCTTATCGTCCCACACGCCGTCGCCGTTATCGGCAGAGAACTCGGAGATGATGGAATTCATGTACTCCATGGTCCACTCCTTGTCACGGACGGTCTGGTACATATCGGGGAGACCGTGGCTGGCGCAAAGCTCCTTGTTGAACATCATGACATAGGTCATGTCGTCGTCCACGATGTTGAAGGGACCGTTCATGAAGAACACGCGGCCGTCCAGAGCGAAGTTCAGGGTACCCTGATCCCACCACTCGTGGTCGTATTCAATGTCCAGCTCCAGATAGTTGTAGAGGTAGCCCGACAGAGACGCAGGGGCGGTGTCACCTGCAGACTGGCTGCACAGGTAGAAGTCGGTGGTACCCGACTGGATACCGTTGGTCATGGTGCTGTTGAATGCGGAATTGGCCGTGGGCAGGAGAACGAACTGCAGGTCGCCGTACTCCTCAAAGAGGGTGTTGCGCTCGAACACGGCGTCGTTGATGACGGCGTTACTGCTGTTGCCGCTGTACTCAGCCATGGCCTCCAGCTCCTCCTTGTAGCCTCCGAGGTCGTCCACGTACAGGATACCGAACTCCTTGCCCTCCCAGTCCACGTCGTTCATCAGCGTGTTGATGGCGCTCTGAACGGGATCGGACTCGACGCCCTGATCGGTGGAGGCTGCAGTGGTGTCGGTAGCCGTACTGTCGTTACCGCAAGCGGTCAGAGGCAGAACGAGCATCAGCCCCGCCAGAAGCAGGCAGAGCAGCTTGATGAATCGAATCTTCATAGATAGCTCCTTTTTTTGTATTTGAATTTTACCAATTATTTATTATACAGCAAAATCCTCGTAATGTCAATACCTTTTCATAAAATTCCCGTTCGGCATTAAGAAAATAAAGGAAAATCCCCGCCTTTCGGCGGGGATCTTCGGGGGATTGGGTAAAATCAAGCGGCAGGCCCCTTGGTGGGATGATCCGGGATCACCAGAGGCGCGGAGGCCTCAAAGGTGGTACCCCAGGCGCGCTTGTACTCACCGCAGCCCGCGATGAGGATCTCCTTGGTGTAGTCCCGCTCCTCCAGAGCCGTGCGGACGTCGAAGTGACGCTCGGTCTGGTCATAGAGCCAGATGTTGCAGGGGTAGTACAGGATGGGAGCCTTGACCTCCTCGTAGAAGGACAGGGGCACGTCCTCCACGCCGTGGTGGGAGACCTGGCAGATATCGCTCTTGAGGTAGTCGCCGTAGATGGCGTGCATGTAATCCGAGCCCTTGACGGCGATGTCCCCGAGGAAGAGGGCCTTGTAGCTCTCATCGTACAGGCGGGTTACCACCGAGGTGTTGTTGAAGTTGCCCTTAGGCTCACCGCCCTTGAACAGGGTCTCGGGGGTCATGAGAACCTCCATCTTGAGGTTGCAGAAGGTGAACTCCATGCCCGTATGGACGTAGACCAGCTTCGTGCCGTTCAGCTCGGCGGCATCATTTTGGAACTTCTCGGTGCTGAAGTAGATCTCCTCATCGTTCATCTCGTAGTCCTCCTCGCGGAGAGGGGAATACACGATATACTCCACGTTGATGGCATCGTCCATCCGTCGGGTGACCGTCTGGAAGGTGGGGTAATGGTCGCCGTGGGAGTGGGTCAGCACCCAAGCGCGGACGGTGGGCTTGCCCTCGCCCTTGTAGTTTTCTTCCATGTAGGTGACCATCTTACGGGCCTGGGAGGAGTAAGAGCCGTCATAGACGATGTAAGAGCCGTCCTTCAGCTGGATGACGTAGCACATACCGTTTACGTTGGTGTTGTCCTTCATCTGCATGACGGTACATTCGTACTCGCCGTCGGTCACCGCGGGGGTCATGGGAGGCAGAGTAGCGGCGGCGGTATCCGACAGGACAACGTTCAGCTCGCCCTTGGCCTTGTGCCAATAGATATGAGCCATGGGGCCATCACCCACGAAGGTGGTGGCAAGGTTCTCGGCCTTGACCGTATCCGAGTAGATACGGAAGCCCAGCCCCTTGTAGTGGGCGCAGACCGCGGCGAAATCCTCGGCGGTCTTGCCCGCATAGGTGTAGAGGGTAGAGCCGTCATCGCAGGGATAGACGGTATCAGCGGTCTGATAAGCCTCGGGCAGGCTCACCTCGGTGGGGAGAGGCGCCTCAGTCTCGGCCTCGGTGGGGGCTTCGGTGGAGGTCTCGCTTCCGTCAGACGAGGGGAGGGTGGTCTCGTCGGGGGCGTTCCCCTTGTCACAGGCGAAGAGGGGCAGGATCATGACGAGGATCAGGAGGGAAGCGATCAGAAAACGCAGAACAGTGTGCTTCATGGTAAGATCCCTTTCAAAAATAATGGCATTACCGATCATCTCGATAATGCCATTATACCATACCGTTCAGCTTTTGTCAAGCGGAGCTCGCATTGAAAACAACTTATTCCTTCTTCAGCCCATGCCCGTGCTGGCAGGGCTCCACGAAGAAGTCGGTGAGATCCACGAACCACCGCCCGTCCTCCAGCTTCCCAAAGCCAATGGACTTGATCATGCCCTCGCCTTCAAAATTCGCGTCCTCAAAGTAGGCCTTGTGGACCCCGCAGAGGTCAATGAAGTTCATGGCGGCGCGGCCCATGACGAAGAGGGACTCGATGCGGTCGCGGTCGGTGAAGGGGCGGTCCTTGACCATGGCCAGGTCGTGAATGTGGCCGCCCTCGGCATCCATGCAGAACTGGCAAACGGCGGTCAGCTCCCCGTCCACCAGAGCGCGGTACGCCATATCGTTTTCCTTGAAAATGACCCCCGCGCGGGCGCAGATCTCCGCCTGCTCGGTCTTGGTCTGAATGGGTAATACTTCCAGCATGATGGTATTCCTTTCTCGGTGTCAGTTGTGGCTTCCCTTGAGCTTGCGGATCTCGGCGGCGGTGAGACGGCGCCACTTGCCCTCGTCCAGATCCCCCAGAAGCAGAGGGCCCTCGGCCACCCGGGTCAGCTTGCGGACGTACAGTCCTTCTCGCTCGCAGAGACGGCGGACCTGGCGGTTGCGGCCGTCGTGGATGGTGACCTCCAGGGCGGTCTCGGACCCGTTGTAGGCGGCCTTCCGCACCTCGGCGGGGGAGGTCATCTTGCCGTCGATTTCTATGGGGCGGGTCATGCCCGTTATCTGCTCGGCGGTGACGTTCCCCTCTACGTAGGCCAGATAGACCTTCTTCACCTCGTGGGAGGGATGGGCGAGCTTGTTGGCCAGATCCCCGTCGTTGGTCAGGAGGAGCAGACCGTCGGAATCCATGTCCAACCGTCCCACGGGGTACAGCCGCACTCCCGCGTCGGCCACCAGCTCGGCCACGGTATGGCGACCCTTATCATCCGACAGGGTGGTCAGATACCCGCGGGGCTTGTTGAGCATGATCACCGTCTTGGTTGGCGTGGCGGGCAGAGTGATCTTCTTGCCCTTCCAGGTCACGGTATCGGTATCGGGATCCACCTTCTGTCCCAGAACGGCGGTGACCCCGTTAACCTTGACCTCTCCCCGCTCCACGGCGGCGTCGGCGGCGCGGCGGGACGTGACCCCGCAGTCGGTGAAATACTTGGAAATGCGAATGGGTTCCATAGCAAAATTCCCTTTTGTGTCAATTCTTTTTTGAGAAGAGAGCAAGCAACCGCTCCCAAAGGCTTTGCGGGTAAGTGATCGCCTCCACGCCGTAGGATGCCTTCAGCGGTACAGCCCCCAGCTCCCGTTTGGTGCCGTCCCGCGTCTCCTCGAAGAAGCGCAGACACCCCACGGTCTGCCCCGCCTGTACGGGGGCGAACGCAAAGCGGGGAAGCTCCACCACACAGCGGATGGGGCCGTGATCCCGCCGCAGAGTCACGGCGAGGGCTTCGGTGTTCTCCACCATGACGTACTCCTGGGTCCCCGAGATCAGCCACAGGGGAGAAGAGAAGAAGCCCGCCTCGCAGAGGGGGACGGTCTCGTACAGCCCGAAGCCGTAGTCCAGCATGGCGGTGTGATCCCGCCAATCGTCGGGGGCGCCCAGCGTAACGGCGATCAACGTGACTCCATCCCGCTCGGCGGCGGAGACCAGACAGCGTCCCGTCTTCTTGGTGAACCCCGTCTTGACCCCGATACAGCCCTCGTAGCTGTCCAGGAGCTTGTTGTGGTTCAGGAGAAGCCGTACTCCCTCGGTGCCATGGAGAGGAATGGTTTTGCGCTCGGTGGCGCATATGGCGCGGAAGGCCTGGTTTTCGAGAGCCGCGCGGGCGATGAGGGCCAGCTCGTAGGCCGTGGTGTAGTGCTCCTTATGATCCAGTCCGTGGGGATTGACGAAGTGGGTATCCGTCAGCCCCAGCTCGGCGGCCTTTTGATTCATGCGCTGAGCAAAGGCCTCTACGCTCCCCGAGACCGCCACCGCGATGGCCGCGGCGGCATCGTTGGCGGATTCCAGCATGAGGGCGTAGAGCAGCTGCTCCAGAGTCAGCACCTCACCCTCTACGAGGTAGATGGAGGATCCCTCCACGCCTACCGAGGAGGCGGTGATCTTCACGGGGGTATCCGGGGGGAGAGACTCCAGGGCGACCAGAGCGGTCATGATCTTGGTGGTGGAGGCCATGGGTAAGCGGGCATTTTCGTTCTGTCTGAAGATCACGTCTCCCGAATCAGCCTCGATCAGTACCGCGCCGCGGGCATTGACCCCCGTCAGTGCCACCGGCAGGGAAGCGCTTCCCGCGGGGATCACCACCGTTCCGCTTTGGTCGGGCGCGAGTTTGTCCGCTGCGGTCTCGGATATTCCGCCGCCTCCTCCCGGAGAGAGGCCGGCAACAGGAAAAAAGACCCCCGCGACCGTCAAAAACAAGAGCACCGTTGCCAAAAGGACAAACGCCGCCCGCAGGAGCCGTGTATGATGGATGTGGTAAGTGTTTCGCATCTCCCGTCCCTCCGTAGTACAAGCATGGTGTACCACACTATACGGCGGGACGGGAGGCATTATGACTCCTGTCCGATCACGGGGACAGGATCATGTAAGAAAAATTACTCCTCGGCGGGCTTGTCCTTGCCCAGCAGTGCCTTGACACGGGCGATGATCTCGGGGGAGCGCTCGATCATATCGGCGATCTGCTCGATGGGGTCGGAGGGGTTCTTGACGCCCACGTTGAGCATCTCCACCTCACCGGCGGCGTTGATGACCAGGAAGCCGATGGGCTGGAGGGTAAGGCCGGTGCCGCCGCCTGCGCCGAAGTTGACGGGCTTGGCGTTGGGATCGGTCTTGCCAACGTAGTCCAGGCCGCCGGTGGCATAGGCCATAGCGACCTTGGAAACGGGGATGATGACGGTGCCCGAGGGATGGGTGATGGGGGTACCGATGATGGTGTTGGTGTCGATGAGGGACTTGATGTTCTGCAGGGAAGTCTGGATAACGTCTTGGAGCTTGGTTTCGTTGGTGGACATAATGGTGTTTCCTTTCTGTTATTTACATTATATTGTATCAATAATAATGGGGACGGGGATCAGGACCGAGGCTCGGGAGCATCGGGGAGGGGGACGGGATCGGCCGGGGGGATCTTGGGAGCCTTGGGAGGCTTGGCCGAGGGCTTGGGATGGTTGGGGTCGGGCTTGATCTTGATGTAGCCTACCAGGAACTTCCATCCCGCCTTGAGCACAGCGCCCAGCACACCGCCCAGGGTCACGCGGACGTTGAGATTGAACTCAAAGGCGATGTCCTCGCGGGAGAAGTCGGGCTCGATGGAAATATCCGACTTGCTGTACTTGTCCACGCGGCAGAACTTGCGGAGGAACTCCATGGTGTACTGCACGGCTTGATTGGCCAGCCCGTAGACCACCGCGGCGGTCATGGCGTCGCCCGCGCCAATGCGGACGTGAAGCATGGCGACCCGCAGGTGGATCTTACCGAAAAAGCGGGAGAAGAACAGCTTGGCCACGTCCAGCGCCAGGGGGATCAGCTCGGTGATGGGAGGGCGGGAGGCCTTCTTCTTGTCCTTGATGGCCTGCTTTTCCTCTTTGGTGAGCTTTGCCTCCTCGGCGGCCTTTTCGGCTTTTTTCTGTTCCTTTGCGGCCTTCTTTTTCTTCTTCTTTTCAGCGGCCTTGGCTTCCTTCTCGGCGGCCTTGGCGTCTCGCTTGCGGATCTTTTTCAGGGTGTAATTCTTCGGGTTATAGGTCTTTGGCTTCTTGGGAAGGATCTTGATGGGAATCCCGAACACACGCACGATGAGGGTCATGTCATCGCTCATGGCCACGTTCACGTTGATATGCACCGTAAACAGGATCACGAAAAGCAGGATGATGCAGCCGATTATGATCAAAGCGGGCATTTAGCTTTCCTCCTTTCCTTCGGTGGGGACCGATGTAGTGGCGTCGGTATCGGCGTCGGGGGGGTCAATGGTGAGCTGAGAGCGGTCTTCCCGGATCAGCATTCCCGCGGCGGAGGTGTTGGCGACGTCCAGGGCCTCGGTCTCGGGGAGATCGGCCAGACTGCTCAGTCCGAACACGCGGAGAAACTTATCGGTGGTGCCGTAAAGCATGGGGCGGCCGGGGGCGTCCAGACGGCCCACCGCCTCAATGAGGCCTTTATCCAGCAGGGACGTGACGGCGTAGGAGCTGTCCACGCCGCGGACGGTGTCCACGTAGGAGCGGGTCACGGGCTGATTGTAGGCCACAACCGCCAGAACCTCCAGGGAAGAGGCTGACAGGTTACCGCCCCGCTTGATGCCCAGGGCTTCGCGAATGTAGGGAGCGAAGGCCTCCTTGGTAGTCAGCTGGCAGGTATCGGGATAGAGGAGCAGCTGAATGCCCCGCCCGTCGTATTCGTGGGTCATGCTCTCCACGAGGTTGCGCAGATCTCTCTGGGGAAGCCCGATGACGTCCGAGAGCTTCTCGTAGGAGACGGGATAGCCCGCCGCGAAGAGAATGGCCTCAATGGCCTTCTTGACGTCCTCAACCGAGCCCATAGCGGTCTGTGCGTTGAGGGGAAGCTGTTCACTTGGCATGGGTGGTCACCTCCTTACCAATGGATTCGGAATCAAAATCGGAGCGGGGGATCGCCTCCTCCGGGGAAGCCTCTTCGCCCGCGGTGAATTCGGCGTCAATGCCGTATACCGATCCCTCCACGTCATCCCGCTCTACCAGTACGATACGGCGGAGCTTGACCAGCTCCAGGATGCCGAGGAACACGGCGATCATATCGGGGAGGGATACCGCCTCCTCAATGAGGGTGGTCATGGATACCCGCTCCTTCCTCTCGAAGTGGCGGAGGATACCCACGATCTTGGCCTCCACGGGGACGATGGGCTTGGCGATCATAGGGGTAAAGGTCACCTTGTCAGCGGGGGGATGCTCCTCGCGGTAGGCGATGATGCGCCGGACCGCCTGACACAGGGAGGTGACCGACTGGTCGGCTACGAAGGTCTTGTCCACCGAGATCTCATCGGTATCCTTGACCATCCGTCCGCTGTAGGCGGGGTAAGCCTTGGCGAGGAGAGCGGCGGCGGCCTTAGCCTGCTGATACTTGATCAACGCCTCGGCCAGCCCGGCGCGGGGATCCTCCTCCTCGGGCACGGCCTTGGGCAGGAGCATCTTGCTCTTGATGAGCATCAGCTCGCCCGCCATGACGATGAATTCGCCGGCGACCTCCATATCCATGGCCTTCATCTCGTCGATGTGCTGCATATACTGCTCGAAAATGAGCGCGATGGGGATATCGGCGATGGATACCTTGTTGACCTCGACCAGATGCAGCAGCAGATCGAGCGGGCCTTCAAAGGCCTCCAGTTTGTAGCTGATTGTTTCCATTATCCACCTATAAACGGAAGAAGATTCAGAATCCACGACATTCCCGACGAAACGGCTCCGGCAAGGAAGGTGAGAGGCCCATCCAGAACGCCGAGCACAAGCAGAAGCATGATGCCCAGCGAAAGCCAGCGCTCATAGCGCATCACACCGAAATAGAGCCTTGCCGGGAGCACGGCCAAGAGTACCCGCGAGCCGTCCAGGGGCGGCACCGGGATGAAATTGAAGATGG
>JAZNJA010000194.1:0-16242 GCA_045577755.1 Eubacteriales bacterium
GAACCCAGGGATTTGCCTGACTGGGTTGTCTTCCTAAGACCGCTTGGCCTCCGACTTCAAGGGGAACTTTTTTCAAAAAGTTCCCCTTGGCGCGTCCCCGTATCCCCCCTTACAGGCTGGACTGCTCGGTACGGCTGATGATGTCGTCCTGGAGGGAACGGGAGAGGGTGGTGAAGAGGGCGGAGTAACCGGCCACGCGGACCACCAGAGTCTTGTAGTTTTCGGGATGAGCCTGGGCGTCCAGCAGGGTCTCGCGGGAGATGACGTTGTACTGGACGTGCATACCCTTCTGATCGAAGAAGCCGCGGAGGTAGGCCACGAACTTCTCGAGCCCCATCTCACCGGCCAGAGCCGAGGGATGGAACTTCTGATTCAGCAGGGTACCGTTGGAGGCGTCGCCCAGGTCCAGACGGGATACCGAGTTGGCGGTAGCCGTGGGGCCCTTGACGTCGCGGCCCGACATGGGACCGACACCGTCGGCGATGGGGGTGTTGGAGAGACGGCCGTCGGGGGAGGCACCGGCCTGGTGGCCCAGCGGCACGTTGGCGGAAACGGGATACAGACCCGCGTGGAACATACCGCCACGGGGGTTGGTGTGAGCGAGCAGAGGCTTGGTGTAGGTCTGACCCACCTCGCGGGCGAAGAGGTCCACCTCGCGGAGATCGTTACCGTACTTGGGCACGTCGGCGATCAGCTTCAGCATCTCGTCGTAGCGGGCCTTCTTGTCGGCGGAGATATGGGAGGCGTTCTTGAAGCCCATGTAGATGGCCTTGATGAGGTCGGCATTGACCTCCTTGCCCTCGGCATCCAGCATCTTGGCGGCCTCGGTGGTCAGCTCCATGGCGCGCTTGTTGGTGGCGCCCTTGCCGAAGTTATCGGCCAGAGCCTGCTTCATCTCGGCCATGGAAATGACACCGTCCTCAAAGACCAGCTTGCGCATGACGGCCAGAGAGTCGGCTACGTTGGCGATACCGAAGCCCTGGGGGCCGGTGAAGTTGTAGTGACAGCCACCCTCCTGAACGCTCTTGCCGTTGGCGATGCAGTCGTCGATCAGGCAGGACTCGAAGGGCAGGGGGCAACGGACGGCGTGAGCGGCATCCACGGCGTTGTCGGCCTGGGCCATCATCTCAATGAAGAACTCCTGCTGGGCCTTGAAGGCATCGTAGAACTGCTCGAAGGAGGTCATCTCCAACACGTCCATGGTCTTGGGGCCGATCTGCTCGCCCTTGTCCATACCCGAGGAGAAGACGAGCTCCAGAGGACGGACCATGTTGAAGAAGGCGGCGTCGTGCCAGCCGTCGGTCTTGTGGCAGGCGGAGGGCTCCACGCAACCAATGATGCAGTAGCCGCGGGCATCCTCAAGGGTGTAGCCGCGGGACATCATGGAGGGGATGATCACCTCGTCGTTGTAGAAGGCGGGCACGCCCATGCCCTCGCGGGTGACGGCGGCGGCCTTGATCAGGAGGGAGTGGGGAGAGCCGTTCCAGACGCGGATGGACAGGGAAGGCTGGGGCAGACGGACGTGCATCTGGGCCTCCATGCACATGTAGGACAGATCGTTGGTAGCGTCCAGACCGTACTCGTCCTGACCGCCCACGATGAGGTTCTGGAACAGACCGTAACCGGCGAAGCCCTCGGCGGAGGCGGCATCGCGGACCTTGTTCAGATCGTTGAGCTTGACCCAGATGCAGTCAAGCAGCTCCTGGGCGGCCTCATAGGTGATCTTACCGGCATCCAGATCAGCCTTGAAGAAGGGATACATGTACTGGTCGAAGCGGCCGGGGGAGATGGAGTGACCCGAGGACTCCATCTGCATGAGCTGCTGGATGAACCAGAAGCCCTGGCAGGCCTCGTGGAAGGAGCGGGCGGGCTTGGCGGGGACGCGGTCGCAGGCCTCGGCGATGGTGAGCAGCTCGGCCTTGCGGTCGGAGTCGGTGCAATCGGCGGCCTGGGACAGAGCCAGGTCGGAGTAGCGGCGGGCGTAAGTGATGACGCCCTCACAGCTCTCGATGACGGCCTCCAGGAAATTGCGGCGGGTGGCGTAGTCGCCCTGACCGCGGGTGAGCTTGGAAAGCTCTGCCTTGCACTCCTCGATGTAGGACTCCAGACCCTGATTGATCACGCGCTCGTAGTTGACGTTGACGTGACCCACGCCGTTGTAGAAGTAGTTGCCGACGGTGAAGATACCGTGGTTCAGGAACACATCCAGCACCTCGGGGTCCATGTTGGCGGCGGCGAGATCGCTGACGGTCTTGCCCTTCCAGTAGGGGTGGACAGCCTCCAGACGGCGGATCGTGTCGGGGGAGATGTAGAAGGGATCGGCCTCGCGGGTGGCAATGGTCTCATACTCGGGAGGGAGCCACTCGTAGGAGAACTCGGGGAAGGTCTGACAGCCGCGGGGAGCCACCGAGCTGGAGCCGACGATGAGCTCACCGGGACGGATGACGATCGGAATGTTCTCCAGAATATGACGGAAGGCGGCTGAACGGCGCTTGATGATGGGCAGATGCTCGGTCTGCTTGTAGCTCTCGGTAACCAGCTCCGCGCGATCGGCCTCGATCTCGGGCATATTGGCGTAGAGATCCCGGATCAGACGGGCAATACGGGGGCTTTTTTCAATGACGAACTTGATCTCGGACATGGATCGACCCTCTCTTATCTATCTATATTTTTACGAATATTTCGGTATTGGCAAGGTTAAAAAGGAAGCAAACCAATCGGTTTGCAGGTTTTCAACGGGGGAATACCCTTTTTTTAAAGGTTTTGGGGATTCCTAAGGGACTTTTTTAAAAGTCCCTTAGGCGGGTGCAGGGCAGAGCCCTGTCGGGTCCAGGGCAGAGCCCTGGTTACAGCTGCTCCCAGAGCTCCTTGTGAGGAGCGGGGATGACGGCGGAGTTGCAGAAGAGACCCTGATCCTTGGCGTGCTGGGCGCCTGCCTCCACGGCGGCGGTCACGTCGCCCACGTCACCGGTGATGACCACCATACCCTTACCGCCCATACCGCGGGAGAGACGAAGCTCGCGGATGGCGACCTTGGCGGTCTTGACGGCGATATCGGCGGCCTTGACGGTGGAAGCGGCGGAGTAGGCCTCGATGATGCCCAGAGAACCCTTGTTCTCACCGGGCTGGGTGCCGAACAGGGCGGTGATGACCTGCTCGTCGATGCGGCCGATGACGGTGGAATCGATCATGCGGTCGTCGAAACGGCCCTTGACGTACTCCACGGCGGCGGAGACGTCGGCGATGGCGCCCGTCAGAATGATCTCGTACTTGCCGGGGCAGGAGGGGTGCGCCTGCACCAGACGGATCCCCGCGCTCTTCAGCGCGGCGTCGGTGGCCTCGATGCCCTTGGCGATGCTCTTCAGTTCAATAATACCAATAGCCTGATACATAGTCTATATACCTGCTCTTTCTGTTTTACGCGCGGATGACGATGGTCTTGTCGTCAACGTAAGTAACGCGGCCCGTGATGGGAGCGAAGTTGGGAACCGACAGCCCTTCCGCGGCCTTGGCGATCATGTCGTTCTCCTTGACCTCGTCGCCGACCTTGACGATCGGGATGGCGGGTGCGCCGATGTGCTGGACCATGGGGACGTAGACCTCTTTGGCCTTCAGCTTCTCCTCAATGTAGGTGGGCGGGAACTTGTCGTACTTGGCCACGCCCAGTACCTCCTTCCACTTGCCCGCGCTGATCATGCGATACTCGCGCTCGGGGGAGGCGGTGAACTGCTCGGCGGGATTCGCCACGTACTTGATCCTGTTCTTGCCCAGAATACCCTTGTACTCCTTGATGACCTGCATGGGGGAGATATCCTGGCAGCAGGCCAGCAGACCGCAGATGCCGCAGCCGCAGCACATGGTGGCGGTCTTGATCAGCTCGGGATCGGCCTGAGCGGCGGAGAGGGTGGAGCGGATCATCTTGTGAGGCTCCAGGGGGTAGCCCAAGAGGTGTCTGGGGCAGAGGTCGGTACAGCGGGTGCACTGACAGCAGACCGAGGCGGCCATGCGGAAGTTCTCCTCGGCGGTGCGGAGCTTGCTCCGAACGGCGGGGATGTCCTTGGGCAGGATGAGCAGACCCGAGGTGGGCTTCTTGACCACGTCCACGTTGGGGTTGACGATGTTACCCATGGAGGGGCCGCCGTCGATGACCACGTGGGTGTCAGGAACCTTGACGTGCAGGGTCTCCAGCACCTCGGAGATCTTCATGCCCAAAGGTACCTTCACGCAGAAGGCCTCGGGAACGTCACCGCCCAGGGTCAGGTAGGTCTTGGTCACAGGCTGACCGTACTGCACCACCAGACCGATGTTGTGCATGGTCTCGGTGTTGAAGACGATGACCTTCTGGGTAATGGGCAGCTGACCGGGAGCCACCACGCGGCCTGTGACGGTGTAGATGAGGTTGATCTCGTCACCCATGGGGTAGACGTTGGGAACGTACTTGATGAAAACGCCCTTTGCCAGCTCCTGACCGTCGGAGTACCCCAGCTTGGCGGCGCGGTAGTCCTTGACGGCGATGAGACCTCGCTCGATGTGGGCGTATTCCATGACGGCCCGCATACCGATGACGATGTCGCGGATGCGGTTCTGCAGGATGGTGTAGCTGGTGTAGAGCAGAGGCTCACACTCCACGGCGTTGATGAGCAGGGTATCGGCTCCCTCGGCCAGCTTGGAGTAGGAGGGGAAGCCCGCTCCGCCTGCGCCAACGACGCCGTTATCCTTCAGTAATTGCTTTAAATCGGTCATTTTCGTTACCTTCTGTATGAAAGTTGCGCGTTACACACGCGGTTGGTTCAGTGCTGGAGCTTATCAATGATACCGGCGACCACGGCGTCCACAGGGGCGTTCATGTCCCCCACGGCGGCGCGTGCGGAGGAGCCGGTCACCACCAGAACGTCCTCGCCGATACCCGCGCTGATGGAGCGGTCCACGGCGATGATGTAGCGGTCGGTCAGCTCGTCCTTTTCCTTAAGCTGGATCTCCAGAAACTTGTAGCCACGCAGTGCGTCAAACTTGTTGGTGGACACGATGGTCCCCACGACTTTTCCCTTGAGCATGATGATACTCCGTTCTATTTACTGTATGCGGACGGACTTTTGCGCGATCAGTCCTTGACCATGGTGACGGTGCTGCCGTTCTTGAAGCCCACGGCGTTGGCATCATCGGTGTCCACGTGCATCTCCAGGCAGAACTTGTCGGAAACGCGGACCTGGACGTCGAACCAGCGGGTGCGCTTGGTGCCGCTGAAGGCATCCACGGTGATGTAGTCGCCGTCCTTCACACCGAAGCGGGCACCGTCGGCGGGGCTCATGTGGATGTGGCGGTTGGCAATGATACAGCCCTGCTTCAGGGTCACGATACCCTTGGGGCCAATGATGGTGATTGGAGCGGAACCGGCAAGGCTACCCGACTCGCGCACGGGAGGCTTGACCTTCAAAACGAAGGAGTCGGTCACCGAGATCTCCACCTGGCTCTCCTTGCGGATGGGGCCCAGGACGCGCACACCCTCAATGGGGCGCATGGAGGGGCCGATGATGGTCAGCTGCTCCTTGCAGGCGTACTGACCGGGCTGGGAGAGATCCTTGATGGGGGTCAGCTCGTAGCCTGCGCCGAACAGGGTGTCCAGATCCTCACGGGACAGGTGAATATGACGGTTGGAAATGCCCACCGGGATGGTCAGATCGTCTGCCTTGGCCGCAGGGGTGTCCATCTCGGATACGATCTTCTTGACAATGGCTTCAATGGTGCTTGCGTTCAGTTCCATGATCAAAAACCTCTTTCTGATATTCTACAAATTGAAAAATCAAAACCTTCTTCAGCCGAAAAAAGCATTCATTCTTCCATTTATATATGTAGTATTGAAAGTTCTTGGGGATCCCCAAGGGGCTTCTTTCAAGAAGCCCCTTGGGCGGGGTTCTCCGAGCATAGCTCGGGGGGGCAGAGCCCCTCGTTCTCCTTAGATCTTGGGCAGGAGCTTGTCCACATCGGTGTGGGGTCTGGGGATGACGTGAGTAGCGATAACCTCACCCAGGCGAGAAGCGGCAGCGCCACCGGCCTCAACAGCGGCCTTCACAGCACCGACGTCGCCACGGACCATGACGGACACGAGACCGGAACCGATCTTCTCAGAGCCGATCAGGGTAACGTTAGCAGCCTTCACCATAGCATCGGCAGCCTCAATAGCAGCCACAAGACCACGGGTCTCAACCATACCAAGAGCTTCGTTCATTGTATTTTCCTCCTAAGAAAAATTTACTTTTTGTTTGTGGGTTTGTTGTTGGGGAATTATCTCGTTACGCCGCGCCGTCCATTAAGGAATGGGATCGGTGCGGAGGAACTTCATGACTTCGGGATGGGGGCGCGCGATGACCTCGCAGAGCTTGACGTTGCCAACCTCGGCGGCGGCGGCCTTACCGGCATCGGCGGCGGCCTGAACAGCCGAAACCGAGCCCTCAACCACCACGGTCACAAGACGACCGCCCAGTCTCTTTTCAACGTGAATCAGCTTCACGTCGGCGGCCTTGATCATTGCGTCAAGACCCACAATGGCGGTGACCATTGCCTGGACTTCCAGCAGTGCGATTGCCTTATCCATGTTTTTGTACCTCGCTTTCGTTTGGTAGGCAAAGAACTTTCCCGATCACCCGAATTGCCCAAGCCCTTGCTGAAAGTTTTTGGGGATTCTCAAGGGACTTTTTTCAAAAAGTCCCTTGAGCGGGTGCAGGGCAGAGCCCTGCCGGGGGTCAGGGGCAGAGCCCCTCGTTCTTCTCAGATGGAGGGCAGGAGCTTGTCCACGTCGGTGTGAGGTCTGGGGATGACGTGAGTTGCGATGACCTCGCCCAGGCGGGAAGCGGCAGCGCCACCGGCCTCAACAGCGGCCTTGACAGCACCGACGTCGCCACGGACCATGACGGACACGAGACCGGAACCGATCTTCTCAGAGCCGATCAGAGTAACGTTAGCAGCCTTAACCATAGCATCGGCAGCCTCAATTGCGGCAACCAGACCGCGGGTCTCAACCATACCAAGAGCTTCGTTCATTGTAATATTCTCCTTAAAAATTATTTTTTGTTTTGTGGGTTGCGGCGAAGGATTAAACCTTCTTACCGTCAACGGTGGTGTAATTGCGGAGCTTGTCGCGACCGGTAGCGGTCAGATG
Organism: Eubacteriales bacterium; assembly: GCA_045577755.1. Taxonomy (GTDB): domain Bacteria; phylum Bacillota; class Clostridia; order Oscillospirales; family CAG-272; genus CAMEON01. The sequence continues at coordinate 7,157 of JAZNJA010000194.1, forward strand.
GGCGAACCACTCCACGCTGGGATCCAGTCCCGCAATGATCTTCGAGGTGATGAACAGACCGCGCTTCTCAGCCTCGGCCTTGCCCGCATCGTGAGCAGCCTCAACGGCGGCGGGGGATCCCTCGAACTTCACGACCATCACAAGGGGCACCTCGCATTTTTCTGCGTTGGCGGGCTTGTTGCGGTCGATGGCCACGATCTTGACGTCGGCGGCCTTTGCGCAGGCATCGGCGACGACGATGGAGGTGGCGAATCCGTATACTTCAAGCATTCCAAGAGCTGCCATATCGGTAACTCCTTTGCTTACTTAGCGATGTAGGCGATCTTGATGCCCTTCTGCGCCACGTTGGTCTCCATAGCCTCGTTCATCTGATCGAGGGGGAAGGTGTGGGTGATGAGATCCTCGATCGGGATGTTCATCTCCTGGCACTGCTTCAGGAAGGCAACGGTCTTGGGGTAGTCCTCAGCGGAGTAGTCCCAAGAGCCGACGATGTCGATCTCCTTGTTGCACATAGCGAAGTGGGGGTTGACGGAGTACTCGCCGTTGTTGACGAAGAAGCCCATCTCGCACATACCGCCGCCGCGGCGGATGTAGGCGTAGATGTCAGCGGCAGCCACGGGAGCGCCGGTGCACTGGAAGGCGAAGTCAACGCCCACACCGTTGGCCACGGCCTGAACCTTGGCCACGCGCTTGTCCAGGGTGTCCTCGTCGGGACGCTTGAAGCAGACGGTGGTCTTGGCACCCATCTTCTGGGCGACCTTCAGTCTGTCCTCGTTACCGTCCACAGCGATGATGTGGTTGATACCGGCGGCGCGGAGAACGGTGATCATCACCAGACCCACGGGGCCGCAGCCCTGAACCAGGACCTTGGAACCGAAGTTCAGCAGTCCGGTCTTCTGGCCTCTCTCCAGAGCGTGGACGCAGACGCAGGCCAGCTCCAGGATCATGCGCTGGTTGAGGTTCAGCTCGTTGACCTGGAAGAAGGTAGCGCCCGAAGCCTCACCGCCGCGGATGAGCATGTAATCGGCGAACCAACCGTTGGCGCGGTTGCCCTCGTCGGTGCCTCTCTTGTCACCGATCAGGCCGAAAACGCCCTGATTGGCGCAGAGGTTGGTGCGACCGGGGGTCATGCGGCAGTTGTAGCAGTCGCCGCAGGAGATAACGGAGGTAACGATCTTATCGCCAACACCGATGGGGTTGCCCGCGGTGTCCTTGACGATGTTCTTGCCACAGTAGACCACCTCACCGGTACCCTCGTGACCCAGAACTACGGGCATGAGGCCGAAGGGATCCATCTTCCACTCGTGAACGTCGGTACCGCAGATGCCTGCGCCCTCGACCTTGATGAGGATGTCGTCCTCGCCCAGCTCAGGCAGAGGAACCTCCTGAATCTCGATCTTCTTGGGGCCTACCAGCATAGCCACCTTGGCAACCTTGGGCAGGGAACCTGCGGCCTTGGGTGCGGAGGTGTTCATGGAACCCAGCACGGAGCGGACAATGGCTTCAATCTGATTAGCGGAAATATCCATTGTTTTTGTTTCCTTTCTGTGGGATCAAATAATTCTAAAGTGATCAGCCATCACGCAACGGCGCAGACGGGTGAAGGACTTCGCGGAAGTGATACCCTCGCCCGTGGGGCCTGCGATGGTGAAGGTGGTGTGACCCTCGCCGCCAAAGCCGATGCCCGCGTAGGAGGGCGCGTTCTTGACGAAGATGGTGGTCTCGACCTCCTTGGCGAAGCGGGAGAGGTTGTCGATGTTCTTGGAGTGCATATGAGCGGTGTGACGGTTGCCGTGCTCGGCCTTGCAGGCCAGGGTAATGGCCTCGTCAATGTCCTTGACGCGGACGATACCCAGAATGGGCATCATCAGCTCCTCCTGCACGAAGAGATGCTCGAAGGGCACCTCGGCGATGGCACAGCGGATCTCGGGACCCACGTTGATGCCGATCTTGGCGAGGATGACGCGGGCGTCGCGGCCCACGCAGTCGCGGTTGACCACGTAGGAGACCTTGCCGGTCTTCTCGTTGACCTTCTTGTTCAGCACCACCTCGGCCAGCTTGTCAGCCTGCTCGCGGGTGAGGAGGATACAGCCGTTCTTCTGCATACCGGCGATGAGACGGTCGGCCACGTTGTTGAAGACGAAGACCTCCTTCTCGGCGATGCAGGGAAGGTTGTTGTCGAAGGTACAGCCGTCGATGATGTCCTTGGCGGCCTTCTCGATGTCGGCGGTGTCGTCCACGATGACGGGGGGGTTACCCGCGCCGGCACCGATGGCCTTCTTGCCGGAGGCCAGAACGGCCTTGACCACGCCGGGACCGCCGGTGCAGACCAGCAGGCGGATGGCAGGGTGCTTGTACATGACGTCCGCGGTGTCCAGAGTGGGCTTGGCCACCGAGGCGACCAGGACCTCGGGACCGCCGACGGCGTGGACGGCGCGGTTGACCAGGTCAACTGCGTAGTTGGAGGTAGCGATGGCGCCGGGGTGAGGATTGAATACCACACCGTTGCCGGCGGCGATCATGCCCATGCTGTTGCAGATGACGGTCTCGGAGGGGTTGGTGGAGGGGGTGATGGCGCCCACCACACCGAAGGGAGCGCGCTCGGTGAGGGTCAGACCGTAGTCGCCGGTCTTGGCCTCGGCCACGATATCCTCGGTGCCGGGGGTCTTGTCGGCCACCAGCATATGCTTGGCGGTCTTGTGGTCCACGCGGCCCATCTTGGTCTCGGCGACACCGAGAGCGGCCATGGTGCCGGCCTCGGCGCGGCAGTAGTTACGGATGGAGGTGATGAACTTCTCGCGGTCAGCGACGCTGGTGGCGCGGATGGCCTTGTAGCCTGCCTCGGCGGCGGCGATGGCCTCCTCCATGGTGGCGTAAACGCCGATCAGCTTGCGACCGTTGTACTGGGTGGAGCTCCAGTTTTCAGTAGCGGGAGCAGGGGAACCGGAGCGGATCTCGGAGACGACCTTCGCGACCAGCTCGGCAACCTGCGCCTCAGTCCAGTTGATTGCCATGTCGGTTCTTCCTTTCTGTGTAAGTGTTGGTTCCGACTACGGGAATTACTTACCCAGAGCGGCCAGAACCTTGCGGGTGATCTCAGCGACCAGAGCGTCCTCGGAGTTGCCGTGACCGCCGCAGGAGCACTCGTTGCCCTTGCACTTGCAGTTGGAGGTACCCTTGTTGGGGCAGGACTTACAACCGGGATGCTTACCGGGCAGACCCATCTTCTTACGCAGCTCCATGAGTCTCTCCAGCTCGTGGCAGGAGATCTCGTCGATGCGGCTGTTGGCGCCGGCACCGATCTGGCGGGCGTACAGGTTGATCTTGGCGTTGAACTCCACCTCTTCCATGGTGAAGCAAGCGCGGAGCAGGGTGTTACCGACGGTCAGAGCGCCGTGGTTCTTCAGCAGGAAAGCGTCGTGCTTCTGGATGTAGGGCATCAGGGACTCGGGGATCTCCATGGTGGAGGGCATACCGTAGTCGCAGGTAGGAACGTTACCGATGGTCAGAATAGCCTCGGGCAGGATGTACTGGTCCAGCTCAACACCGGCCACGGTGAAGGCGGTAGCCACGGGAGGATGAGCGTGAACGACGGCGTTGGCGTCGGGACGCTCCTGATACACTCTCATGTGCATCTTGATCTCGGAGGAGGGGTTGAGCTTACCGTCGATCTTGTTACCGTTGGCGTCGATCTTGATGATCATGTCGGGGGTCATGAAGCCCTTGGAGACGCCGGTAGGAGTGCAGTAGAACTCGTTGGGGCCGACCTTGACGGAAATGTTACCGTCGTTTGCGGCAACGAAGCCGTGGTCGTAGATGCGCTTACCGATGTCGCAAATTTCCTTCTTGATTTCGAACGGAGACTGTGCCATAGTTTTGTTTTCCTTTCGCGTATAAAAATTTTTTATAAACTTATCTTTACCTCCCGCGCTCGGGAGATCGGGTGCTTGTGGGGGAGGCCGCCGCGGGGATTTTCCCCTCCGCGGTCAGCCTTGAGGGTCACCTTACAGAGCCTTGGCCAGAGCCTCGGTGTCGCAGGCGATCATGTACTCCTCGTCGGTGGGGATGACCAGGACCTTGACCTTGGAGTCGGGCTTGGAGATCTCCAGGATGCCGTCGTGGGGAGCGGTCATGTTCTTCTCGGCGTCGAAGTCGATACCGAAGAAGGACAGGTTGCCGGCGATCAGCGCGCGGGTGCGGCGGTCGTTCTCGCCAACGCCTGCGGTGAAGACCAGAACGTCCAGACCGTTCATCTCGGCGGTGTAGGTACCGATGAGCTTGACGGCGCCGCGAGCCATGAGCTCCATGGCCAGCTTGGCGCGCTCGTTGCCCGCGTCGGCGGCGGCCCAGACCTCACGGCCGTCGTTGGAGACGCCGGAGACACCCAGCAGACCCGACTTCTTGTTCATGGCGTTGTCCATCTCGTCGGGGGTCATGCCGCTCTGCTTCATGACGTAGGTCACGAGGGAGGGATCGATGGCGCCGCAGCGGGTACCCATGGGCAGACCGTCCTGGGGAGTGAAGCCCATGGAGGTGTCCACGGCGATGCCGCCGTCGATAGCGGTGACCGAGGAGCCGGAGCCGATGTGGCAGGTGATGATCTTCAGATCCTTGGCGTCCTTGCCCAGGTACTCGGCGGCCTTGGCGCCCACGTAGCGGTGGGAGGTACCGTGGAAGCCGTACTTGCGGATGCCGTACTTCTCGTACCACTCGTAGGGCAGGGCGTACATATAGGCCTTGGGCTCCAGAGTGGAGTAGAAGGAGGTGTCGAACACGCCGATGTGGGGCTTGTCAGCCAGGACGGCGCGGCAGGCGTACACACCCTTGATAGCGGGCGGGCCGTGGAGGGGGTTGATGGGAACGATGGACTCCAGATACTCCATCTCGGCCTCGGTGAGGACCTGGGAGGACTGGAACTTGCCGCCGTGTGCGAAGCGGTGGCCGACGGCACCGATCTCGTCCACGCTCTCAATGACGCCCCATTCGGCGTCGGTGAGGAGCTTGAGGACCAGCTCGATGGCCTCGTTGTGGGTGGGCATGGGGTAGCTCTCGGCGTAGGTGGGCTGACCGGGACGCTTGTGGGTGATGTTACCCGCGGGACCGATCTGCTCGCAGAGACCCTTCGCCAGCACCTTGTTCTCGTCCATGTCGAAGAGCTGATACTTCAGGGACGAGCTACCGGCGTTAACGACCAGTATTTTCATGATGACGTGTTCTCCTTCCGGGGGGGATTTTGATAGAAGACAAATCTATTCACCATGTATTATATCAAAATGACGAAAATTTTTCAATAGTTTTGAAGAATTTTTTTGTTTCAAAACTAAACAAACTTTTGCCCCCCCATTTTTGCGGTTTTCCCCCCTCTCGGGGGACTGACAAAAAATTATCAAAAATTCTGACAAAAAAATAACGAAAGCCCACCGAAGCAAAGGCTTTTTCGGTGGGTTTCTCTCATTATTATAGGGGTCTGTTTGTCGTCCCTGTGTCATACCCCCTTTTTTTCGGGGGTAATGACAGGAAACAGGGGGGGATTCAGGGGGTGAAAAAGGCATTGTGCAATTTGACGAAACAGGGAAGCGGGAATTTATGTAATGGTAGAGAAAAAAGGAAAATTTTCTGTAGCATCTTCACGGTGATCCGTTTTTGGCAAAATTGATTACGGCTGTCCCCTTGCGAAGTGCGTGGCGGTAGGCTTGGTACGCGCCGCCCCGTTCTCGGCAGACGTAAGCGATCACGAGATCAGCTTTCTCGACCATGTAGCGATTGCGGTGCGTGATGGCAAATTTGGGAGGGACACGCTCCAGCTCGGGGTACAGGATGGAATCGTAACGCGCGGCTGCTTCGGTTAAGTGTGTCCTTTGATATTCCACCAATAGGTAGGGGGTGACAAAAACGAGCGAGACCTGCGGGTGTGTCTTCTTATATTGGGACGCTACCTCATAGGCAAAGCTGTCAAAGCCGCCATAGCCTCCTAAGTAGAACTCGGCGGGAGTATCGCCCACGCGCTCTGCCAGCAGAGTCAGCAGACGGGATGATAGTGCGGGGGTCTTTTGAAAATCGGCGTGGCCGCAAAATGTGACGATCATACGGACTCGGATACCTTCCGCTCGGTACATTCATCCGGTACGCTCATATCGTTCAGCGCGTACTCACAGCATTGAACAACTAAATTATTCAGTGAAATACCGTTGTTTTGCGCGATCCTTTCCAGCCTCTCTACAAGCTCCGCAGGCAGGCGAAAGGTCTTATTGGTATATTCTTTTCTTTTTATCTGAAACACATGCATCACCCCTTACGGGTATATTTTACATGACATTTCTTTTTAAATAAACACCTTGTTTTTGCACGGGAATGATACAATGCAAATGAAAATGCAAAAATTGGGTGTAAAACGGGCAGAGACCGCTGTGGATCTCTGCCCAAAATGAATATTTACTTCATGGCCTCGGCGACCTTCTCAAAGAGCATGACACGCACAGCCTTGAGGTAGTCGTCGTCGTTTGTGTAGGTGACCACGTCGGTGGTGACCATAGCCACCATCTCGTCCGCGGCGGCCTCGCCCTCGGCGGCCTCCAGCATGGTCAGGAGCTGGTAGTCCTGGATGCCGTTGCGGATATTTTCCAGACGGAAGGAGGAGATGGGCTCGTAGCTGCCGATCTGGGCGCCGCTGTAGAGCAGGACACCGTCACCGTGGGAGGCGGCGCCGATGAGGGGGGTCAGGTCGTTCATGGGGTCGGAGGTCCAGTAGGCGCTGTCCCAGTAGAGCATACCTACCGAGTCGGTCATCTTGCACTGCCAGATGGAGACCAGAGGCTCGGTGCCGTCGCCCAGAGCCAGCCAGTTGACGTAGGGCTGACCGGGCTCCCAGCAGACGTACATCCAGGTTTCGTGGCCCTCCTTGGCCATAGCGGCCATGCGCTCGGCGAAGGTGCCGTACTTCTTGTCCTGAGCAGAGGTGGTCATGAACTGAGTGCCCGCGATCACGGCCTTGTCCCGGGGGGTAAAGGCGAAGGGCTTGGTGCACCAGATGTTGACGTAGGGCTTCATGAACTCGATCTGATCCACGTCACCGAGGTTGATGTTGGTGAAGAAGGGAGACACCTGTCTGTAGCCGGGGAAGGTACCCGCCAGGCGGTTGCCCGCGCCCGCGAGATTGTTGAGAAGCCCCGTGTTGGAGGGCTCGTCCACGTAGTAGTAGAAGCCCTTCCTCAGCCAGGCGTCGTTGGCCTTCAGAATGTCGTAGGCCTGACTCTCGTTGTCGCTGATCTTGTTGATGACAAAGGAATTCACGCGGGGATTGTCCAGGTATGCGTTGACTCTGCTGTCGGTGAGATTGTAGGGGAGACGGTAGGCGCAGAGGCGGTTCTCCAGCAGGAAATCGTAGTAGATCTTGTAGAGATCCCAGTACTCCACGTCGTTCATGCCCCGGTTCTGGTAGGAGGCGACGATGGGCCAGTCGCCCATGCCGACGGCGGTGCGCAGAGCGGTCTCCTCCGAGAGGGAGAAGCCGTAGACGTAGGTGTAGACCTTGGCGGTCTTGACCGTCTTACCCGACGCGGAATCGGTGACGGTCAGGTCTGCGGAGTACAGACCGGCGGTCTGATTCGCGTCAGCCCAGACCTTGATGACAAAGCCCTGAGAGTTTCCTCCCTTGACCTGTACGCTGCCCTCCAAAGGAGGCAGGGCATCGGGAACCATATGCCCGTTGATGCGCACGTAATGCTCACGGAGGAGCTCGGCGCGGAGCGAGTGACCCTTGCCGTCGCTGAAATCGGACAGGGAGACCGTAAAGGTTCGATCGCTGTCGGGGGCGAGGAAGAACTGGCAGTTCTCGATGCTGTTGCCGGCCATGTGGATGACGTAGGTGTTCAGACCCGAGGAGGTGGTGTCGCTCTGGTAGAGCTTCTCGGTCATGTGGTCGAACCAGAGATCCACAGAGGCGTCCTCGTCGGGAGCGGTCAGCTTGTCATAGTTGACCCCCTCCACGGGCTTCTCGGCCAGATCGGAGCCCTCGCCGGGCTTGGAAAGATCAATATCCATGTCACCGTAGGCCTCCTTTGCGGTCTTGTAGAAATCGATGGAGTAGATGTAGACGGACTCATTCGCGCCGCCGGGGGCGGTGAGGAAGTCCAGGCGGAAGCCGTTCACGGTCCCCGACCAATCGGCGCCCGAGAGGTCGAAGATGATCTTCTGCCAGCCCTCGTTGCCGGCGTTGAAAACGGCGGTGGTTTGGTAGCCGGGGGTGGCACCCTGGATGGCGCCCGCGTAGTAGAACATCTCAAAGGTCTCGGAGCTACAGCCCTCGGGACGGATGGTCATGGTGATGTACTTGTACTCGTCGGCGTTGATGGCATCCAGCTTGAGGGCCCTCATATAGGGGGCATAATTGAAGGTGATGAAGGGATCGGAGGCGTTGCCCGCGGTGGTGAGCTTCAGCACCGAGCCGTAGGTCTCGTCCATGACGATGGTTGCCTTGCACTGGTTGGGACTGCTGAGGATGGAGGTCAGCTTAGGCCGCTTGGAGTCGTAGAAGGTGACGTGAGCGGGATCGGTGGGCTCGTTGACGCGGTTGGCGGCGTCGACGGTGGTCTCCTCTTCGGTGGCCGTGTCTTGGGTGACTGTCTCGGCAGTCGTCTCGGGGATGTCCTCGGTGCCGGGCTCGGTACCGGGCTCGGTGCCGTCTACCCGGGTCACGGGCTCCTCGGTAACAGGCCGGGCGGTACCCGTCGTCTGGGCGGACGTGGCGGTGCCGTCGCCGCTCGGGTCACAGGCGACCAGCAGCAGCACCGACAGGGTGATCAGCGCCAGGACCAAGGGCAGCAAGCGGATCTTGCGGTTGAAGTGTTTCATGGGAGCCTCCTGAACAGAAATTCGGAATACGAAAACATTATAGCATACAATCCGTTTCCCGTCAAGGTGGGAGGCGAGGTTTTCGGAGAAAAAAGAAAAGGGGCTGAGTCAAAAGCTTTTCAGAAAGCGAATGGCTCAGCCCTTTTCTATGTAAGCCAACACTTATAAGCCCCAACAAAAGAAAAAGCCTCCAAAAGAGGCCAAAATGAGTACGACAAAAAGAGGATCCCAAGATC
>JAZNJA010000195.1:0-8220 GCA_045577755.1 Eubacteriales bacterium
CTCGGCTGTGCCATCGGTCACGGACTGGTTATAGGCCACCTCGTCGGGGGTCAGGACGCGGTCGTAAATGCGGATGGACTTGAAGGTGGTATCCTGGTTGCGGTCGGTCTTGTTGTGACCGAAGAAGAGGTTGTCGGCGCCCATGAAGTTGTACACGTCGCGGCGGTCCATCTCCTCGCCGTCCACGTAGGTCACCATCTCACCGCCGGGCTCGTAGGTGATGGTCACGGTGGAGTTCTTGATCAGCTCCACGCCCTCGGGCAGCTCGTAGCGCTGGTCGCGGGTCAGGCCGGCGTATTTGAACTCCAGACAACCGGTGCTCACGCGGATGAACAGGGAGAAGTTGTCGTTGTCACAGTTGATGAAGGTGTGGTAGGCTCCGCCCAGGCCAACGAAATCGCCCAGGGAGACCTCCAGAGTCCAGGCCTCGCCGTTGATGACGTCCAGCACCGATGTGGGGAAGAACTGGCGGCCGTCGTGGACGGTAAAGCCCTCGTCGGTAAAGTGATCGTCGGCGTCGGGGGTCAGGTTGATGGCCCACTCCTCGGTGGGATTGATCTTGTTCTGCCAGACCGTGGCCTCGTTGTTGTGGGTGCCGTTGGCTTCGTTGTCAACGCCGTCGTACCAGGCGACCATGCCTGCAGTAATATAGGCGGCCTCGCCCTCCTCGGCGGCAGGGGTCAGGATCAGCGCGGACGAGATCGCCAGCACCGCTACAAGAGTCAGAGCCAGGAGCTTCTTGGAAAATGCGTGTTTCATGGGTAGCTTCCTTTCTGATGAATAATCGGAGCATCCTCCGTTTCCATCATTATACACGGACAAGACTTTTTTGTCAAGTATTTTTTCGTATCCTTACCCACACGGAATATTTTGAAACTTTTTGTTAATTTTTCTATTTTTCATTGTATTTTTGTCGCATATATGATATAATTAAAGATAGAAATACACGGAAGCGAGGGCCTTTCATGGAAACCAAGATCAGAATCGGCGAAAAGATCCGTCTGCTGCGCAAGAAAAGTGACGTGACCCAGGACAAGCTTGCCTACCACCTGGGTGTGACCCCCCAGGCCGTCTCCCGCTGGGAATCGGGGGTATGCTATCCCGACATGAACTACCTTCCCGCTATCGCGGACTACTTCAGCGTCACCATGGACGAGCTTCTCTGCTACACGGGGGCCCAGAAGGCCGCCAAGGTACGGGAATACCTGGAGGAGGTGGAGCGGCTTTTGGACCGCGACCGTGTCACCGAGGCTCTGGAGCTTCTGCGCACCGCCCTGGCCGAGGCCCCCTCGGACTATTCGCTCCAGCTGGAGACCGCCCAGGTGCTTTCCCTGTACGCCGGCCTCCTGGAGGAATCGGGAGGGGGGGAGCGAGCCGCGGCGGCTCGTGACGCGGCCTTGACCGAAGCGGTCTCCCTGTGCCGTCACATTCTGGATGACTGCACCGACGACGGTCTGCGGGACGAGACCAAGAAGGTACTGTGCGACATCTACGCCCATCAGCTGGATGACGTTCCCCGCGCCGAGGAGATCGCCGACCAGCTCCACGGCATGAGTGTATCCCGGGAGATCATCCGCGCCACCATGCTGACCGGGGAGGTGGCCTTTGCCCAAGCCCAGCGCAACCTGATCCATTTCGCGGACAATATGTGGTGGCATCTCTACAACCTGGCTTGCGTGCCCGATATCGCCGGGAATCGCTATACCACCGCGCAAAAGATCGCCATCATGGAAAAGAGCATCGCCCTGTTCGGGGTGGTCTTCGATGACGCCCCCCTGTTCTATGCCGACCGTCTGGCCAACTCCTACCGACAGCTGGCCATGCTCCATCTTTCGGAGGGACGCAACGCCGAGGCTATGGATGCCTTTGAGCGTATGGCCGACGCCGCCATTCTCTGCGACAGCCGCCCCGACACCGCCGTCTACACATCCGTCATCATCAACCGCGTGACTTATGATAAGAACGAGGACACCGAGGCGCGGGGCCTGTCCAAGTGTGCCCGCCTCCTTCGCGGCAATTTCGCCGCCCGCATCTGGGCGCCCATCCGGGGTCACGAGCGTTTCAAGGGGGCTGTGGGGCGCATGATCGAGTGCGCGGAGCGGTTTGAGGACAAAGAGGAATAAGACAATTTCAAACACAAATTCTTGCAAAGAAAAAGGCCAAACTGCGTAATGCGGCTTGGCCTTTACGATTACTTTACAAGATCGATCCAATGAATAACAGATATTCTTGATGGACACCATCTATGTTCATTTTAATCAGTTCTTCAAGATCATACTTGTGGCGTAGATGATGGATAAATCTTGCTCCTAGATAATAACCTACATCCTCTTTGCCTTGATAACGCACCCAATCCCCGAAATATCGCTGATCGGTCGCTGTCATAGTCGGCAAGTCTTGCGAAAAGTCTGACGCAATCTGCTGAAAATGCTCCTCGCACCATGTAAGCCACCCATTTTTGTCTTGGTGATAATAACGTAGATCCCGGACAAGGACCTGCTCGAAATACATGGCAATACCCTCGGTGAATAATTGCCAAATAAAACGGCGGCTCCGATCTTCGATCTGCTGGCAAAACGACCCGTATTTCTTGTGATATGCATGACCCAATTCATGGTAGATCAATCCACGCATGGAATCCTCATCATACCAATTCAGTTCAAGTATTTTCTCTATCCCCAGCAATATGACCTCTCTCCCATTGATATGGGTGACCCATCCTGCACCATTACAAAGTCCAACATATAGGACAATGTCAATATCCAGCTCGCGGCCAAAGCAATTGATCACATTTTCATGTAAGCCCTCGGTGATCTTGCAAAACGATGTGTGCAAAGCTTCTAATGCAGGATGATCGGGGACAGCACAAAGGATCGGCAGGACGTCCCTTTCATACACATAATTACCACTATTCAAGCACGCATTCAGATCATCTATAAAGAAAGAAGCCGCTTGAGGGTAAACGGAGTTGATATAGCGTTCCCATTTTTCGTGAATGAACACTCCGTTTTCAAACAAAGAATTGATCTGGTGGTATGTATCGACGATATGTATCATGTTTTAGATTATGTGATCTTTTTGAGGTTATTTTGTTTTTCGCCCTTACGGTCATTCCGCGAGGGCGTGTTCTTTTGAGTTTATCACGGCGCGTTGACGTGGAGCAGATACGCCACGCGGATGCCGTCGAGAGCTTCCCTGTACCGCTTGGGCACGTCGCTCCAGCCCATGCTGTCGGGCTGATTATCGGCCTCCGAGACCGTAAAGTCGGCCAGCCTGCGGAGGACGTCGGACATCTTCGGGGTAAGTCCCGGGGCCTTTTCGTGGATGTAGCGGATCGCGCCATTGTTGCGGGGAACGTTACTGTCGGAAAATTGCTGGAGGATGAGGATGCGCTGACGCTTATCCAGATCGTCCGCCATCTCGCCGAGCAGATCCAGCAGGCGGTCGTACAGCTCCTCGGTGCGGGCGCGGGTGCTTCCGATCAGCCCCAAGAGATGGCGGGCGACCATCCAACGGCGAGTCGGGTCACCCTCCGTGAGGGCGGTGAATTCGGACGCGATCATCTCCTGCCGCCATTCCTCCACGGTCTCGTCGGGGATGTGGGCGTCATGGAACCTTTGAGAGCCCTCGGGATCCTCGTGCCAAATGACGAAACCGTTACCGCCGTAGCGGAACCACAGCTCCTTCATCTCGGCCACAAGGGCGGGATCGGGGGGCGGAGGTGGCGCGGCTTTTTTCTTACGGAATAAGGAGAACATAGGACACCTCCGGGATCATTTCGCGTGGTAGGTTCCCCGCTTTTTCAGATGACGGATGAACAGCAGGACGGCGGCCAGCTGGATGACGTACACCACGGCGAGGAAGGACGGGTAGAGTCCCACACCGAAGTTGTTGACCAGCAGACCGAACAGGGGCGGTACCGCGATCAGGCCCAGGTAGGCCGAGGCGGATTGGGAGCCCATGATGGACTGGGAGACGTCCCGCCCGAAGTTGCGGGGGGTGAGGTAGACGAAATTGGGGTAGAGCGGCCCCATGCCCAGGCCCGCGAAGAGCAGTCCCACGCCCGACACAGCGGGAGGCAGAGGCAGGACAAAGAACACCACCGACAGAGGCCACACCGCCAGGGACAGGGCGATGATCTGCCAGGGGGTGAGCTTGCGGGAGAGAAGGCCCGAGACAAACCGTCCCGCGGCCAGGCCGAAGTAGTACAGGGCGGTCATGGCGGCGGCGTAGGCGGGCTCCATGCCCTTGATCTTGACCAGGAAGGTACTGCCCCAGTTGCCCACCAGCACCTCCAGAGCCACGGCCACCGCGAAGATGAGCCAGATCCAGCGGATGCCCGCGTCACGGGCCTGCTCACGGAGGGAAAGGGAGCGGGGGGTAAAGTCAGGCTCTCCCTGCTCCGACGTGTCGGAGGCCTTCCCTGCCTGCGCGGTCTGCGCCGCTACCTTCCCCCACAGGGGAATAGCCAGCACCGAGATCAGGGCGATGCCCAGCTGGACAAAGCCTGCAATGCGGTAGCCCATATGCCAATCCCCCAGCTTGGCCAAGGCCAAAGACATGAACACGGGGCTGACCGTGACCCCCACGCCGTAGAAGCAGTGGAGGTAGCTGATATGGGAGGCCTTGTAGTGGAGGGCGACGTAGTTGTTCAGTCCCGCGTCCACCGCCCCCGCGCCCAAGCCGAGGGGGATGGCGAACACCATGATCCACCAAATGGAGGGGGCGAGGGAGTAGCCGAACAGGCCGATGGCGGTGAGCAGGGTGCTGACCGCCGTCACCTTGCCCGTGCCGAAGCGGTTGATGAGCTTATCGGAGAAGAGGCTGGAGATGACGGTGAAGATGCAGAAGTAGGGGGTCAGGAGTCCCGCCACCGACACGGGGAGGCCGAACTCCCCCGACATGACCGGCCACGCGGGGCCGAAGAGGGAGTCGGGGACGCCGAGGCCTATGAAGCAGACGTAGATGACGATGAGGAGAAGGGTGGTCATGGAAGCACCTCGCGTTTGGAATGCTCCCATTGTACCATATTTTGAGGGCAGGCGCAAGAGAGAGACAATTATTTCACGCCTTTTTGTGTGTTTGCACAAACAGGGGTTGACTAATTCGGAAATTTGTGGTAAACTACAACAAAAATTAATGAAGTGTCTTTTTTCTGTCCGAAATATGCTCTGTAAAACGCTTTATTGGCAGAGACCACCGCAGAAAACACGAAAGGAGGTGACGGTCATGGCGTGGAGTCGGTCGGATGACAAGCGTTTAGAGAAGGCTTTGCTGGCCTTGGGACGGGGCGAAAGAACCGACGAGGGCGAGCCCGTCGGGCTTGGTGAGCTCTATGAGCTGATGGGCCGCGCCATATTCACCGCCGCATACGTCATCACCGGTCATCGGGAGGATGCCGAGGATATTCTGCAGGACACCCTCGTGGAGATCTATCAGGATGCCCGCTTCTACCGTCCCCGCACCAATCCCCGCGCATGGGTGCTGACCGTTACCCGTCACACCGCCCTGGATGCCGTACGCAAGCGTACCCGCCACGCTACCGCTCCCCTCGATACCGCCGAGACTCTCCCCACTCCCATCGATGCCGACGAGGATTTCGCCGCCCTGTGGGATATGCTGACGGTACTGTCCCCCGAGGAGCGGGAGCTGGTGGTCCTGCGGCTCTACCACGGCCTGTCCCACGGGGAGATCGCCGAGACCCTCCGCATATCGACGGCCGCCGCCCAGAAGCGCTACCGCCGCGCCATCGACAAGCTCCGCGCCCACCATGGCATACCCAAGCCCACATCTGCCCCCACGAAAGGAGACCACCATGAGGACGAGTGAACTGCAAACCGCCTTACAAGCACTGGATCATCTGCCCATGCCCGACAAGACCGCCGCCCTGCGTCGGGTGAACGTCTATGCCAAGGCAGGCGTTGCCGCTCTTGACCCGCCCGCCTACCCTCTTCCCACGCCCCGTCCTCCCCTGCTCCGCCGTCCCGCTCTGGCCGCCGCTCTGGCTTTGACCCTGGTGGGCGCGGGTATCGGCTCGGCGGTGGGTGTGGAGCACTACACCTACGGGAAAGCCATGGATTTCTTTTCGGACTACAGTCTCTCCACCGAGGGACTGGAGCGGAGAGACGTGTGGCGGGTCTACCGCGATATGATCACGGGTCAGTTCTCCCTGCCCGCCACGGGACATATGCTGCAGAGCAACATGGGTCTGACTCCCCAGGGAAGCCTGTCAGCTGAGGAGGCGGAATCTCTGTGGGAGGGCTGGAAGGAGACACACGCCCCCGACGAGGTCATCCCCCTGGACGTATCCTACTATATCCGCGTTACACACCATGACCACGTAAGCGGCCATTCCCAAATGACCGCTCGCCCTCACGGCACCGCTTTCTTCACGCCGGATCCCACGGCGGAGGAGGATACCCACAAGCCCATCACGGATTCCGACAGTCTTGCGGCGCTCTTGCGCAAGCCGTACAGCTACACGAGGGATGACAGCCGAACCATTCATTTCAAGAGGCTGGACGGGAGTGGAACGGTCTGGTCAGTCCCCTTGGACGGAATGGGCGGCTACGTTCAGTACGCCTTCACCGATGATTACGTAGCCGTAGCGGGCTACACCGACGGAGAATCCCGCGACACCTGTCTCTATTTTCTCTCCTCGGAGGGAAGCGTCCTGTGGAGTACCACCTTGAACAACGGGGAAACGCAGGAGCTCCCCCAGTATATCCTGTTCGGTGAGGATACGGTCACCCTGTTCTCCTGGACAGACCGCGTCCACATTTGCCGTACCGTATTCGACTTCTCGGGCAATATGCTGGCCGACAGCAGGACTACTCTGGAAAAGGGACCTGTCTACACGATCAAACAGATCATTCCCTTCCGTGACGGGCATCTGCTCCTTATGAGGGATACAGGCATCGATACCTCGCTCTACTACATGAACGCCGAGGGTGAGATCACCGACAGCTACGGCTTTGAGGACGGAGGCGGGCTGGGGATCCCCTACACAGAAGGAGCATCCGGTGCCCTCGCCTACAGACTGGCGGTGGATCGGATCCTGGCGGCCAACGGCTACCTGTATATCAGCCTCACGGGAGCATCTGACGAAAATGCTCAGGATCTGAGCGAATGGCTCCGTCCCTACTGGGATACCGAGCAAAGCGACGGCGTGGGCATCATTGGCG
This sequence comes from Eubacteriales bacterium, assembly GCA_045577755.1. Classification (GTDB taxonomy): domain Bacteria; phylum Bacillota; class Clostridia; order Oscillospirales; family CAG-272; genus CAMEON01. Next base: position 7,185 of record JAZNJA010000195.1, read on the forward strand.
GCCAGGACTCGTTCTTCACCGGGATGAAGGGAATTCCATCGGAAGAATATGCTGCCCGCCACCGCGCGATCTTTCGTTCCTTCCTACTGGTCTGCGATCCCGAGACCATGGAGATCATCTCGGTCACGGTCATGGACGGTGCCTTCACCACCGATCACCCCTCCACTCTGGGATTGATCCCTTCGATCTCGGCAAACGGCAACCGGGAACTGACCTGGGTGGTGGAGTCCCCCTATGCCACCGTCTTTTCTCCCTACACCAGCTCCTTCTGCTATTCCGGCTCCAGCACCTGCTATACCTTTACCCTTACTCCCGAAGGAAAAGTCATAGCCAAGCCCGACGTATCCACGGGATGGGGCTTCCGGCATTAAGCATCCAATCAGAAAACGGCTACCCCGCTCACACAGCGAGATAGCCGTTTTTTTTGTATATCAGAACCTCCACCCGTGGGTCAGGATCTCGTCCACCAAGCTGGCGGCGAACAGGACGAAGGTCACGCTGCTGATGCTCCACATGGCGGGGGCAGAGATGCCCTCCCACCAGCGCAGAAGTCTTTCGCGGTACTGCACCCCCAGGATGAGTTGAACGATAGCCCACGCCACCCCCAGCAGGTAGATGACGAAGGCCCAATGGGGGGTGATGGGCAGAAGCTCCACCACATAGCTGGGAATGTTCAGAATGAGATGCAACAGGAGCACGTCGGTGAGGTCGTAGAGGATATGGCGCAGCTTCATGAGGATCTCCTTTCGACTTTTTTCTATTGTAGCATACTTTCGGGGGTTTGTCAATAGGGGGGAGCTTCCATGATCGGAAGAGGAAGGAATGGTTCAAATTTGGGTTTATCGGTCTGACGGAACAGAGTGGAATTGGGAAGGGTGACCCTCATCCACCGCTGCGCGGTCGGCAGGTTGTCAAGTCAAGTGCAACACTTTTTAGAGACAAAATCAAGCGGAGAGAGATAATCCAAACATTTACGAGGACGGGAATTGATGAGATGAACAACTCGAACAAGCTCGTCTTCAGAAACGAGTGAGAA
>JAZNJA010000196.1:0-23740 GCA_045577755.1 Eubacteriales bacterium
AGTGAAATATTCGCCTTACGGCGAATGTGAAATAATTCACTTCGTGAATTGTGAAATATTGCTCCCGTTGGTCGCAATGTGAAATAAAATTCGTTCCTTCACACGCCGTAGGCGTATTTCACTGCCGCAGGCAATTTCACACGCGCCAGCGTATTTCACTCGTTCCGCAGGAACGAATTTCACTGAAAAAAGCCATTCGCTTTTGCGAATGGCTTTTTTCTTGGCAGGGGCAGGAGGATTCGAACCCGCGACCCACGGTTTTGGAGACCGGTACTCTACCAGCTGAGCTATACCCCTGTGCAACGGGATATATTATACCATACTTCTTTCAAAAAAGCAAGAGGTTTTTGAAAAAAATTCGAGTATTTTTCAACGAATTTTCCCCGAAAAACAGCTCTGTGCTTGACATTTGGGTGATTCAGGGGTATAATGGGCGTAGAAACATCGGGACGGAATACCGTTTCGGAGGATGGGAGGCAAATCATGATCCAAGGATTAGCTATCTGGCATTATCCTCACAGAAGCATAGCGGACAATATCCGTTTTTTTGCCGCGCGGGGCTTTGCCTCGGTGAGCGTACACGGCGGCCAGCTGGTACGGGCCTTGACCGATATCACGGTCTCGGAGGCGATCGCGGCGGCGGCCCGCGAGACCGGGGTCATACTGACGGTGCACTACGCCCTACCCAAGAATCACGGTGCGGACACCGTGGCAGAGTATCGGCGGGGGATCTCTGTCCTTGCCCGCTGGCAACAGGTCCACGGTCTCATCTCGGTGCTGTCCTTTGACGTGCCCCAGGGGATCCGCGATGACGTATACGGCTATATCCGCCTCGCAATAGAGCAGGTACCGGGCTGTCGGATCGCCGTGGAGGATTTCGGCCTGACTGCTGCTGAGCGGGCTCAGCTGGTTCCCCTACGGGAGGAGCAGCGGTTTGGTTATCTGGTGGATATCGGGCATCTGTTCCTTCGTATCCGCGGGAAGAACAGCAGCGGTAAGGCTTTGTTTACCAACGCTCCTGACGAGCATCCGCCCATCCCGTGTCCCGATCACGCCGATTTCGCGGCAGCCCTGGCTTCCAAGGACTTTCCCGTCTGGGAGATCCATCTTCACAACAACAACGGCGTGGAGGATCTTCATTGGTTCCTGGAGGAGGGGGAAATGGATGTGGCGGCGGTGGCCCGCGCCCTGCAGGAATGGGGATTTGACGGGATCCTAACCCTGGAAAGCGCCCCCGGATTCCGTTTTGAATGCCGCGGCGCTGACGCCGACGAGGGGATCCTGCGCACCTTCGCGTACTGGCAGAGGCTGCAAGGGATGGTTTGATCCCCCCTACGCCCATGGACCGCACCACCCAAAAAGGGTGTCTCACAAGCTGTGGGACACCCTTTTCTTATGGATAACGGCAGAGGATCGCGATCAACGGGCAATCATCCCTCCGTGGCCGTCTCGTCTGAGGCTTTCTCCGTTCCGTTTTCGGCGGACGCTTCCTCCTCGGCCGTCTCGGCGGGATCGGAGGTATGGCGCAGATAGATACCGGGATAGCAGCAGACGTCCTTCTTGCCGAGGTACGAGCGGCTTTCGCCCAGAATGAGGAACTTCTGTCCCATCTCACGGCGGGTATACTGGAACTTGGAGGAATCCAGCACGTGGCTGACGTACTTCTCAAAAGCCTTGACCGACACATCGGCTCGGGCAATGACCGAGGGACAAGCGTAGGACCATCTCCAAAGCAGGCGGTGGAACCAACCACCGCGGACGAAAATGTAGCGAGGGTTGGAGCGGTCAATGGGGGACAGCATCTCGGTCAGAGCCGTCTGGTAAACCATCTGCTCCCGAATGGGGCAGTTATCCAGGTACACGTGGAAGCCGCCGCGCTCGGTGTCCTTGCGCATGACCAGGGTGGAATCCTTGCCGGTCAGCTTCAGCTCCTTCAGTCCCTCGTGCAGAGCCGTACACAGTCCGCGTATGGATTGCGTCGCGGTGATATTGTGTACCCATATACGCCCCACATGGAGGATGAACAACACGCTCCACACCAGTATGGCAATATCGAAGAGCAACAGGACCAAGCCCGCAATCAGCATACGGGGATCGTTCAGTGCGATCAGGATCAGCATCAGTAAAACCGGCATGAGTCGCCAGCCAAAGAGATGGCCGGCCACGGACAGCCCCAAGCCGATCACGTTGAAGGGAGTGAAAACGGGCACCCGTGCCGTCTTGGGAACGAAAACCTCGGCAGAGGGGATGGAGCGCTCCGCGGTCGCGTTTTTCCAGATCCGGGCAGTGTTTTCCCGGGAGGCGGCTTGCTTCAGGGAGAGCAGATTCCGCACCGCAAGAACGGGGTCCTCTTTTCCGCCGGACGTAGCGATATTCAGGCGGTCGATTCCCGCTTCCAGGTCTTTCGTACCATCGTTGGGGCCGAAGTAACAGACGAATCGACGGCGCAGCTCACGGTACTCGTAGGATCTGGCCTCCAGGCCCTCGGCGGACATACGGGCCGTCAAGCGCATGGTGGATTCCTCCTCCGCGGAGCAGGCGGGCTCTACCGTGACCATGTGCCAATGGTGCAGTACCCGATCGGGATACTCGCCGGTGGCATACAGGATCCGTCCGCGGACGCGGGATTCATCAGCGAAGGTGGCGGCGGTGTAGGCCGAGATCAGCACGTTGACACAGGAAATATCCTCCGCGTGGTACATGGATTCGGCCGTACCCAGCAGGATCTTCACGTGTCCGTTCTTCAAAAGCCACAGGGCGGCGGGTAAGCGGTCCTTCCCTCGGTGGAAGCGGATCAGGCTATACCCAATGGACTCTATGGGCGTCACATCGGTGGCGCTTCGCAAGGCCGCGCTGTGTTCCGGGAGCGCGTGGGCAGCGGCATCGGGCAGCAGGAGAGCATCCTCCAGAAGGCACCCCACCGGGAGAGCTGAACAGCGATTGCGGAGGGTCTCCAGAATGGGGATCATGCCGATCTGCAAAAACCGATAGGCACCGCCCAGACGGGCCAGCTCCTCAGAGCGGGGCGCGTCGGTAATGACGATCCCGCGGAAGTCCTCACCCAGGACCTTGGCTTCGCTTTCAACAATGGCGGCAACTCCCTCCAGCTTATCGGGGGTAGAGGCCAGCACACGGCGGAGCTTATCGTTGATGACGAGACGCACGGTACGGTTCTCCATCACGTGGTGCCGCTTGAAGACCTCGCTCAGCCGCTCCTGCTCCTCGCCTCGGAGGAAGGTACGGCTCTCCAGCAGGAAATCAAAGGCCTTCTGAACCTCCTCAATGGAGGGCTTTTCAATGGAGAATCGACCGCTCAGCTTGTGGTAGACCGTCAGATTTACCGAATGACCGTAGTCCTGGAGCACGGCCAGAACAGCCAGGATGGCCTCACGGTGGTTGTACAGGTACTCGCGGTTCTTCCTGTACAGATGCTCCACACGGTAGTTGATCTCCCCCATGAAGTCCAGCTTCATGGCCTCGGCAACCGCCTCGTCCACGCCCTTACGGAAGCCCTTCACCGCGGCAGCCTCGATGTCGGTAAGTTGGTTGAGGTAGATCAGATCCCGATGGGAGCAGAGAGCGCCACACTTGACCAGCTCGGGGATACAGACCTCGTCGGCGACCTCACCGCAGAGGGCGATGAACTTGTTCCACTCCTCGGCGCGAAGGTCATGAGGAAGGCAGGAGGTCAGGGCGACGGTGCGGATCTCGTTGCCCAGAATGGCGAAAAAGGTCTCCAGAGCGGCGAGGCGCTCGGAGCCGATATGGTAGGCGTCATCGATGAGAATATTGCGGATACCGCTCTCACGGACCAGGGTGACAATATCAAAATTCCGATAGTCCGCAGTTTCCTCACCGTCGTCCACCGACAGCTTATTGACAGCGGCATACAGAGCCTGATAGGTCACGGCGGTCACAAGGGCGGGGGTGTGGAGATCGTAGGACAGGTAGGCAGATGGGTCCCTTCGTGCCTCTTCGGGGAGAAAGCGGGTCTGAAAAACCTTCCCCCAGCGGTTTCTGGTAAAACTGTCAGCGGACAGAATGAGACAGGGCTGGCCCATGCGGCGTAACAGCTCCAAGCCAATGGCACGCTTTCCGCTGCCGTAGGGGGCGACCACGTGGAGCTTACCCACGTCTGCCCGTCCCTCCAGCCGCTCCAATAACAGTCGCTGATGCTCATGCCATTCGCCGCTATAAGTTACAGAGTCAAACGTTGCTTTTATTTTCATGCAGCACCTCGAATGCAAAGTGTACGAATGATATTCCATTTTATTATAGCACATAATTGTTCGTTTGTAAATATTAAATTGTAAACATTATTGATCATCCGTATGACTTCCCGCGGAAATCTGCAATCTTGCCGTGGGGTTTACACGTTTTTTGTCAAAGTAGGGCGCTCCCTCCCCTTTTCGGCACGAATGTCCTCAGAAGGAGCAAGGCCGTTCCGAGCTCGCTCCCAAGCCTCTTGCGCTCAATGAAATTTCTCATCCAAGACACGAATATTTCTTGACAGGTCGGGTATGATATGCTATAATAGTAGCGCACGGTACGACCGTGTCAGATTGTCTACATCACGAAACGGAGGAAGAAACATGAACAAGTACGCAGGCACTCAAACCGAGAAGAACCTGGAGGCTGCCTTTGCCGGTGAGTCCCAGGCGCGCAACAAGTATACCTATTTCGCTTCGGTCGCCAAGAAGGAGGGCTACGAGCAGATCGCCGCTCTGTTCCAGAAGACCGCTGACAACGAAAAGGAGCATGCCAAGCTGTGGTTCAAGGAACTGGAGGGCATCGGCGACACCGCCGCCAACCTGCTGGCCGCCGCCGAGGGCGAGAATTACGAGTGGACCGATATGTACGAGGGCTTTGCCAAGACCGCCGAGGAAGAGGGCTTCCACGCGCTGGCTGTTAAATTCCGTCTGGTGGCCGCTATCGAGCGTCAGCACGAGGAGCGTTACCGCGCCCTGCTGAAGAACGTGGAGACCGCCGAGGTCTTTGAGAAGAGCGAGATCAAGGTCTGGGAGTGCCGCAACTGCGGTCACATCGTCGTGGGCAAGAAGGCTCCCGAGATCTGCCCCACCTGCGCCCATCCCAAGGCATACTTCGAGGTTCACGCGGCCAACTACTGATTTCACGAAGCTTCCCAAAACCCCTCCCCTGCGGAGGGGTTTTGTCTTCTGCGGCAGCCTCCCGCAAAAAATCTCCCGTGTTTTTTCCGCATATCTTGAAAGTTTTCCCCATCTGTGCTATAATGGAGCCAAAGAACCACGCAGGCGGCCGCTTTTCCGCGGGCATACCGCCTTGAGGGAGTACGGCTATGACCTTTACCAAGATCCTGTTCATGATTTTTGCCCTGTTCGCCGTGGCGGGCGGGGTGGACTATATCCTCTCGAACCGATTTGGCCTCGGTAAGGCCTTCGAGCGGGGCATCACCACCATGGGACCTCTGGCCCTGACCATGATCGGCATGATGGTGCTGGCCCCTGTGCTGGCCGACCTCCTCTCCCCCGTGATCCTGCCCCTGTTCAACCTGATCGGGGTGGATCCCACCATGCTCGCGGGGTCTCTCCTGGCCTGTGATATGGGCGGCGCGCCCCTGGCCGATCGGTTGGCCAACGACCCCGAGGGAGCCTTATTGGGCGGTATGGTCTGCTCCTCCCTTCTGGGCGTGACCGTCACCTTCACCATCCCCGTATCCATGGGGATCCTGCTGCCCGAGGACCGCTCCTACGCCGCCAAGGGGATCCTCTGCGGCATCATCACGGTCCCTCTGGGCATCCTCGTGGGCGGCCTGGTAGCGGGGATCGCGCCGCTGAAGGTGCTGCTCAACCTCCTCCCTACCCTTCTCCCCGCTCTGCTCATCGCTCTAGGGCTGTGGAAGTTTGAGAAGGTCATCATCAAGCTCTTTAGCTGGTTCGGGCGGATCATGACCGCCGTATCGGTGCTGGGCCTGCTCCTGGCCCTGTTCCGGAAGCTGACGGGATGGGTGCTGATCTCTACCCTGGCTCCCGTGGAGGACGCCATTCTGGTGATCGGGGAGATCGCCCTGCTTTTGGCGGGAGCGTTTCCCATGATGCACCTCATCGCCAAGCTCTTGAACCGCCCTCTGCTGGCCTTGGGGCGCAGAATGGGGGTCAACGCCGTGTCGGTCACGGGACTGCTCTCCACCACGGTCAACTCCATCGCCACCTTTGATACCGTCAAGGACATGGACCCCCGCGGGAAGGTGCTGAACATGGCCTTCGCCGTCTCGGCGGCCTTCGTCTTCGGGGATCACCTGGCCTTCGCGGGCGGGTGGAATCCCGAGGCTATTCCCGCCATGATGGTGGCTAAGCTGACAGCGGGAGCGACGGCTCTTGCGCTGGCTCTGGCGGTCACGCGGGGCATGAAATCCTCGGCTTCCACCGCGGAAGAAACCAAGAACTCCACCGTGTGATCATCCGATACCCCCAAACACAATCCACCACGAAAGGAAACCGCCATGAGATCCATCCAACGCCTCCTCGCCCTTGCCTTGGTTCTGGTCACCCTTCTCTCCCTCTGCGCCATCCCCTCCGCCGGTGAGGCCGCCGAGGAGGAGATCACCATTTTGTTCACCCACGACCTCCACTCCCACCTCCTCCCCGCGGCCAACGAGACGGGGGGCGGCGAGTACGGCGGCTACGCCCGACTTATGACCGCCATCCGGGAGCAGAAGGCCAAGGATCCCGACGCCATCCTGGTGGACGGCGGCGACTTCGCCATGGGTTCCCTGTTCCAGACCGCCTACCCCACCTCGGCCATCGAGCTGCGGATGATGGGGGCCATGGGTTACGACGCCACCACCTTCGGCAATCACGAGTATGACTACCTGCAAAGCGGTCTCATCGGTATGCTGAACGCCGCCGCTGACAGCGGTGATCCTGTTCCTACCATTGTCAATGCCAACTACTGGCCCCCCAAGGAGGGACAGGAGGGCTACTCCGAGGCTATGTGGGATGCTCTTGCCAACTATGGCGTGAAGAAATACACCATTCTGGAGCGGGGCGGGGTGTACTATGTCCTGTTCGGTATCTTTGGCTTTGACGCCGACGATTGCGCGCCCAACTCGGGCATGGTCCTGGAGGATCCCGTTGAGACCGCCAAGGCCGCCGTGGCAGCCGGTGTGGCTGAATGCGAGGCCGAGTACGGCGTCCACCCCGTGGTGGTCTGCCTTTCCCACAGCGGCACCAGCGGCGGCAAGGGAGAGGACTACGAGCTGGCCGAGGCGGTGGAGGGCATCGACGTCATCGTGTCGGGCCACACCCACACCACCTTGCGGGAGCCGGTCACGGTCAACGGCACCCTCATCGTCTCCGCCGCCGAGTACGGCCGCTATCTGGGCGTCCTGAAGCTCAAAAAGGACGGTGACGGCGTTGCCCTCCAAAGCTACGAGCTGATCCCCATCGACGAGAACGTGGCCGAGGACCCCGCCATTTCCTCCCTGGTGGAGGGCTTCAAGGCCGACGTGGAGGCCGACTATCTGTCCAAGTATGGCTACACCTTCGATCAGGTGCTGGTGAACAATCCCTATACCTTTGATACCGTCAAGCAGGTGTCCGCCACGCCCCATGAGTCCACCCTGTGCAACATCTTCTCGGATGCCTACAAGCGGGCGGTGGAGCAGGCTACGGGGAAGCGAGTGGACGTGGCCATCACCGCCGCGGGAGTCATCCGCGGGAGCCTCCCCGTGGGCAAGGTCACGGTCTCGGACGTCTTCAACGCCGCTTCCCTGGGTGTTGGCACCGAGGGCGAGCTGATCGCCATCTACGTCACGGGCAAGGATCTGAAAAACGCCATCGAGCTGGACGCCTCGGTCCAGCCCCTCATGAACACCGCCCAGCTCTTCATGTCGGGGGTGGAGTATTCCTTTAATCAGAACCGCATGATCTTCAACAAGGTGGACTACGCCATGCTCCGAAACGAGGACGGCACTCTTACCGAGATTCAGGACGACAAGCTCTACCACATCGTGGCGGGGATGTACATGGGCCAGATGCTGGGCTCCGCCGAGGAGACCTCCATGGGTATCCTCACCATCACCCCCCGGGACGAGCAGGGCAACCCCATCGCCGTGGAGGATCTGGTGAACTACGTGGTCAAGACCGAGAGCGGCGCCAACCTCAAGGAGTGGTACGCCATCGCCGACTACCTGGACAGCATGGAGGGGAATCTGGACAGCCGCTATGCCCAGCCCGACGGCCGCAAGGTGGTGTACAAGAGCCTGAATCCCGTGAAGCTTCTGCGGAATGCCAACGTCTTCACCTATATCGTGCTGGTGGTGATCGTTGGACTCATCACCGCCATCGTCTTCATCACTCGCGCCATCGTCCGCAGAGTCAAGCGCAAGAAAGCGGCGAAGGCGACCGCCTGATCGGAAAAACGTTATGGCAAAACGAAATTTACAAGATCACGCCACCGAAAGCCCGCCCGACTGGTACTGGGCCAAGGGCCTTCACGACGCCCACATCACCCTTGTGGAGTCCTTTGAATTCCCCTTTGACTACGACCGCTACACCCGCGAGAAGAACACCTACGACCGCAACTGCCTGACCCTGACGGTGGACGCGGCGGGGGCTATGTTCGACACCTCAGTCAAGGCCATCCGCCTGTATAACTACAAGTATCTGTCCCCCGAGACCACCCTGGAGAGGCATGGGACCCTGTGGTGGATCGGGGATCGGCTGACTGTGAGCGACGGGCGATTCGAGTTGGAAATTGACCTGTACGATGGCGAGGCCTTTCCCGAGGAGTTTACGGTGCGGGTTCGGTTTGAGCGGGCGGAGGTGGAGCGGTGAGCGCCGCGCGATCGTGACCGCGAGATATGAAAAAATGAGAGGAAGTCCCTTTTTTCGGGGCTTCCCCTTTTCTGTTTACAGGAACTTTTGCATGGAAAACTCCCCGAGGTAGGTGCCATCCTTCAGCTTGAAGGCGTTTCGCTTGGAGCCTGCGGTCTCAAAGCCCATCTTCTCGGATGCCTACAAGCGGGCGGTGTCCGCTGCATACGGGGAACCTCCTTTTCGTGTGGAGTTACGCCTCCCCGGGCTGCTCACGGCCGATGGGGCAGCGGGGAAAGCGCATAATGGCCTTGAACAGATCACCGTCCACCACCACGGCAAAACGGCCTCCGCAGAGGGTGACGTAGCTCCGGACGATGGCTAGGCCCAGACCGTTGCCCTCTGTGGTACGGGACTCTTCTCCCCGCACGAAACGGCCAATGATCTCGTCCCCCTTGAAATCCATGAGGTAGGAGGCGATGTTCTTGCATTCCAGCACCACCTCGTCCCCCTCTGTGCGGGCATTCAGAAAGACTCGGGTGCCCTTCATGGCGTATTTCAAAGCGTTGCTCATCAGATTCCCCAGCACACGGGACATTTTTCGTCCGTCCGCCATGATGTAAAGCTGCTTGGGGGCATCCACGCACAGGGTCAGTCCCGCCCCGCGAAGCTCCTGTTCATGCTCAGCACCCGCCTGCTCCAAAAGCAATCCCACGTCCAGCCGCTCCAAAATGATCTCCTCGTTGCCGCTCTGAGCCTTGGAGATGTCGAAGAGATCCCTGGTCAAAGCCTCCAGACGGTTGCTCTTTTTGGCGATGATGCGGATATAATCCCCGGCCTCCTCGGGCAAGCCCTCCATGTGAGCGAGCAGCTCGGTGTAGCTGATGATGGAGGTCAGGGGGGTCTTGAGATCGTGGGAAATATTGGTGACCAGCTCGGTCTTGAGCCGCTCGGCCTTGACTCTGGCGGCGACAGCCTCGTCCAGCCCCCCCGCGATGCCGTTGATATCCTCCGCGAGGCCTCTGAGATCCTCACTGCGCGGAGCGGGGATCTGGTGGGTGACCTCTCCCACCCGCACACGGGATACCCCCGCGCGGATGCCGTCCAGATCCACAGCCCGCATGGCTACCACAAAGCAACCAAAGCCCAAATGCAGAATGGCCAGCAGGGCGAAGAAGAGACCCTCCTCAAGCGCGAAGGCAAGCACCGTAAACAGCGCAAGAAGCACCGAGTATACGATCAGTCCTACGATGAAAATGACCGACGAGCGACGGGAAAGCGCGGCCGACAGGATCTGCAGTCCCCGCCCCAACAGGCGGAAGAGCCACCGAAGCCCCCGCAAAAGGAGACAAGCCAGTGTCAGGATCAGGCTACAGGAACAGAAGCGCCTGCCTCGCATATTCCGTGCGAAGGACAGCACCGTACTGACCAGGAGAGCAGACACGGCGGCGGATAGGCCTGTGATGACAACAAAAAGCAAATCCTTTGAGAAATAGCGATCGAGATGCTCCTCGGTCAGAAAGTTCATGACGCTGACCGCGCCCATGGCGGCGGCGGTAGTCAGCCCCAGCTGCAGCTCGACCCAGACGCGGTCAAGCCATATGGTACGGACACTCCCATCCGCCCGCTTACCGCAGACGAAAATGAGATAAATCAGAAGCGCCGCCGCCAGTAACACCAGTCCCGAGGCTCGGGCAATATACCCCAGAACGATGGTCTCCTGCTTTTCCCAGGTGGCTCGGGCTTCCCGCGCGTAGGCGGGATCCACGGCGACGGCTATGGTCAGATCCTCGGGCAGATGCATATCGTACAGCGCGGTGCCCTTATCACGGCTTTGGGAGGTATGGATCGTCACTGCCTCCTCCTCGGCATGCCACAGCATCTCGAAGAACATCTCGTATCCGCTCATCTCGCTTCCGTCAACGGAGCCGCAGTTGGTGTAGACGTTCCCTGCCCAGGATACGAAGTAGAGGACACACTCGCCATAGTACATGTCCGGAAGGTACTCCTCCATGAACTCTCCGAACTCGTGAGCGTCGAAGCCTTGCGGGGGGCAGGGCTCCCTTAGAAACGGAGGAATTTCGGTATCCGGTTCCTCAAGGGGAGGCGGAGTCTCGGTCTCGGTAGGCGGGTTCGTCGTGGGCTTACCTGCGGTGAGCCGCAGGTGATTGCAGTATGCCAGATACGCCCGTTCAATCGCCGCTTCGGGGCTTCTCAGAAGCGCGTACACATGGGCGGATTCCTGAAAGTCGGGCTCAAAGCCGTACAGCTGATAGGGCTCCTCACAAAAAAGGATCACACCGCTCATGGCAGTCACAACGCCTAGCGTGATGCACGCCACGCAAAGCAGCGCGGCCAGTAACTTGGTAGCTTTCGCGTAAAGTATTCGTTTCATTGCCTTTTTTCCTTTAATCAATTTTGTAGCCGATCCCCCAAACCACCTTGATGTACTTGGGCTCCTTGGGGTTGATCTCGATCTTTTCCCGTATGTGGCGGATGTGGACCGCGATGGTGCCGTCTCCCACCACAGCCTCCTCATTCCAGACGTTGCGGTAGATGTCCTCCGCCGAGAATACCCGCTTGCGGTTGCGGGCCAGCAGCTCCAGAATTTTGTACTCCAGAGGGGTCAGCCGTACGTCCTCCCCGTCTACTTGAACCGTTCGGTTCTCGGTGTTGATCCGCAGCCCCCCGATCAGGATCTCGCCGCTCTGCTTGTCAATGGAGCCCAGGGCGGTGTACCGCCTCAGCTGGGATCGAACCCGCGCCATCAGCTCCGAGGGATTGAAGGGCTTGGTAACGTAATCATCCGCTCCCGCTGTCAGGCCTAGGATCTTATCGGTATCCTCGGACTTGGCCGAGAGCAGGATCACGGGAATGTTGCGAGATTCCCTGAGCTTCATCAGGGTGCGTATCCCGTCCATTCTGGGCATCATAACATCCAGAATCATGAGATGCACCTCGGATTCCGAGACCGTCTCCAACGCGTCGATGCCATTGTATGCCTTCAGCACGCGGTAGCCCTCTCCGGTCAGAAAGATTCCGATGCTGTCCACGATCTCCCGATCGTCATCCACGACCAATACGTTCATATCACTCACCTCCGCCCATAGGATAACACAGGATTCTTAATATTTGGCAATGAAAAATATTAAGATTTCTTAAGAAACGGCAACGGGCGGCACCGTTCCCCCTTAGTGTAGCACAGGGCGGCGGTTTTGTCAAGCGGGGGAGGCTTTTCAATCGTCTGCCTTCTTTTGGAGGGCGATCCTGCAGATCACGCCTGTATCTCCTTCCACTCCATGTACCCGCTGGTAAAGGACAGATGGTCAAATTTCAGATTCCCCGTGTAGACAAAGCCCTGCTTTTCGTACCACGCCCGCAGGTCCTTGTCCTCGTCGATGAAGCCCAGGGTCAGCATGGGACACAGAATGGTGGGCGGGTGGCCGATGAGCTTCACCGTCTCGGCCTTGGCATGGGCGACCAGCAGCTCCCCGAAGCCCCGTCCTCGGTAGTCGGGATGGACGCAGAGGTTGTGAAGCTCACAGGAGCAGTCGGAGGTCTCGGACAGGGCCATGTACCCGATCATGCGCTTCCCCGCGAACAGGCCGTACATACGGCGGAGGGGGAAGAAGCATTCCAGGTAATCCATGGTGATAAAGGAAGTATGGGCGGGACAGTTCTCCCTTGTCAGACCGTGCTTTTTTGCGGCGGTGGCGAAGCTCTCGCGGATGAGAGGGAGGGCGGCGGGGAGGTCGGAGGCCTCCAAGGCGAATATCTGCGGGTGACGGACGCATTCGTGGGAGTTGGAGGGATCGACGGTTTTCTTGTAGAGGGCGATCACAGGCTCTCCGGGGGTGCGGGTCTCCATACCCGTATCGGTAAAGCCGACCTTTTCATAGCATCGGCGGTTCTTGTCCATATTGGTGGGGAAGTCCACATAATAGGCGGTGGCATCGGGAAACTCCTGCTCGCAGAGGCGAATGGCCTCGGCGGCGATGCCCCTGTTTTGGCAGAGGGGATGGATGTAGACCCGCCCGAGGTAGTATTCACCCTCTGTGAGCGGATCGAAGGGGCGCCGCTTTCCGTGCAGGCGGTAGAGGATGCCGCCCACGGTTTCGCCGTCACACTCGATCGTGTACTGACGGTAGTTGCGATTCAAGCGGCAAAGGATATCCTCGGGACCGCGGAGGTAGGGGTTGCCCTCGTCACGGTAGCGGTCGTACAGGGGCTTGAAGGCGGCCTTCTGGATCTCGGCCAAAAGCTCGGCTTCGGCGGGAAGGGTGGGGTGGATGGTGACTGTCATGGTCAATTGGACTCCTTTCTGAAAATAAAATAACGGTGCAACCCGAGAGCTCTCCCGACTTGCACCGTATCGACCTAATATTCCGTTTGGGTCACCCGTCTATAGTAGAGGTGACCGTTCCCGAAAAATGGGTATGACGACACAAGCCCGACAGAGTCCCATACATGGTCTCCGCGTCGCGCTTCTTTACGGTATACAGATGGTTCATCATGGCAAAGAGCTTCATGGCCGTGTCCTTTCGGGCAAATTTTTTCCAGTATAGCACAGGTCCTCTGCTTTGTCAAGAGGGATGAGGAAAATTTAAAGGGTTCACTTGACAAAATTCTCGCTTTATGCTATGATATAGGCGGCTTGGGTGGTCTTCGGATCCACCCGCATTTCCTCAGGAAAGGACGAGGCGGAGGAGCATTCCCTCCACCGCATGACAGAGCAGCTATGAACATACGCGAGACCCGCACCGCCGATCTTCCCGCGGTCATGGGCATTATCGAGGAGGCGCGGCGCACGATTGCCGCCCTCGGCATCAACCAATGGCAGAACGGCACCCCCAACGCCGCCATGATCGAGGAAGACATTCTGAAGAGACAAGGCCGCGTGGCGGAGATCGACGGCGAGGCGGTCGGCACCTTCGCTCTGATCCTTGACGGCGAGCCCACCTACGCTGTCATTGAGAATGGCGGCTGGAGCCTTCCTGACCGTGACCGGGACGGGGGCTGGAGCTACCTGGCCATTCACCGCGTGGCTATTTCGGTGGCTCACAGGGGCAGCGGTATCTCCACCGCGATCCTGGACTACGCCGCCGAGACCGCCCGTTCCCTGGGGCGCTCCTCCCTGCGCATCGACACCCATGAGGGCAACACCGTCATGAGGCGGATGCTGGAGCGCCACGGCTTTATCCATCGCGGCACCATTCATCTGGAAAATGGTGACCCACGGGTGGCCTATGAACGGCTCCTGACCGGGGGTCTGCCCTCGTAATCCCTACCTCCGCGGCATTGTTGACAACGTGATTCTTGACTCCGGCGAGGATCCCGTGCTATCATGGAACACCCCATTTCCCGAGGCTTTTCTCGGAACAGATCATTCGGAAAGGCGTGCCGCTCGGCGCGACGGAATACCATATGTCTCAGTTATCCTCCAAAGCCAGGGGACGCATCCACCTGGTCTACGGCATCTGCCTGTCGGCGCTGATCCTGGCCGCGGGTGTGTGCTTTGCCCTATCCTGCCTGTCCATTTATGAAAGCGGAGACTCTCCTTTTACCCGGGAGAGCATCTCCACCCATTTTCAGAGGATCGCTATCCCTGTCTGGGCCTGCGTCGCGGGGATCATCGGCGGGATCCTGTTGACCCTGATCATGCCCCTTGAGGGGAGTGGAGTCAAGTCCCGCCGTGACCCCGAGGCAACCCTCTCCAAGCTGGCGGCACGGTTGGATCTGAACAGATGCGACGAGGCTGTGGCGGACTCCATCCGCAGAGAGCGGAAATGGCGCCTTGCGGTCACGGTCATTCTGTGGGTGCTGGCGGGGATCACCCCGGTTCCCGCGCTGATGTGGTGCGTGAATCCCGCCCACTTTTCCATTGAGAATCTGAGCGGAGATATCAAGACCGCTTCCCTGTTCATCCTGCCCTGCGCTGTGGTGTCCCTGGGGCTTCTTACGGGGGAGTGTCTCCTCCGTCACGCCTCGGTGGCACGGGAGACCGCTACGGTCAAGGCCGCTTTGGTTGCGATGAAGGAAACCGCCAAGCCCGCGAAAAAAGCCAACCCCGACAAGAAGAATTGGTCCTCCGATCCCCGCTTCGTGTGGGGGGTGCGGGGGGCGATCCTGGTGGTCGGTGTGGTCTTTATCGTGCTGGGCGTGCTCAACGGCGGCATGGAGGACGTGCTGGGCAAGGCCATCCGCATCTGCACCGAGTGCATCGGTCTGGGTTAAGGAGGTGTCATCATGAAGCTGAAGCAATGGTGGAATACCCACAAGCCGACCAAGCGCAGACTCATCCAGCTCTACGCCGCCCTCCTGTTCAACGCCAACCTCAAGGGCTTTGTGAACGGCCGCATCTACCAAGGCCCCGTCAAGAATATCTGCACCCCCGGTCTGAACTGCTACTCCTGCCCCGGCGCGTCGGGGGCCTGCCCCATGGGCGCCCTGCAGAACGCTCTGTCGGACAGCGGCAAGACCGCGCCCTACTACGTGGTGGGCATCATCCTGCTCTACGGTCTCCTCTTCGGCCGCTGGATCTGCGGCTTCCTCTGCCCCTTCGGGCTGATCCAGGATCTGCTCCACAAGATCAAGACCCCTAAGCTGGGCAAGAACCGTGTCACGCGGGTGCTTTCCTACTTCAAGTACGTCATCCTGGTCTTCTTCGCCATCATCTTCCCCCTGGTCTACGCGGGCTACGAGTTCCCCCTGCCGGGATTCTGCAAGTACATCTGCCCCGCCGGTACGCTGGAGGGGGCGGTGGGACTCCTGTCCAACCCCGAGAATGAGAATATGCTGGGGATGCTGGGGCCGCTGTTCACCTGGAAGTTCCTCCTCATGGTGATCTTCCTGGTGGGCTGTGTCTTCATCTACCGCTTCTTCTGCCGCTTCTTCTGCCCTCTGGGGGCCATCTACGGTCTGTTCAATAAGATCTCCCTGGTGGGAGTCAAGCTGAACAAGGACGCTTGCACCGATTGCGGGCTCTGCGTGGGCAAGTGTAAGATGGATATCCGCCGCGTGGGGGATCACGAATGTATCCAATGCGGCGAGTGCATCGAGGTCTGTCCCGCGAATGCCATCAGGTGGAAGGGACCCAAGATCCTGCTACCGCCCCAGGCCATTGGCGGTGAGATCGCCACCAAGAACGGCGAGGCCGCCGAGTCTGACTCCGTGACTATCCTTAAAAAGGCCAAGAAAAAGACCCTCGTCGCCCGCTGTGTGGCGTGGGGGCTGGCTCTGGCCGTGCTGGGCGGGGCGCTGTACTACTACAACTTCGTGGACGGGCGGGACAAGACTCCCTCCGAGGACACGACCGAGAGCGGTGAGATCACCACCTCTCCCGAGGGCGACACGGGCGAGCCTCTGCCTCCCAGAGGCAACGAGGTGGGCAAGCTCTGTGTCAGCACCGAGCTGTCCCTTTACACGGGCATGGACACCTTCGGTGAGATCTTCGCGGTAGACAACAACCGCGGTAAGGTCACCGTCATCAACTTCTGGGGCACCTGGTGTGGCCCCTGCATCGCCGAGCTGCCTCACTTTGAGGAGGTGGCGAAGGATTACGCCGACACCGTGACCGTGGTGGCCGTCCACTCCAACTACAAGGCTCCCACCGCCGCCGAGTGGATTTCTAAGAACTACCCCGATACCTCCATCCTCTTCGCCCAGGATCCCGATGATGGGGTCAACGGCGCGTACTACACTGCCCTGGGCGGTGAGGGCGACTTCCCCATGACCATTATTGTGGACGCCCGCGGTGTCATCACCTTCACCCGCCGCGGGTCGCTGACTCATGAGGAGCTGGCGGCCGCCGTGGAAGATGCTCTCTCCAAATAATCCTTATTCCATAAAGAAAATCCCTTCAAGATCAGACCGGTCCTGAAGGGATTTTTCGTTATGAAGGGATCAATCCTTGGTGATCTCCACGGTCAGCTCAGTGGACTCGCCCTCGAAGTAGAAGGACTGCTCGGGGTCGCAGGTGTAGCCGGCGGGGCACTCCACGATGGTGATGTGGTAGTTGCTGGGATCGTAGGTAAAGGTGACCACGCCATCGGCATTGGTGGCGGCGGGCATCTTACAGCCCTTGTCGTCGCACATCTGGACGGCGGCGCCCTCAACGGGATCGCCGTTCTGGTCCTTGACGGTGACGGTGTAGGTGACCTTGGTGGAGGGAGCCTCGGTGGGGGCCTCGGTAGGTGCTTCGGTGGGAGTCTCGGTAGGGGCCTCGGTGGGGGCGTCGGTCTCAGCGACGGTGGTGTCGGTGTCGGGGGCGGGGGTGTCGCAGGCCATCAGCAGGCAGGACAGGCTCATGAGCAGAGCCAGGATCAGGGCAAGCTTTTTCATGGTTTTATCTCCTTGTATATTTTGTCTTGAAGGTTTTTGAAGATCCTTAAGGGACTTTTTGCAAAAAGTCCCTTAAGCGTGTCAAGGGCAGAGCCCTTGCGGGTGCAGGGCAGAGCCCTGCCGTTCCCCTCACTGATACACCGCGCAGGGGAAAAGCCAGGCGATGGCGGGGTCGATGATCTTGTCGCCGAAGATGTCCAGGTCGTCGGAGTAGTTCCACCAGCCCATGTAGTTTCCGGCGGTCTTGACCATGTCGGCCAGCTGGTCGTTCAGGGGGACCACGCCGTCCTCGTTGGCAACGGTGAGGTATTCCAGGATCATCTCGTTGTAGCTGATCCGCTTGTCAAAGCTGCCGTCCTCGTTGTAGAGGTAAGCGCAGATGCGGGTGGAATCGCAGATGGTCTTGAAATCGGCCAGGTAGGGGTTGGCGGAGGAGAGACGGATGAAGACCACGGGGCCGTCGGCGCTCTCCAGGTGGTAGTAGCCGTCATCCCCCTTGACCACGGTCAGGGCGGGGTTGGTGACGTCCAGATCGGTCAAGGTGCCGTCGGTGACCCCCTCGTAGGGCTTGAGGTCATCGGCGGTGGGCATGGGAACGGTCCAGGGCTCGTCGTAGGGGGACTTGGGGACGTCGCCTGTGCGGGTGGCCTTGAACATACAGCCGTCGCCGCTGCCCTCCAGGCGGAAGACGTACTGGGCGGTGGTATCGGGGGTGGCGCCCACGCTGCCCGCGGGGATGTCGAAGGTGACCTTGCCCTCTACGGTCTCCAGGAGGGGCGTCTCAAAGACGTTGATGGGGGCGCCGTGGTAGGTGAGGGTCACCTCCTCCTCGGCCTCATAGGTGAACTCGTAGACACCGGGGCGGGTGGGGGTGAAGATGACGTAGGTGTAGTCACCGCTGTTGTAGGGGATGTAGGTCAGGCCCTCGCCCACGGTGGCGGCGTCGAAGCGGGCATAGTCCCCGCCCTTCTTGGAGGGGGCGTTCAGGGGCTGGGTGGTAACGGCGGCCTCAAAGATGGTGAGGGTGATCTCGGGGGCCTCGGGGGACAGGACCGCGGCGGCCTTGTCGTAGTGGAGCGCCTTACCCGAGGGGGACTCAATGAGGACGGTGTAGCTGTCCTCGGGGAGCTTGAAGGTGGCAAAGCCCGTGGGGCCCACTACCTTGAAGGAAATATCCTCGCCGTTCTTCTGCACCTTGACGATGATATCCTGAGCAGGAGTGCCGTCGTGGTTTTGGACCGTGACCTTGTAGGCAGTCTCGTTTTCGGGAGTGTCGGCGGACTCGCTCGCCGCAGTATCGGGTGCCGTACCGTCGGGGGTCTTGCCGCCATCGCAGGAGGCGAAAAGCAGCGACAGCCCCATCAGACCCGCCAGCGCCAGCGCCATAATTCTATGGTATCGTTTCATGTGTTTTCTCCTTACGGGGTGGTTTCGTTGAACACAAGTGATATTATATCACGGATCCCGCGGTTTTGCAAGGGGAACCGCGAAAAAAGAGGACGGTATCCATGAATGGGAATCAAATTTTTTGTGTCGGAATCATGACCTTTCCCCCATAGCCGATGCCGCACGGCCGCAAAAGAGGCGCTCCACACCGTGAAGCGCCTTTTCGGATAGGGAAGTCATACCGTGACCGTGATCTCCAGCGCCTTCACGCCCTCCTTCAGCCGCAGATCCAGGAAATACACCGGCTGCTCGGGGCGGAAATCCCCCACCGAGGTGGATGCTTCGCAAAGGGTGGGATCAAAGGTCAGAGTGGCCAGATCGGTGACGGCGGTTCCCTCCCCCAGGACGTAGGGAGTCAGGGAGACCAACCGCTCGGTGATAGGGACGTCCGCGTCCACGTCAAACTCGTCCCGCAGGGTGACGCCATCCTCTCCCGCCGTAAAGCTGCGCAGGATCCTGCGAACAGACGGTTCTCCGTAGGCGGGGGCGATATCCATGGTCAGCGTGGTGCCGTCAAAGCTTACGTCACGGGCGGCGAACTGCTTGCCGTCCTTCTGGTAGCCGTAGAAGAAGCCCCTTCGGACGCGATCCTCATCGGTGCCGAAATAGGGGACCGAATGGCCGTGGGAGCCACAGGAGACGAAGGTATAGCGAGGCCCCGAGAAGTATTGGCGGCTATAGACACCGCCTCCGGGGTCGGTCAGGAGCTGGCGGCCGTCCTTGGCAAGGATGAAGGAGCCCACGTCGTGGTGATTGTGGGGCTCACAGTTGTGGCCGCCCTTGGCGGCGAAGCTGTATCGCGCTCCCCGTATGACCAGCCAGTTCACTGAGGGGGCGTAGTAGACCAGCCCCGCGGAAGCCTCGGCGGCGGGGGTCATGTATGCCGCCTTCATCCAGGTAAAGCTCCGCAGGAAGGTACACCACCGCCCACAGGCGTCCATCATCTCCATATAGGCGGGATCGGGCACCACCACGGTGTCGGGGTACTCGTCCTTGAGATAGTGCAGAACGGCGGGGCTGTAGCGGCCCGTCCTCCCCGCGTCGGCGAAGGATACGGTACAGCCCTCCGTGAGATACATCCGGCTGAGGAAGGGGGCGACCGTCTTGACCTTATCCAGTCTGAACCAGTCCTCCTGCCCCTCGGTGAAGGTGCGGTACATATCCGCCCAGACCGTAAAGAATCCGAAGCCGTAGCACCAGTAGGCAAACCCTTCCTCACAGATCCCGTCGGGTCCGAAGCCGCCCAGGAAGTAGGTCATCGCGGTGGCGAAGCGCTCCTCCACCGTGGGCATGAGGTCAGGGCGCATGAGCATGAAGGTACAGGACACCGAGCCTGTGCAGACCGCCGCCCAGTTGCTGCCGTTCTTTTCCCAGAAGAAGCGGGTTTCCAGGAAGGACTGAATGATCCGTCGGTCCACCTCCACGCGGACGCGGTCCGCGATCAGGGGCTCAAAGCGCTCGCCCAGCAGGGTGTAGATCTCAGACAGACACATCCCCGTCTCAGCGGCAAAGAGGTCAATGTGACGGTTGTTGTTCTTACCCAACTCGGTCTGATGGGCGGGAAGACACCAGGTATACTCGTCGCATACGGCGTAGATCAGATCCATCAGCTGGACCAGGTACGCCTCCTCCTCGGGGTAGATCAGGGCCAACAGGGCACACACGCCCAGGGCGCGGCGGCGGATAAAGTAGGGCCTCTCATAGGTGTCCCGATCCCCGTCGTAAACGAAGCGGCGGTAGGCTGAATAGGTCAGCGCGGGAATGGGCTCCTTGGCCTCTGCCTCCCATTTCGCCAGCAAACCCTCCCGCATGGGGCGGTAGACCTCATTCCTCCTGACCTCCGCCCAGAAGGCGGGGTCGTGAGCCTTACCCAGCAGTTTTTTCATGCAAGCGTCCTCCTTTTGTGACTTTTCTCTATTATACCACAGATTATCCGAATTTGACAAGTGCTTCTTGAATAAATATTATTCACAAATTGTACTTTTCTCATTCTAAATGAGTTTACAATTATATGCGATAATGACTAGAGTAAATCTGATTATCACTTTGAAGGGAGTTTCATATGACACTGTTTAAGAAGAGCCTCAGCCTGGTTCTCGCGCTGCTCATGCTGCTGTCGGTGACCGCGGTGTTCGCCGCCTGTGGCGAGACCCAGGAGGATCCCTCCGCCGAGCAGACCAAGCCTACCGGCACCAATGCCGAGGAGGATACCGCCGAGGTGGACCATCGCTTTGACAACGTAAACTACGACGGCCGCGCTTTCCGTATCTACACCAGTACCAACATTTCCACCATGGGTAAGGGTAACTCCAACTTCCTCATTGAGGGCACCGATGAGACCGACGGCAGTCTGGTCAACGATGCCGTGCTGGAGCGCAACATCCAGGTGGAGGATCTTCTGGGCGTGGAGCTTGAGTTCACCCAGATCGACCTGAACTACAATGAGGTCGCCGCCGACATCCGCCGCTTCACCACCTCGGGCACCGACGAGTACGACCTGGTCATCAACGATATCTACGCCTACGCCGAGCTGCTCATCGAGGGCAACTTCCGCAACGTCCTGGATGAGGACTGCGTCTTCGACTTTGAGCGTCCCTACTGGTACAAGGACTACATGGATGACCTCCGCCTCGTAGACGGCTACCAGTACGTGCTGGCAGGCGACTATTTCATCGACATCCTTCGCGATGCCCATCTGCTCCTGCTCAATAAGCAGATCTACCTGGATCACTACAACCGCAAGGCCGACGAGCTTTACGACGTGGTCACCAATTTCGAGTGGACCTACGAGAAGATGAACGAGATCATCACGGATATGTACGTGGACAAGAATCTCAACAGCACAAAGGATAAGGGCGACCAGTTCGGCTTCATGGAGCCTGAGTTCTGGGGCGGCTCCATCCCCTTCTCGGTCAGCGGTAATCCCACCTTCATCTCCCGCGACGAGTACGGCTATCCCACCGTGGTACTCCACGAGGGCGACCGCGCCAACCAGCTGGCCAACGCCATGTCCACCGTCTTCAACAACGATAGTTCCAGCGTCGGTTTGACCGGTGACGTGGATCTGCTGACCGCCTTCACCCAGGACGAGTGCCTCATCGTCGGCTACCAGCGTCTGGGCTCCCTGGAGAACGCCATCCTCCGTCAGATGGAGGGCGACGCCGCCGTGCTTCCCTACCCCATGCTCTTCGCGTCGGATAAGAAGTACACCACCTCTGCTCACGATACCACCGAGATGGGCGCTATCCTGGCTACCTCCACCGATCTGGCCTTCATCTCCACCGTGGTCGAGGTGCTCAACCGCGAGACGTCCAAGATCCTCATCCCCGTGTACTACAAGGAGTGCCTCCAGGTGCAGTGCGTGGACGACGAGAAGGCCGCCGCCATGATCGATATCATCCACGATAACTTCGATAACTCCTTCATCCTGGCCTACAACCTGCCTCTGGGCAGCGTTATGCTCCAGGCCTTCGCCGAGGCCATGCAGAGCAAGCGTGAGTTCTCCGCCGTCTACGCAGGCAAGCAGAAATCCGTAGGCCGCGCCCTTCAGTCCAAGATCCGCACCTTCGAGAAGAAGAACGGCATCAGCTGATCCAAGCAAACACAGCCCTGCGCGGGGTCGGGAATTTGCCCCGATCCCGCGTTTTTTGACCGAGAAAGGAGATCATCCCCATGAAACAGTACCCCATTACCTTCTGGTACGGCATCCGCCCCGAATTCCTCTCCAAGGAGCGTCTGATCGAGGCCAAGGAAGCGGGCTTCAACATCATCGAGTGCAGCTACGGCCCCGAGACCAACAAAAAGGTACTGAAATGGTGCGAGGAGCTGGACCTCAAGGCCAACGTGGGCGACCCCCGCATCGGGCAAGCCCTGGCAGGCGAGGAGGGCTGGGAGAGCCTCCTGGACGCCGTCATTGCCGACTACGCCGACTGCCCCGCCGTCAACCGCTTCTTCATCAAGGACGAGCCCCTGGACGATTACTTCCCCACTCTGGGTCGGGTGGCCGACTACCTTAACACCCACGACCCCCAACACGGGGAGTACATCAATCTCCTCCCCTTCCACGCCGTTCCCCCCGCCGAGGGGGAGAGCTTCGCCCGGCGGTATCAGCGGCATATCGACGGCTACTTCGATATCGTCCATCCCACCGTCCTGTCCTACGACCACTACAACCTCAGCAAGCGCGAGGTGGACTCCCTGGAGGGCCTGACCCCCGCCCGGGTCAGCGACGAGAACCGTATCCGCAACGGCTGGGAGAATAAGCTCTTCGCCGAGTCCACGGGGGCCAACTACTACAACAATCTGGAGATCATCCGCAGGAACGCCATGAAGCGGGGGATCCCGTGGATGGACATCATCCTTCTGGTGGAGCATTGGCACTACCGCTGGCCCACCGAGGCCGAGGTCCGCTGGGAGGCCTTCACCGCCCTGGCCTACGGCTCCACCCTCATCTCCTACTTCACCTACTGGACCCCCGGTACCGCCCACACCGAGCCCTGGTCCTACCACAACGGCATCATCCTCTCGGACGGCACCCGCGGCGAGAAGTACGAGATCGTCAAGCGCATCAACGCCGACCTCCAGACCCTCTACACGGGCATCTGCGGAGAAGGGGAGATGACCTCCGAGGCCGTCTTCCACGTGGGCGGCGACCCCGACGAGCTGACCACCCCCTTCACGGGCTACGGCAAGTATGCCTCCATTGAGGGCGGAGACCTCGTGGCGGGCTTCTTCGCGGGGGACAAGTGTATGCTGGTCAACAAGGACTTCAAGGAGTCTGTGACCGTCACTGTAAAGGCCGAGGGCGTACTGGAGAAGCTCAACAAGGCCACGGGCGCGTGGGAGAGCTGCGAGGGCAGCTTTACTATGGCCGCGGGGGACGGGGAGCTTTTGCGGGTGGTCTGATCGCGCTCATAAAGATAAGGCGATATCCGTGGGAGTATCGCCTTTTTGTTCGCATAGAATCAAAAAACTGTTCAGCCAATATTCAAATTTGGGTTTATCGAACTGTTTGTTTGCTCCTTGCCCGCGTTATTTGCCCTCTCACCCGCCTACGGCGGGAGCTCCCCCAAAGGGGGAGCCTTAGAACAGCGGGGAAACACTTGTCGGGAAACAGGATTTTTGGAGTTTGGCACGAAAGGCTCCCCCTCTGGGGGAGC
>JAZNJA010000197.1:0-3618 GCA_045577755.1 Eubacteriales bacterium
GGCAAAATGCCCCGTATGCAACAAAACTGCCCGCGGGTGCACCTGCCGCACCTTTCACGGGCTGTATACGGACAAGATAGGCGAGAGAAGTATGTCCGCTCTTGCCTTTTACGGCAAATTCGGCTCTGACGATCTTCGGGATATCCTTGTCCGCCGCTTAGTCTACTC
This sequence comes from Eubacteriales bacterium, assembly GCA_045577755.1. GTDB lineage: Bacteria > Bacillota > Clostridia > Oscillospirales > CAG-272 > CAMEON01. The sequence continues at coordinate 169 of JAZNJA010000197.1, forward strand.
CGTTAAGACCGCAGACGACAGAAGCGCCGTCAACCTTTGCGCAAGAGAGCTTTCTGCCGATATTTTAAAGACTATCCTCCTTGCAGGGGACAACCCCTCTGAATACACCCTCACCTACCCTCCCCGAAGCAGAAAAAGGATCAAGAAATACGGCTTTGACCACGGACGGGATCTTGCCCGAAGGGTCTCAAAATACACGGGCATACCTGTTCGGGAGTTATTTAAGAATAAAGGAAGAAAAACGCAAAAATCTCTCGATTCCTTTGCGAGACTAAGCAATGCAAATTCCTCCTACGAGCTGTTAAAGAACGCGGATATCAAGGGAAAATATATAATTATAGACGACGTTATAACAACGGGCGCTACGGTCAATGCCTGCGCGCGATTATTAAAGGAAAAGGGAGCTGAGCTGGTCTACCCTGCCTGCATTGCCCGTTCCAAAAGAAAAAAGAGAAAGCTTCGCCGCCCCTCATCTCGTCCCTGGTTCAAGGTAAAGCTATAGTGGGCGCGTTGCATAGCCTGATAATTTAATATAATATTTGAATATCATTTATGTTCCCGCTTCTTTACCCTCTCAGTCCGCTACGCGTACAGCTCTCCCAAGGGGAGACCCTTTAGTGAGTTCAGCTTCAAATTTTCAGCAAAAGCCTCGCCCTCTGGGAGAGGTGGCGGCGAAGCCGACGGAGAGGGCAACTCTCTGCGGCAACGGCTACCAAAAAATCAATAAGGAGTACCATGAAACCCGACTCGATCAAAAAGAATAATCTTTTGCTGGATACAGCAAGGGAACTGCGTCAAACCATGACAAAACAAGAAAAGCATTTATGGTACGATTTCCTGCGCTATTATCCGGTTAAGATCTATAAGCAAAGGATCATTGACAGCTTCATTGTGGATTTCTATTGTGCAAAAGCAAAACTGGTTATTGAGATCGACGGAGCGCAGCACTATACACAGCAAGGGAAAAATCATGACAGGCTTCGTACAGAGGCATTGAAAAAATATGATTTGAAGGTGTTGCGTTTTTCAAATAACGATGTTGATTCAAGATTCAATTATGTTTGCAATACCATTGATGCAGTTATTCAAGAAAGATTAGTACAATTCGAAGGAGAAGGATCATGAACGGAATAACTCTCCCCCATGATATAAACAGTATATCCGAAGAAAAGCTATCGGGTATTTGGTTAAACTCTTTCTTTGGTATGTTGCCGTAGTTGCGGTGAATATTGCCATCTGGAATTACTTTACAAATCCCGTAACTCACATGATCGTAACGATAGCCTCCATACTCTTGCCCTTCCTGTTCCTTGGCCTTCCCAAGGATTTCCTTCACAGTACCGTGGTTGGAACGGTTACATCCGTACATATTACAGAGGAGACCGGCTCCTATCGGACGGGCGTGCGGTACTGGCCCTACACGAAGCACGTGGTCATGCTGGATATTGTGACCAAAGACGGAAAAAACCTGCGTGTCAAGGCGAGAGAGTACGGTATGCGTAGTCAGCAAGGCTTTGCCGTTCCCTTTGAGGGAGATATTCAGCTCCACATGAACGATTTTGCTATTGGTGATACTGTTTACCGTTTTCGAGGACTCCCCTTTCCCTTCATTGAGACGCAAAACAGAAAGAACACCGAGGACTGCATGATATGTCTCTCGGAAAACCCTTGTGAGCAATGCAAATGCCACTATTGCGGGCGTACACTTTTAAAAATTGATATAGACGATAAGTAAGAATTTTGCCTTTGTGTTTTGCCCCCGCCTATGGCGGAACTCACCCGCTTCGCGGGAGCTCCCCCAGAGGGGGAGCCTTGGGGACGGCGCGTCCCAAAGCCTCCCCCTCTGGGAGAGGTGTCCTCCTCGCAAGCTCGGCGCGAAGCCGACGGAGAGGGCACAATATATCGAAAGGGCCATATACCCCAAATTTAATAATCCCATCCCAAACAAGGAGAACCCCCATTTTATGACCATCATCGAAACCCTCGCCAAAGAACTCAATCTCACCGCAGACCAGGTCGAAAAGACCGTCGCCCTCATCGACGAGGGCAATACCATCCCCTTCATCGCCCGTTACCGCAAGGAGGTCACGGGATCCCTGGACGATACCGTCCTCCGTACCCTGGAGGAGCGTCTGACCGCTCTCCGCAACCTGGAGAAGCGCAAGGAGGAGGTCAAAAGCCTCATCGACGCCCAGGGCAAGCTGACCCCCGAGATCGTGGCCGCCATCGACCGCGCCGTGACGGTCACCGAGGTGGACGATATCTACCGCCCCTTCCGTCCCAAGCGTAAGACCCGCGCGTCGGTCGCCCGTGAGCGGGGATTGGAGGAGCTGGCCATGCTCATCTTCTGCCAGGATGCAGCCTACGAGCCCTCTATCGAGGTGCAGGCGGAGGCCTTTGTGGACCCCGAAAAGGAGGTTCCCACGGTACAGGACGCTCTCCAGGGGGCCATGGATATCATCGCCGAGGACGTCTCGGACAACGCCGAGTACCGCAAGAAGCTCCGCGCCCTGACCTTCGACCACGGCTGTATCGTCACCAAGGCCGCGAAGGAGGAGGACTCGGTCTACTCCATGTACTACGACTTTACCGAGGCCATTAAAAAGCTCCCGGGCCACCGCATCCTGGCCATCAACCGCGGCGAGAAGGAGGAGTTTCTGAAGGTTACCCTCACCGTCCCCGAGGAGGTGGTTCTGGGCTTCCTGTATAACAGCGTCATCACCTCCACCACCTCCCCCGCCATGCCCTACATGACCGCCGCCGTCACCGACAGCTACAACCGCCTCATCGCTCCCTCCATCGAGCGGGAGATCCGCGGCGACCTCTTCGACACCGCCTGCGAGGGTGCCATCAAGGTCTTCTCGGATAACCTCTCCCACCTCCTCATGCAGCCTCCCATCAAGGGTAAGGTGGTGCTGGGCTTCGACCCCGGCTACGCCCACGGCTGTAAGCTGGCGGTGGTGGACCGTACCGGTAAGGTGCTGGATACCGCGGTGGTGTATCCTACCATTAAGTCCCGCGTGGAGGACGCGGCCCGCGTGGTCAAGCGTCTCATCCGCAACTATGGTGTGGACGTCGTCGCCATTGGAAACGGCACCGCCTCCCGCGAGAGCGAGCAGTTTATCGCGGGTATCCTGAAGCAGATCGAGCGGGATACCAAGTACATCATCGTCAGCGAGGCGGGTGCCTCCATCTACTCGGCCTCCGAGCTGGCTGCCGAGGAGTTCCCTGAGTTTGACGTCATGCAGAGATCGGCTGTCTCCATCGCCCGCCGCCTCCAGGATCCCCTGGCTGAGCTGGTTAAGATCGACCCCAAGGGCATCGGCGTGGGCCAGTACCAGCACGACATGAAGCAGGCCCGTCTGGACGAGGCTCTGGGGGGCGTGGTGGAGGACTGCGTCAACGCCGTGGGCGTGGATGTCAACACCGCCTCCCACTCCCTGCTGTCCT
>JAZNJA010000198.1:0-7439 GCA_045577755.1 Eubacteriales bacterium
ACCGCTGCGCGGAGCCCCCCCAAGGGGGGACCCTATTAACCTTGCCGGATAAGGGAACCTCACAAACGTGGCACGAAGGGCCCCCCCTTTGGGGCAGCTCCCGCCGTAGGCGGGTGAGAGGGCAATGCCTAAGGGGCAGCACGAACCAACAGACCGCTAAACTCCAATTTACCTCTCCAAAAAGCTCTCCCCCGCAAGCTCATCTCCATCCACGCCCAGGAAATCCAGGACAGTAGCGGAAATATCGGCGAAGGTCCCTCGGGTGCCGAGGTCCTTCCCTGCCATGCCCTTGCGGTACATGAGCATGGGGGTGTACTCGCGGGAGTGGTCGGTGGAGGGGGTGGCGGGATCGCAGCCATGGTCGGCGGTGACGATCAGGAGATCGTTCTCTCCCAGGGTGGGGAGGAAGTCGGCGAGCCACTTGTCGAACTCGGTCAGGGCCTTGGCGTAGCCCTCCACGTTGTTGCGGTGGCCGTAGACCATATCGAAGTCCACCAGGTTGGTAAAGCAGAGGCCGTGGAAGTCCCGCTCGGCCACCTTGGCGGTGGCGGCCATGCCCTCGGTGTTACCCGCGGTGCGGATGGTCTCGGTGATGCCTTGGCCTACGAAGATATCGGTGATCTTGCCCACGGCGATACAGTCCTGGCCCGCGCTCTTGATGGCGTCCAGCATAGTGGGGGCGGGGGGCAGGATGGAGTAATCGTGGCGGCGGGCGGTGCGCTTGAAGGGGGCCTCACCCTCGAAGGGGCGGGCGATGACGCGGCCCACGGCGTGACTGCCTCCCCACTCGTTTGTCAGCATATCCCGGGCGATCTCACAGACGCGGTAGAGCTCGGGGACGGGGACCTTATCCTCGTGGGCGGCGATCTGGAAGACGCTGTCGGCGGAGGTGTAGATAATCAGCTTGCCCGTGGCGAGATGCTCCTCGCCGTAGTCGCGGATGACGTCGGTGCCCGAGTAGGGCTTGTTGCAGAGGACCCCGTAGCCCGTGCGGCAGGTGAACTCGGCAAGCACCTCGTCGGGGAAGCCCTCGGGGTAGGTGGGCAGGGGGTCGGGGGAGATGATGCCCGCGATCTCCCAGTGGCCGATGGTGGTGTCCTTACCGCCCGAGGACTCGGTCATGCGGGCGTAGGTGCCTATGGGGGCGGGCTTGCCCGCGAGATCGGTGGGGTCGGATACCCCGTCGATATGGAAGAGGCCCAGCCGCTCCATGGTGGGGCAGGCAAAGGCGGGGTGGTTGCGGACGGCGCCGAGGGTGTTGCTCCCCTCGTCGTTCCATTTGTATGCGTCGGGCATTTCCCCGATGCCGAAGCTGTCGAGGACGATGAGGAATACGCGGTTGGTCATAGTGTGTTCCTTTCTGTGGGGCTTTATTTTTTGATGGGATGGTCAAATTTGGGTTTGTAGGTCTGTTTAAAGGAGTGAAAATGCCTATGGCGGTAAACTCCCCCACCGCCTGCGGGCGGAGCCCCCTCGGGGAGGGAGCCTTGGGGCGCGGGTAAGAATCGCTTGTCGGGTAACGAATTTCCGCGGGTCTGGGCAAAAGGCTCCCTCTCCGAGGGGGCTCCCGCGAAGCGGGTGGGGGAGTCATCGCGAGAAGCGGGGTATTTTGTTCCGTCAGACCAATAAACCCAAATTCACAAGTCTGCGATCTACTCCTGCTCCGTCACCATACACGGTCGGGGCGGATGGCATCCCAGAAGTAGCTTGCGGTCTCGGCGGTGAAGGTCATGCGGAACTGACGCCACCAACGCTCCTTCGGGGTATGGATCTCGCCTGTGACCAGGAATATACGCCCCTCTGTGTAGGTGTTGACGATCTCCAACGACCAGCCGTCCTTTTGCATGGCCTGGGCAAGCTCGGGGACGGTCACGTACACCCAGGTTTCGGTGTTCATGCGCTTATCCTTGCCATGCCATCGGCTCTTGATGCAGATGGAAGCCTCCTGATCCCACTCGGTGTCGGGGTGCTTCGCTTCAAAGACGGCGCAGGCCTCGGCGGTGCGGCAGGTCTTCATGATTCCCTCGCCCGCGATCTCCGGGTCGACCCAGATGCCGTCGGGGAGGTACCAGACCATGCGGGTGCTGTCCTCGGAGGTCTCCAGATCGATGCGGGTGACGGTGCAGTCGTGCATGGTCAGGAGCATGGGGTCGTGGGGGTGTGCATAGGCCCATTCTTTCATGATATTCACAGCCCTTCCCCGTCCCTGCGGCGGACGGTCAGGGTCTTTCCTTTCTTGAAATAGGTGGTCTTCACAGGCTTGGCGGTGAAGCGATCGGGCGCGTCGTAATCCGCCTCCCAGATCTCGACGTGACGTGTCGCCCCCTTTTTGGACTCGATGGGGGCCATGCGGATGGTGGTATGGGGGGCATCGTCAAAGATCACGGCAATGGAGCGGACTCCCTCGCCCTCTTGGACACGGATCACGCCTGTGGCGCGGCCTTGTTCGTCCACGGTGACCGTGAGTTTCCCGTCCTCGGTCTGCCAGGTGGTGTTCGGGAAGTTGCGGGGGCGGTTCTGTATCTTGGCCAGCTGCTCGGCGCGGGCGGCTTTTTGGCGGGAATGGCGGCGATGGCGGTTGGCGCGGCCAAAGATACCGAACACATCCTCAAGCACGGAGCAGAGAACGGCAAGGAGAAGCGGAAAGAACAACAGTGGCATGATCCACACCTTGTTTCGTCGGGTCCTGTTCCACTCCTCAAGGGTGTAGTGAACCATTTCCCCCTCGGTCAACTCCGCGACGGCGTGGGAGCCGACCCAGGTGCCCTCGTTCTCCAGATAGCGGATCGTGACGGTATGCCCCGACAGCGCCTCGGCCTCTTTCTTATAGAATCGGGCGATCTGGTACTGCTGACCATCGGAGGCTTTGAAGATGATGTCGTAGATATCCGCGCTTCCGTGTCGCTTGGGAACGGTGCCGACCAACTCATAGCGGTAGGTGCCGAGGGTCACGGTGGCAGTCTTCAGATCCTCCTCCTTGGCTTGGGGGCTGTATATGGCTGTCAGGAGCATCACCAGCGCGAAGCCCAGGATGGTAAACGCGATCAGAAGCTTGGTGGACCTACGCATGGCATATCCCTCCCTTCGGTATGGTCTCTCTTTATCATTTCATTATACATCATTCCGTCCGTTTTGTCAAGAGTCGGACGCGGAAGCGTAGACAACGCAGAGAAAGCTTGACCCATCCGAGGCCTTGCGTGTCAACCTCACGGATAGACTGAGAACTTCACCGAAAATTTACTTGTTTGTCTCCCTTTCTTTCATCAACCCCCTTGCATTTTTCGCAGAAATATTATATAATATAAGATGTATTTCTATAGACAGGAGGCGGAATATGAAAAGGCTGCGTGTTGGGCTGATCGGAATCGGCTTTATGGGCAAGACCCATCTTTGTTCGGTGCAAAATCTTCCCTTCTTCTATAAAACCGCCGAGCTGGGCTTTACAGCCGAGGTGGTGGCTGTGTGCGCCTCCACCCTTGAGCGAGCCGAGGCATTTGCCGCCGAGTACGGCATCCCTCGCGCGGTGGCATCCCCCGCTGAGCTGATCCGCGATCCTGAGATCGATATCATCGATATCTGCACCCCCAACCCTCTGCATTACGAGGTCGCCAAGGCGGCCATTCTCGCGGGGAAATCGGTGCTGTGCGAAAAGCCTTTGACCGTCACGGCCGCCGAGGCCCTGGATCTGGCGAGATTGGCCGAGGAGCGGGGCGTTGTCTGCGGCACCGTGTTCAATAACCGCTTTCTGGCTCCTGTCATGCGGGCGCGGCAGCTGATCGACGAGGGCAGGCTGGGGCGGATCCTATCCTTTGAGTTTACCTACAAGCATAATTCCTGCATTGACCCCGACCGCCGTGTGGGGTGGAAGCAGACTGCCGAGGCAGGGGGCGGGACCTGGTACGATCTCGGCCCTCACGTGTTGGATCTCTGCCGCTACCTGTGCGGGGAGCTCTCCTTCGTCCTGGGTAAGTCTCAGATCGCCTATCCGACTCATTTGAAGGCGGACGGGAGCGTGTGGGAGACCAACGCCGACGAGGCCTTTTACGTCATCTGCGGCACCAAGGAAGGGGCCATGGGAACCGTAACGGTCTCCAAGCTGACCCAGGGGGCCAACGACGAGCTGACCTTCTCGGTCAACGGTGAGCGCGGTTCCCTGTCCTTCTCCCTGATGGATCCCAACTATCTGAGCTTCTACGACGCCACAGCCGCGGGTGCTCCCATGGGGGGGCTACGGGGCTATACCCGCATCGAGTGCGTGGGGCGGTACCCCTCCCCCGCCTCGGGCTTTCCCGCCATCAAGGCGCCCCAGGGGTGGCTGCGCGGGCACATCGGCTGCATGGTGAGCTACCTCACCGCCGTGGCTCGCGGGACGGATTGCTCTCCCTCCTTCGCGGATGGTGCTTACGTGCAGCGCGTGCTGGAGGCGGCTCTTGAAAGCGACCGAAGCGGTCGGGAGGTGCGTCTATGCTGACCATCGGACTGACAGGACCCACGGGTGCGGGCAAGGGTGCCGTGTCCTCCCTACTGGCCCGCTACGGGATCCCTTCCATCAATACCGATGCCGTCTACCGCGAGCTTCTGATGCCGCCCTCCCCCCTTCTGGAGGAGCTGGCCGCGACGTTTGGGGCTGAGATCCTCACCCCCTCGGGAGAGCTGGATCGTGTGGCGCTTTCCGCTAAGGTCTTCGGGTCGGGGCAACGGGATCAGCTGGAGCTGCTCAATTCCGTGACCCATCCCCACATTCTGAACGAGGTACGCCGCCGTCTGGCGGTCTACGCCAAGAGTTGGCGAGACACGGGAGAGCCCATTGCCGTGATGGTCGATGCCCCCCAGCTGTATGAGTCGGGCTTTGATCGGGAATGCGAGATCATCTGCTCGGTGCTGGCCCCCAAAAAGACACGCTTGGCCCGCATCATGGAGCGGGACGGCATGACAGAGGAACGGGCGCGGGCGCGGATGAATGCCCAGCGGTCGGATTCCTTCTACCGCAAGGCCGGCTACGTCATTGTCAACGACGGAGATATGGAGGAGCTGGAGGAGGAGGTCTCCCGCTTCTTCCGCTACGTCCGTCAGATCGGAGGTTGACCATGGCCGCGAAATTTGACTGGCGCAATCCCTCCCGCCCCCTGATGATCGCCGCCATCGCCGTGCTGGCCATCGGTCTGGGCTTTCTCGCGGATCTCATCATCACGGGGGTGGAGAAAAGATCCTATCCCAGAGAGTACGCCGAGTACGTGGAAACCTACGCCGAGACCTACGGGGTGCCCGAGACCCTGATCTACGCCGTGATCCGTACCGAGAGTGATTTCGATTCGGGCGCGGTGTCTCCCGTCGGAGCGGTGGGGCTCATGCAGCTCATGCCCTCCACCTTTGAGTGGCTCACCGACGATATGCTCTTCGAGCATCTGGAAAACGGTATGCTCTACGATCCCGAAACCAATATCAAGTACGGCACCTACTGCCTGTCCTACCTCTACGATCGCTACGGCGACTGGGAGCTGGCCATCGCCGCCTACAACGGGGGGCTGGGCAACGTGGACAAGTGGCTGGCCGACGACCGCTACGCCGACGGCGAGGGGGGGCTGAAGAGGATCCCCTTTAAGGAGACGAGGCAGTTCGTGGCAAGGGTCACGGACGCGTGGGAAATGTATGACAGGCTATATGCCAAATAAGGTAAGATACAAGATACGAGATACAAGATACAAGATATGACCGTATCCCGTTAACTTCTCGGTTTGCCCACTTTTATAATACAACTTTCCATCTTGTATCTTGTATCTTGTAACTTGTATCTCAATCAATCAAAATATTCATGAAACGAGGTTTGTTTACTATGTCTGACAAGACCACCGCGGCTGAGCTTGAGGCCAAGCTGGGTTACAAGAAGACCAACTTCTACGAGAAGGCCGACGAGGCTATGATTCAGGCCGCCTATGACTACGCCCCCGGCTACATGGCCTATCTGGACGCCGCCAAGACCGAGCGGGAGGCTGTGACCGTCACCATCGAGATGGCTGAAAAGGAGGGCTACGTTCCCTACACTCTGGGTATGCCCCTGGAGGTCGGCGGGAAATACTACTACAACAACCGCGGCCGCAACCTGTACCTGTTCCGCATCGGTAGTGAGCCCATCAACAAGGGTATCCGCATCGTGGCCTCCCACGTGGACGTGCCCCGCATTGACGTCAAGCAGTCCCCCCTCTACGAGGACGGCGGCATGGCCTTCTTCAAGACCCACTACTACGGCGGTATCCGCAAGTACCAGTGGGTGACCATTCCCCTGGCCCTCCACGGCGTGGTGGTGAAGCAGGACGGCACCGTGGTCAACGTCTGCATTGGTGAGGATCCTTCCGATCCCGTGATCTACATCAACGATCTGCTCCCCCATCTGGCCAAGGATCAGTCCGCCAAGCCTCTGGGCTCCGCCATTCCCGCCGAGGGGCTGAACCTCCTGATGGGCTCCCGTCCCTACCCCGGCTGTGAGGGCGGCGACGCCATCCGCCTGAACGTCCTGGCTCTGCTCCATGAGAAGTACGACATCACCGAGGAGGATTTTCTGTCCGCCGATCTCTCCGCCGTACCCGCCGGCAAGGCCCGCGACGTGGGTCTGGACCGCTCCCTCATCGGCGCCTACGGCCACGACGACCGCGTCTGCGCTTACCCCTCCATCACCGCTCTGTTCGGTACTAACGATTCGGTCCACACCGCCATGGTCATCCTGGCCGACAAGGAGGAGATCGGCTCCGAGGGCAACACGGGTATGCAGACCGAGCTGCTCACCGACCTGATCTCCGAGATCACCACCGCTCTGGGCGGTCACTTCGCCACGGTCAAGGCCAACTCCAAGTGCCTGTCCTCCGACGTGACGGCTTGCTTCGACCCCAACTTCGCCGAGGTCTACGAGCGCCGCAACTCCTCGCTCATCAACTGCGGCGTGGCCATGTCCAAGTACACGGGCCACGGCGGTAAGAGCGGCACCAACGACGCCCCCGCCGAGTTCGTGGCCTGGATCCGCAAGATCATGGCCGAGTACGGCGTGATCTGGCAGGCAGGCGAGCTGGGCAAGACGGATCAGGGCGGCGGCGGCACCGTGGCCAAGTTCATCGCCAAGCACAACATCGAGACCGTGGACCTGGGCGTCCCCGTGATCGCCATGCACGCGCCTTATGAGATCATCTCCAAGGCGGATCTGTATACGGCGCATCAGGCGTTTGAGGCGTTCTTTAAAGCGTAAATATTCCCTTTTCCCGTTTTCCCTCTCGCGCGAAGCGCATATCGAGTCCCGAAGGGACATATCGAGTGCCATGAGGCGCATATCGAGTCCCGAAGGGACATATCGAGTCCCGAAGGGACATATCGAGTCCCGAAGGGACATATCGAGTCCCGAAGGGACATATCGAGTCCCGAAGGGACATATCGGGTCCCGAAGGGACATATCG
>JAZNJA010000199.1:0-5926 GCA_045577755.1 Eubacteriales bacterium
GGGGCCCCGCCCCCACCCCCCCGAACAAACCCTTTTTGCAAAAAGGGTTTTCGTGGCTTCCCAAAAACCTTCAAGGGAATTTGGGTATTTACTGAAATTCTGAAAGGGAAATACTATGAGCAAGGTAAAGATTACCGAGACCGTCCTGCGTGACTCCCACCAGTCCCTGATCGCCACCCGCATGACCACCGAGGAGATGCTCCCCATCCTGTCCGCCATGGATGAGGTGGGCTACCACTCCCTGGAGGCTTGGGGCGGTGCTACCTTCGACTCCTGCATGCGATTCCTCAACGAGGATCCCTGGGAGAGACTCCGCAAGATCCGCAACACCGTCAAGCGCACCAAGCTGCAGATGCTGTTCCGCGGCCAGAACATCCTGGGCTACCGCCACTACGCCGACGACGTGGTGGAGTACTTCGTACAGAAGTCTCTCGCCAACGGTATCGACATCATCCGTATCTTCGACGCGCTCAACGACCCGAGAAACCTCAAGACCGCCATCAATGCCACCATCCGCGAGGGCGGTCACGTCCAGGCGGCCTTCTCCTACACCACGGGCGCGGTCTATACCCTGGACTACTACGCCAAGTACGCCAAGCAGCTTGAGGAAATGGGTGCCAACTCCATCTGTATCAAGGATATGTCGGGACTGCTGAAGCCCTACGATGCCTACGAGCTGGTCAAGACCCTGAAATCCAGCGTCAAGATCCCCATCCAGCTCCATACCCACTACACCGCGGGTCTGGCCTCCATGACTGTTCTGAAGGCCGTAGAGGCCGGTGTGGACGTCATCGACACCGCCATCTCCCCCATGGCGCTGGGTACCTCCCAGCCCCCCACAGAGCCCATCGTGGCTACCCTGGCGGGCACTCCCTACGACACGGGCCTTGACCTTACAAAGCTGGATAAGATCACCAAGTATTTCACCCCTCTCCGCGAGAAGTACCTCAAGGAAGGCCTCATGGATCCCAAGGTCCTGAAGGTGGACGTCAACGCCCTTCTGTACCAGGTCCCCGGCGGTATGCTCTCCAACCTCATGTCCCAGCTGAAGCAGGCGGGCAAGGAGGAGAAGCTCACCGAGGTGCTGGAGGAGGTCCCCCGCGTCCGCGCCGACGTGGGCTATCCTCCCCTGGTCACCCCCTCCTCCCAGATCGTGGGTACTCAGGCCGTGTTCAACGTCCTCATGGGCGAGCGGTACAAGACCTGCACCAAGGAGTTCAAGGACATCGTCCTGGGCAAGTACGGTAAGACCCCCGTGGCCATCGACCCCGCCTTCGCCAAGAAGATCGTGGGCGACCAGACCCCCATCACCTACCGTCCCGCCGACGACCTGGCCCCCGAGCTGGAGAAGCTCCGCGCCGAGATCCCCGCGGGCTACCTGGAGCAGGACGAGGACGTCCTGTCCTACGCCCTCTTCGATAAGGTGGCACTGAAGTTCTTCGAGTACAGAAAGAATCAGAAGTACGGCATCGACAAAAACGCCGACCACGCCGGCGGCGTCCATACCGTCTGATTTCCGAAATACGGAAAAAGCCTCTCTGCGGAGCAATGTCATTCAGTTCATAAAATAGCAAAAGAAGAGAATGCACTTAACAAAGCAAAGAAGCGGAGTTAAGTGCATTTTCTTGTAAAAAAGGCGCGACGAAAAGACAGAACGGAGATATATTTTTCAGGAAGAAATTGCGGCAAATATGTACAGCGGCAGCGAAGTTCATTTTGTATAAATGCTTTCTGCTTTTCTGCTTAACGACTATGTGCGAGGGAATCCGTTCAGCGAAGTTGTACATAGTCAGTCTTGCAAAGACTTCTTGGAGAATATTCTCCGTTTTTTAGAGTGGAAATACCACTTTTCGGGTTTTTGAAACATAAAAAGCAACTGCATCAACCGTTTTGCTATCTTCTGCCCATGTGGTTGCAGGTACGAAACAGTGTCCCCGAAAGGTTAACCTACAAATGCTCTCCTCATCCGTCACCCGCTAAAGCGGGTGCCGCATCCCCGATAAACCGAAATTTGAATCCCCAACCGCCCCATTCTCCGTCAAAACGCAAAATTCCTCCTTCATTTCACCAATAACATATTGCAATTTACCGAAAAATATGGTATGATATCCATACCCCCCAACAAAGGAGATCAAGATCATGAAGCAAAAGAAGGAACGCATCCTGCTCACGGCCATCCTCGCCGTGACCCTTTTGTCCCTGGCTCTCTTTGCCGTCGCCTGTACGGGCACGGAAGACCCCAAGGATACCGACCCCGCTACCGAGGCGGACACCACCGCCGAGACCCCCAAGAACACAGAACAGGAGACCGAGCCCATGACCGATCCCGTCACCGAAGCCCCCACCGAGGAAGTCACCCAGCCTCTTGAGGACCCCGCCCTGAACGTCTTCCCCGAGGGCGGAGACAACATCGGGATCGGCATCTTCTGGGAGCCTCCCTATCAGTATACCACCCCCGAGCAGTACGATTGGATCCGCGACGCCAATATCACCTTCATCGAGATCACCAACCGTGAGGGGGCTATCCATAAGGAAGCCAACGATCTCCAGCTCAAGCTGGCCGCCGAGCGGGGCCTCAACGTGGCCTATTCGGTGGGCGTGGACGGGAAGGATCTTCTCCGTATGACCGAGCAGGAGATCATCGACTACATGACCGAGTTGAAGAAGAACCCCATCATCACGGATATCCACGTCCGTGACGAGCCCGCCGAGCCTTGGGTCTATTCCGCCGCCTGCCGCGCCATCATGAAGGCGGGGATCAACCCCAGACTGAACTTTCTCCCCTACTGGGCTACCTGGGTCTTTGAGAACTACCAAGGCCACGTGGAGGACACCGTCATTGAGGCAGGGAAGGAGAACTACGGCACCCTCTGCTACGATCACTACCCCTTCCCCTACAACGGCGGCGACCCCGATATGTTCTACAATCTCAATCTGTTCCGTGAAATCGGCCTGAAGTACGACGTGCCCACCGCCTTCTACATCCAGTCCATCGGCGAGGGCGGCAACTTCCGTCGCACCAACGGCGGCGAGATCCGCTACCACACCTCGGCGGGTCTGGCCTACGGTCTCAAATCCATGACCTACTTCACCTGGTGGACAACAGGCTTCTGTGATCCCAAGGACTACGCCATCATCTCCCCCTACGGCGAGAAGACCGATATCTACGACGACGTGGCCTCCATCAACGCCCAGATCCTCAAGGTCGGTCCCGTCCTGTCCCGCCTGGACGCCCTGGAGATCCACCACACGGGCGGTAGCGAGACGGGGATCACCCGATGCGATCCCGCCGACGTACCGCTCTACGCCAAGCCCAAGTCCCGCTACGGCGTCATCATCTCCCTCATGGAGGACAGAGAGACGGGCCGTGACTACATCATGCTGGTCAACAAGAACTACAAGAAGGAGACCTCCTACGAGTTCGAACTGACCGACAAGATCACCCATCTCTATAACCTGAACAATGGCGCCTATGAGGAGTTGGACATCTCCTCGGGCAAGGTCACCTTCAACTTTGAGCCCGGCGGCTTCTACCTCCTGGCCGTAGGTCAGCATGATAATATCGTGGATAAGCAGTGGGACAAGTCCGCCAACCTCGCCGAGGGCAAGGCCCCCGCGGTGGAGTCCTCTGTCCACGGCGGCGGCTACTACGCATACACCCTCACCGACGGCATCCGCGACAACAGTATTCCCACCGCCCTCGGCTACCGCTGTACCAAGAACACGGGCTTTGCGGAGGTGGATCTGGGCCGTGTGACCACCGTCAACCGCGTGGATATCTACCCCACGGGCACCAAGTTCACCCGCGGCCAGACCTTCCCCACGGAGTTTACGGTTGAGGTCTCCGCCGACGGCAAGGCCTGGGTCAAGGTCGTGGAGAAGAAGAACTACACCGACTGCCTCACCGCCATCCCCAGCTTCACCTTTGAGGCCGTGGAGGCTCGCTATATCCGCATGAACGTCACCAAGGGCTGTGCATCCGGGGGCTTTGAGATCGCCGAGATCGAGGTCTACAACGACGACGGCACCATCCCCGCGCCCGATAACGGAAACCTCTATCTCATCCCCGGCAGTGAGCCTGCGGGCACCAACGTGGCCCTGGATCGTGGCGTCACCGCCTCCAGCCACGTGACAGGCTGGGAGCCCTCGGGCTTGACCAACGGAAGCCGTGAGTCGGGTGCCTGGACATCGGCGATCAATCGCCATCCCACCGCCGACCACGGCGAGGAGTGGGTGCTGATCGACCTGGCCTACGCCTACGACATCGACAAGGTGGTCCTCTTCGGCCGCTCGGGGGACGATTATTTCCCCTATAAGTTCCGTATCGAGGTCTCCGAGGACGGCAAGACCTACCAAAACGTCTATGAGGGCGAGTGTCCCGAGAAGCGTCAGGGTCAACAGCCCTTTGAATGTGTCCTGGAGAACGTCAAGGCCCGCTACGTCCGCATTGTGGGCTACTCCCTAAGAGATCAGGCAGGCTTCAACGACGGCCATCTGTTCTCGCTTTGCGAGGTGGAGATCTACAACAAGTAATCCCATTCAACACGGCCAAAATGCCCATAGGCAGAAAGGAAAAACACCATGAAAAAGAAAATTTGGTTCTGGCTTTGTATGGTCGAAGCCGCGATTATTCTGGTGGGCGGTTGCGCCCTGCTCTTCGCCACCCCCTCGGTCACATACGAGGGGGAGATGGATATTCAGGCGTATCTGGAGGATATTCCTGAAGGGAACAACAACTCCCCCGAGGCCGGGTACATTCCCGACGCGAAGATCGCCGCCGCAGTTGGCGGTGTCGTTATCGACCAACTGACCGGAAAGCATCTGTTCGGTGCGGTTACGGTCTCCTACGATCCCGATGCCCGTCTGTGGCTGGTGCACAAAGGCTATTTCCCCCATGCGGGAGGCTATGTGATCATTGAGCAGGACAGCGGAAGGATCGTAACGGCCCTTTTGTGCAAGTAAAAAAGAGATCCCCGTCTCATAGCGAGGCGGGGACATTTTTGAGGAATCATTTGCGGCTACGGTTTGATTGGATCATGTTCTTCAAAAACTCAAGCGCGGCATCCAGCCCCCCGACCTCGTCGATCAAACCCAGGCGCACCGCCTCCTCTCCGTTCAGGATGCTTCCGATGTCGTTGGCGATCTCGTCGGGCTTCATCATGAGTGATCGAAGCGTTTCCTTGTCCGCGCGGCTATGGTTCGCTACGAATGTGAGGATCCGCTCCTGCATATCGTGGAAATACCGATACGTCTGCGGCGCGCCGATGACGGTACCGCTGATGCGGACGGGGTGGATGGTCATGGTAGCGGAGGGAACTATGAAGGATTTCTTGCCCGCCACCGCCAAGGGGACCCCGATGGAGTGGCTTCCACCCAGCACAAGGGTCACTGTGGGCTTTTTCATGGAAGCGATCAATTCCGCCAAAGCCAGCCCTGCCTCCACGTCCCCGCCCATGGTATTGAGGATCACCAGAAGCCCGTCAAACTCGTGGTTTTCCTCCACCGAGACGAGGAGCGGGATCAGCTGCTCATATTTGGTGGCTTTCTGCCCCTCGGGAAGGACGTAATGGCCCTCGATCTGACCGATAACGGACAGGCAGTAGATAGTATCTTCGCCATTCTTGACCGCCACCGAGGCCGATCGGTCGATGGTCTCCAGCACCTGCTCGGTCTCACGGTTGGCTTCCTCGTTTTTCGTTGCGGGGGAAGGGATTTCGGTGTCTTTCATATGGGATCCTTTCAAATTTGGGTTTATCGGTCTGACGGAACAGAGTGGAATTGGGAAGGGTGACCCTCATCCACCGCTACGCGGTCCCCCTTCCCCCGAGGGGAAGGTATTCGGCTCGTGCTTATCGTTATCCCTGAAAAGCTATTGGTATCAGTATGTTTTTGGGTATCAGCCAAGAAAACGGCTGACGCATTGACC
>JAZNJA010000200.1:0-1606 GCA_045577755.1 Eubacteriales bacterium
AAATTTGGGTTTGTCGGGGAGTAGGGAGCGGGGCCCTCACCGCTCCGCCACGAAAAGAATGCCGTTTCGGTATGGGTATTCGGTTTCAAAATTTCTTATTTGACGAAAGAAATCAGAGATTTATTGGTTGCGGAGCGGTGAGGGCACCGCTCCCTACATTGGGTTATCAAATGTTACAGTGTTATACTCAAACCCACCGCAAAACCGCCATTTACAGCTTGATCCCCTTCTCCTCAATGGTCATGCCCTTACGGAATCTGGGCACCTCCAGGGTGCGGCCGTTGTTGACCACCGAGATCTCGGAGAGGAGGCCCACGGCGGTCCACTCGCAGGCGGTGTAGACGTCCACGATGGGAGCCTCACCCGTGCGGATGGCGCCTATGAAGTCCTCCACCAGGAAGAAGTCACCGCCTCCGTGGCCCGCGCCCGCTTGCTCGGCGGTGGCGTTGCGGTAGCGCTCGGGGAGGGAGTCGTTGTAATCGGTGAGGGCTTGCCAGGTCATGCAGGAGTCGGGGTTCTGCTCGCTGACGAAGGATATCTTGTCCCGATCCCCGAAGCCCTGGGCGGACTGGTAGCAGCCCTGGGTACCCTGCAGGAGGTAGTGGGTCATGTTGTGGGGGCGGGGGGAGACGCAGTCCACACGGATCTGGGCCAGCTTGCCGCTGGCGAGACGGCACATGGTGGTGGTGCCGCTGTCCTGGCGGAGGCCGTAGGAGTTGTAGACACCGGGGGAGAAGCAGGAGATCTCGGCGATATGATCGTCGGGGAACCACTGCATGACGGGGCCCAGGGAGTGGGTGGGGTAGAAGGCGCCCCGCTTACCGCACTGCCAGAAGGAGCGCCAGGAGGTCTTGCCATTGGGGTATACGAACAGGCCGTTGATGTTGTGGAGGTAAGCACCCTCGGCGTAGTAGGTCTCGCCGAACTTGCCCTGTCGCACCAGCTCGCGGACCAGCTGGACCTGGGGGGTGTACATATAGTTCTCGGCCATCATGTAGGTCTTACCATACTTCTCCACCGACTCGCAGAGCCAGAACAGCTCGTCCATGGTGACCCCCGCGGTGACCTCGGATAAGACGTGCTTCCCTGCCTCCAGAGCGGCGATGGCCTGGGGAACGTGGCACTGCATGGGGGTGGCGATGACCACCGCGTCGATGTCGGATTCCATCATATCGTCGAAGATGCGGTAGCGGTGCCCGGGAGCGATATTGAGGTTGTCGCCCGAGTACTTGAGGACGTTCTCGTCCAGATCGCACAGGGCGGTGATCTCCACGTCGGGGAGGGAGTTGAGGCCGAGGACGGTGGACAGACCGCGGGCACCCGCGATGCCGATCTTGAGTTTTTTCATGGTGGTGGCTCCTTTTTCTTTTCAAATTTGGGTTTGTCGAACTGTTATTTGGGGCTGTCATCCTGAGCGGAGGGCGTAGCCCGGAGTCGAAGGATCTCAAACCACATTGGTAGCATTGACAAAACGGGTAGGAGATCCTTCGACTCCGCTTCGCTCCGCTCAGGATGACTGTCCTATACTAACCGCTAAACTGCAAATCATCAACACCCCACCTTGCCGTTGAACACATACTCATCCATCCGCCCAAACGCCTCCTTG
>JAZNJA010000201.1:0-2902 GCA_045577755.1 Eubacteriales bacterium
AGGGAGTCCACGTAGGAGGCCATGTCGCTCTGAGCGATCAGCACCTGCTGGGCGGAGGGGGCGATGGGGGACTCGGGGGAGTCGGTCAGGGCTACCACGTCGGCACCCGCGCGGCGGGCGAACTCCACCGCCTTGATGACACGCTTGGAGTAGCGGGGGAAGCTGATGGCGAAGAGGACGTCGCCCTCCCCGATGGCCATCATCTGCTGGAACAGCTCGCTGCCCGCGGTGGTGTCGATGAGGCGGACGTTGTCGAAGATCATCTGCAGGCTGTAGCTGAAGAAGTTCGCCAGCATGGCCGAGGAGCGCACGCCGATAATGTAGATGTTCTTGGCCTTCACCAGGGCGTCCACAGCGTCGTGGAAGGCGGCGCGGCTGATGCTCTCCAGGGTGTGGCGGATGTTGTCCACGTTGGTATTCAGCACCTTCTCCAGCACGTCGCCGTCACCGATCAGGTGATTCGTGACCTCCATGCGCTGGAAGGAGGTGAGCTTGGTGCGGATGAGCTCCTGGAGGGCCTTCTGGAACTCGGGGTAGCCCGCGTAGCCCAGCTCCATGACGAAGCGCACCACGGTGGACTCAGACACGCTGACCTCGGCGCCCAGCTTGGCGGCGGTCATGTAGGCGGCCTTGTCGTAGTGGGCAAGGAGGTAGCGGGCGATCTGGCGCTGGCCCTTGGAGAAGCCGTCCATATTCTCTTCAATGTTGCGGAGGATATCGCGTTTCATGGGTGTTTTCCATCCTTTTTCATCTATGATTTCCGAATGGTCGGGGAATCGCATACAAAGATTATTATAGCACAAAAGCGGGGGAAAGTCAACGCCTTTTGCAAGATGAAGGAAAGAAAATTGCAAAATTGCAAACCCGCGGATGTCGGCAGAGGAATCCGGGGAATACCGGGTAATACCGGGTAATACCGGGTAATCCCCCCGCCCTGCGGGTGACGCGAGCGGAAAGACTCGGATCTGACACCAACCGACACACTCCCGCATATTCTGCCTGTGAGGAGGTGTTACCATGCGAAACAGTCCATTCAGAACCCCTCACCCTTCCCATACCGACTCCTCCCGCGGTCGGGAGACCTCCGATCCCATCGGCACCTGCACCGCGGTGATCGGCTCCATGACCCAAGCTATGAAAGCCCAAAGCCTCCTGGCCGATGCCGCGATCCGTGTCGGTATCACCAAGATCAGCTCGGCGAGGACCCACAACGGCTGCGCCTACGGGGTGGAGTTTCCCTGTACCCAAAGTGCCAACGTGAGGATCGTCCTGGAGCGGGCGGGGGTGCGGGTCAGAGAGTACCTGCGAGGGTAACCGTTCACGCGCCCATAAGGGCGTGCTTCCGCTCCGCGGAGCATCGCAAGTAAGCATTACGCCTCGGCCTGTCCCTTCGATAGGCCGAGAACATACGGAGGTACCGCCATGTCCGCCAAACACGCCATCTATCTCGACCACGCCGCCACCTCCCACCCCAAGCCCCCCTCGGTGATCGCTGCCGTGACCGATTGTATGCGGTACAGCGGCGGCAATCCCGGGCGGGGCTCCCACAGGCTTGCCCTGGCGGCCGCGGGACAGATCTATGCCTGCCGCGAGGCCGCGGCGAGGATGTTCGGAGCCGAGGCGGATCGAGTGATCTTTACCCTGAACACCACCCACGCCCTAAATCTGGCCATCAAGGGGCTCGTGGGGGAGATGGGGTCCGGGGGGATCCACGTTCTCTGCTCGGACATGGAGCATAACTCGGTGTACCGCCCCCTGTATCGGCTGGCGGGGGAGGGGCGGATCGAGCTGGAGGTCTTTGACACCTTCCCCGCGTCTCCCTTGCGGACCGATGACATGATCCTGCGCTCCATCGCCGCCGCGCTCCGCCCCGACACCCGCTTGGTGGTCTGTGCCCACGCCTCCAACGTCTGCTCGGCGGTCCTGCCCATCCAAAGGATCGGGGAGCTCTGCCGCAGACGGGGGATCCACCTCGTAGTGGACGCTGCCCAATCGGCGGGGGCCTATGAGCTGGACGTGGACGGCATGGGGATCTCGGCCCTGTGTCTGCCGGGACACAAGGGGCTGATGGGACCTCAGGGGACGGGGATACTGATCCTGGGGCGGGGCGTCACCCTCGACACCCTCCTTGAGGGAGGCAACGGCATGGATTCCCTGCAGGGGGATATGTCGGAGGACACCCCCGAGCGGTACGAGGCGGGGACCTTGCAGACCCCTGCCATCGCGGGACTGCGGGCGGGGATGGAATTCGTAGAGTCTGTGGGGACCGAGGCCATCCGCGAGCATGAGCGGCGGCTGGGAGTGAAGCTGCGGGACGGCCTTCTGGAGTTACCCAAGGTCACGGTCTACGCGCCTCATCGCGAGGGGGGCGTGGTGCTGTTCTCGGTGGAGGGCTACACCTCAGAGGAGGTGGGGCGGATCCTGGACGGAGAAGGCATCTGCGTACGGGCGGGGTTCCATTGCTCGGCGCTGGGGCATCGGACCCTGGGGACCCCCACAGGTGGCGCGGTGCGGGGGAGCATGGGGTGGTTTTCACGGGAGAGGGACGTGGAGGGGGTGTTGAGGGTGGTGAGAAGGCTGTAAATTGCAGTTTATCGGTCGGAGACCGATAAACTGCAATAGTGAAATACGCTTCGCGTGTGAAATGCCTTCGGCGTGAAATACGCTACGCGTGTGAAATTCGCCCGTTGGGCGAGTTGCGGAAAGAAACCCTACGGGTTTCAATTAAATGAAAATGGACAGAACCGAAGGTTCTGCACCCCAACTCGCCCGCAAGGGCGAATTTCACGCGCCGCTTGCGGCGTATTTCACTCGTGCGTAGCACGAATTTCACGATCCCACAGGGATCATTTCACTTGGGTTTGTCGGAACGACAAACCCAAATTAAATAGACCGACCCTGA
>JAZNJA010000202.1:0-6350 GCA_045577755.1 Eubacteriales bacterium
ATTCTTGGCATACAGATCCTTGGTGCCGTCGCCGTTATCGGAACCCCACATAATGACGACCTTGGAGTACTTGGACAGGTCGATCTCACCCAGAGCGATGGAGCCCTGATGCAGGAGAGCGGCAGAGTCCACGCCGCCTGCGGCGACCATGGGCGAGTTAGGATGGCCCTCCTTGCCCACCAGAGTGGTGCAGTGACCCGAGATCACCCACTGATCCTGGGGGATCACCAGGGTCTCAACCTCGGGAACCACAGGCTCCTCGGGCTCATCCTCGGCTACGGCATAAGCGTAGACCTCGTAGATGGAGAACCAGTAGTGGGTAGCGCCGTCATCGGCCAGTCGGGTGAACTTGATGAAGCGGGCGGCCACGTTGTCCAGCTCCAGGACCTTGGTCATGGCGGCGTGAGACTCGCTCTCGTGGATGACCTTGTAATCAACACCGTCCTCGGAGACGGCGATCTGATACTTCCACAGAGCGTTCTCGAAGGAAACGGTCAGACCCGTCAGGGTGTAGACCTTCTCCAGATCCACGATCAGGTTGGCCTCCCCGTTGGGCAGGGCGCCGTAGCGGGTGTTGGTGTCACCGTCGGTGGCGTTGGCGGGGATGTTGGCATCATTCTCCACGTTATCGGAGGAGACGGGCTTACCCTCGGCCACGTTCTCACGGACCACGGGCACGTAGAAGTCGGTGGGGATCTCAACGGAGGTGTAGGGGTTGAGGGCGACGCGGTCAAAGTCGAAGGTACCGGTTCTGGTAGCGATACCCAGATCCGAGCCCTCGATGGTGGCGGCCACGCAAGCGTTGTTCAGCTCAAAGGTACCCTCGGCGGTGGTGATGACAGCCTTCTCGGCCAGAGCGTCGGCGGGGGTTGCGCCGTGGTCGGTGGAGATGCCGTAATCCTTGACGCCGGAAATGACGATGGTGGCGGCCAGCTTGTCACCGGCGAAGATGGAGACGGTGGAGCCGTCGTCGGTCACGGTGATATCCGAGGAATCAACCAGGGCGTAATAGATGTTGGGAACGTACTGGCCGTCCTCATAGGTCTTGACGTTGATGCGGAGGGCATAGCCGGTGCCGCGGGGCACGTAGTTGACGTAGATGCCCGCGCCGCCCATGCTGACGCCGCCTGCGTCGTGGCCGTCCTGACCGAAGAAGTGATTCTCAATGGAAGCGATGCGGACACCGCGGACGAACAGACCCGCAAAGCCCTCGGAGCCTGCGGTGGAGACCACGTTGACGTTGAAGGCGTACTGACCGGTGGGCTGGGTGTGCAGAGAGGAGAAATGGGTCACGTTGTAGAAGGCCTTACCGCCGTTGTACTTGGCGTACATGGGAACGCCTGCGCCCCAGTGGATCTGATCGAACAGATCGGCGATATCGGCGTACTTGAGCTCCACGTCATCCTGAGACTCGGCGAAGTTGGAGCCTGCGTTGGAGGTGAAGTTGTGGTCATCCTGCTTGGGAGCGGCGGGGAGGGAGACGGTGATGTTCTCGCGGAGGCGGACAACGGTGCCGTCAGCCAGCTTGACCACGAAGCCTGCGAAGTGATCGTCATACTTCAGATCCGCCAGCGGAACCAGGATCTCGAAGCGGGAGGCGTGCTCGCCGCCTGCGGCCTTGACACCGTCCTCGGTAGGCTTGGTGTAGTCGGTATTGAAGACGAACTCATAATTGTCCAGGAAGTAGCCGAAGCTCTCAATAGGCTGGTTGAAGCCGACCCAACCGCGCAGGATCATGGAGTCGTGAGCCTCACCCTCGGCGAAGGTGACGGTGTTGTCCTGAGCGGTCAGCTTATCGCCCGCACCGCCGTCCTCGGGGAAGTACATCTGCCCGTTGACGTAGAAGGTATCGAAGGAGTGAGACACCTTACCGGCCGCGGAATCGTCAGCCTCGACGTAGGGCGGATAGGTCTCAAAATCGTACTTGGCAGCGGCCTCGACGGAATGGAAGAAGCCGACGTAGGCGATGTCGATGGTAGAGCCCTCGGGCAGAGGATGTCTGACCCAACGGTCGTCCGCGTCCTTATAGGGCTGGCCGTTCTCATCCAGCTTGTAGCCGGACTCCAGAGGATCGAAACGGAAGTAGGAGACGTACTTGCCGTCATAGATGCCGGCGTCAATGAGAGGCTTGGTATCGAACAGAGCCACATGCCACTCCCCGTCTACCACCAGAGGCTGACGCATCATGGAGGTGTCATCGGTGGGAGCGGTGCCGGTGGAGGACATATAGAACTGAATGTCCGCGCCGGTGGCGGTGGAGGTGCGGTAGCGGATGGCGATGAAACGAGCACCGTCAAAGCTGCCGAAGGGGAACCAGAAGGGATCGGCACCGCCGGGGATCACGTTGACGTATCCGTCTTCAAAGGAGACGGATCCGTTCTGCATATCGCGGCCGGGGCTGACCACGTTACCGACAGCCTTGGAATCAAAGAGCTGAACGGGAGCCATGGGATCCTGGGTCTCAGGCTCGGGAGTCTCGGGCTCGTCGGTGTCGGGAGCGGGAGTGTCGGGCTCGTCGGTATCGGGAGCGGGGGTGTCAGGCTCGTCAGTACCGGGAGCGGGAGTCTCGGGCTCGTCGGTGCCGGGAGCGGGGGTCTCATCGGGCTCGGTTGCGGGAGCCTCGGTGGGGGTCTCGACAGTGGTGGAGGCGTCGGCGGTGGTATCGGTCTCATCGGGAGTACCGGTACAAGCCACGGCGGTGATCACCAGAGCGAGCATGAGAAAAGCGATTAAAAGCAGCTTCTTCATGAGGGGAACTTCCTTTCTTGTATTTTTGAATCTTTCGACTCAAATAGCAAGTTGTATTATACAATACTTTTGAAAAAAAAGCAAGGGCTTTTTAAAAAAACTGGCAATATGACCAAAAAAAGTTCCCGCCTCCTCAAGGGAGGCGGGAACAAAAAGTGCCAATCGGATTTATGCGACAAACTCGATGGAGTAGACCAGAGCGAAGCCGCCTGCCAGGGAGTCGTGGGTCAGGAACACGGGACCGTTGTAGTCGATACCGGTCAGGTCGATCTCGAAGGCCTGAACAGCCCAGCCGTGGAGCTCGTAGGTAGCGGCGGCAATAATGGTGTCCTCAGCGGGGGACATGACCATGTTCTTGTCGGCGTTGACCAGAGCGAAACGGTTATGCTCATTCTTGGCGTACAGATCCTTGGTACCGTCGCCGTTATCGGAACCCCACATGATGACCACCTTGGAGTACTTGGACAGGTCGATCTCGCCCAGAGCGATGGAGCCCTGGTGCAGGAGAGCGGCAGAGTCCACGCCGCCTGCAGCGACCATGGGAGAGTTGGGATGGCCCTCCTTGCCCACCAGAGTGGTGCAGTGACCCGAGATCACCCACTGATCCTGGGGGATCACCAGGGTCTCAACCTCGGGAACCACAGGCTCCTCGGGCTCATCCTCGGCTGCCTTGGTGTAGGCGTAGACCTCCCAGATGGAGAACCAGTGAGGAGTAGCGGCATCGGCGGAATCGTCCAGACGGGAGAACTTGATGTAACGGGCAGAAGCCTCACCCTTGATGGAGACCACCTTGGCGCCATGTCTGACGTTCTCGGCGATCACGACGTAGTCAACGCCGTCCTGGGACAGGGAGATGGTGTACTCCCAGCCTGCGTTCTCAAAGTAAACGTCCAGACCGATCAGGTCATAGACCTCACCCAGGTCCACGATCAGGTTGGCCGCGCCATTGGGGGTCGCACCCCAGCGGGTGGTCTCGTCACCGTCGGTAGCGTTGGAGGGGATGTTGGCGTCGTTCTCAACCGAGTCAGCGTCGACGGGCTTGCCCAGAGCCACGTTCTCCTTGGGAACGGGCACGTAGAACTCGGCGGGGATGGTCACGGAGGACAGGCCCTGAACCTTGACGGAGTCGAACTTGATGGCGCCGCCGCGGACAGCGATACCGATCTGGGCGTTGTCGGAGGTGACGATCAGGGTGTTGTCAATGGTCTCGGTGGTGCCGTCGGCCAGAGTCACGTCAGCGGAGGCGGCGAAGGTCATGCCCTCGGCCAGGTCGCAGAGCTTCTCGTAGGTGGTCTCGCCGTACAGCTTGACGGTAGCCAGCAGCTTGTCACCGTCCAGGAAGTACAGGACGTTGCCGGCGTCGGCAATGGTCACAGCGGTACCCTCCATGGGGGTGGCGAAGGTCTTGAGACCCACGTGAGTGGTGGTAGCGTCGTCGTAACACTTGATATAGATGTTCAGCTTGCTGCCGATCACAGCCGCGTAGACACCGGCGCCGCCCATGTGGCCGTTACCGTCGGTCTCATAGTAGTTGTTGATGGGGAACAGGCCTGCGCCGTCGGGAGAGGGCAGATCCACGGAGTGGACCACGTGGGTACCGCGGACGAACATCATAGAGGTTGTGACGGCCTCGGTCATGTTGACGGTGTAGGCATACATACCGCTGACACCGGTGAACATCTCGTTGATGCCGCCGTACTGGTATGCGCCGCCGGAGACCACGTGAGGATCAGCGGCACCGTAGGTGACGGTGAAGAAGTTGGACAGATCGGAGGCCTGGAGATCGGTGCCGTCCTCGTTGGAGGCGACGTTGGATACGAAGGTATCGGCGATATCATCGGGCAGATCCACGGTGATGTCGGCGCGCAGCCGGGCAATGGTACCGTCAGCCAGCTTGGCGACGAAGCCTGCGAAGTGGTCGTTGGAGACCAGCTGGGCCAGAGGAACCAGGATCTCGAAGCGGGAGGCGTGCTCACCGCCTGCAGCCTTGACACCGTCCTCGGTGGGCTTGGTGTAGTCGGGGTTGAAGACCATCTTGTAGTTGTCCAGATAGTAGCCGAAGCTCTCGATGGGCTGACCGAAGCCGATCCAACCGCGCAGGATCATGGAATCATGAGCCTCGCCGACAGCGAAGGTGATGGTGTTATCCTGAGCGGTCAGCTTGTCGCCTGCACCGCCGTCCTCGGGGAAGTACATCTGGTTGTTGACGTAGAAGGTGTCGAAGGAGGCGTTGGTCTGGCCTGCCTCTGCGGCCTCTACGTAAGGAGGATTGAGCTTGAAGTCATAGGCCATGGCAGCCTCAGCAGACTTGAAGAAGGCCATGTACTGGATATCGAGGGTCTTGTCGGCCATATGGTCGGTGAAGATATCCAGACGCAGGTAGTTGACCACACCGTCGGTGATGGAGGTCACGCCGCAGTTGGCCAGGTCGATGACCAGAAGGTTCCATGCGCCGTCCTCGTTCCAGTCGACGCTGAAGAAATCACCCTGACCGTTGGGGCCGCCGCCGGAGCCGATGAAGATCTCACCGGGCAGAGGGCAATTGGTGCGGTAGGCGATAGACAGGTAACCGGCCTCAACACCGGCACCGCTGAGGATCTGGAAGTAGGGATCACCGCCGGTAGAGGCCAGAGGCACGAAGGTGCGGTTGCCCTCTGTGGTGGCTTCGCCTGCGGAGACCTTGTTACCGCCGGTAGCGGAGGAGATGAGCTGATCGGGCTCAATCACCAGAACGGGCTCCATGGGATCCGCGGTGGGAGCCTCTGTGGGGGGCTCGGTGTCGGGAGCGGGAGTCTCGGGCTCGTCGGTATCGGGAGCAGGAGTCTCGGGCTCGTCAGTACCGGGAGCGGGAGTCTCGGGCTCGCCGGTGCGGGGAGCGGGGGTGTCAGGCTCGTCGGTGGGAGCCTCGGTGGGGGTCTCGACGGTGGTATCGCCGACGGTGGTGTCATCGGTGGTATCGCCACCGGTGCACGCTACGACGGTGAAGACCAGAGCGAGCATGAGAATTGCGATGAGTAGCAGCTTCTTCATGGGGGAACTTCCTTTCCTAAGAATTTGGGCTTGCACCCTTGGGTATCCTATATTATATAACATTTCTTCCAAAAAAGCAATAGAAAAAGAAAAATATTTAGAGAAAATCCAAGAAATGTTACAATATTTCCTGTTTTTCATGCGGTTTTGTTCAAAAAACCCGCCCCCGGTAAAAGGAGGCGGGCGGGATTATTGCGGGAAAGCGGTCATTAAGCAACGAACTCGATGGAGTAGACCAGAGCGAAGCCGCCGGCCAGAGAATCGTGAGTCAGGAACACGGGACCGTTGTAGTCGATACCGGTCAGGTCGATCTCGAAGGCCTGGACAGCCCAGCCGTGGAGCTCGTAGGTAGCGGCGGCAATAATGGTGTCCTCAGCGGGGGACATGACCATGTTCTTGTCGGCGTTGACCAGAGCGAAGCGGTTATGCTCATTCTTGGCATACAGATCCTTGGTGCCGTCGCCGTTATCGGAACCCCACATAATGACGACCTTGGAGTACTTGGACAGGTCGATCTCACCCAGAGCGATGGAGCCCTGATGCAGGAGAGCGGCAGAGTCCACGCCGCCTGC
>JAZNJA010000203.1:0-6912 GCA_045577755.1 Eubacteriales bacterium
GATCCCACTGGGAGAAGCGGAAGGTGCAGTTCTCCAGCATACCCACGGTATCCAGGACGTACTTGGCCAGCTCCAGACATCCCTTGAACTCCTCCTCCAGCTGCTCGGGGCGCAGGACCAGGTGGCCCTCGGAGATGGTGAACTGGCGGACGCGGATCAGACCGTGCATCTCACCGCTGTCCTCGTTGCGGAACAGGGTGGAGGTCTCGCCCAGTCTCATGGGGAGGTCACGGTAGGAGCGCTTGCGGTTCAGGAAGACCTGGTACTGGAAGGGGCAGGTCATGGGACGCAGGGCGAAGCACTCCTTGGTCTCGTCATAAGGATCGCCCAGGATGAACATACCGTCCAGGTAGTGATCCCAGTGGCCCGAGATCTTGTACAGCTCGCGCTTGGCCATGAGGGGGGTCTTGGTCAGCAGGTAGCCGCGCTTCTGCTCCTCATCCTCGATCCAGCGCTGGAGGGTCTGGATGACGCGGGAGCCCTTGGGCAGGATGATGGGCAGACCCTGGCCGATGGATTCCACGGTGGTGAAGTATTCCAGCTCGCGGCCCAGCTTGTTGTGGTCGCGCTTGCGGGCCTCCTCCACGGCGGTGAGGTAGGCGTTCATTTCGTCCTTGGTGGGGTAGGCCACACCGTAGACGCGCTGGAGCATCTTGTTCTTCTGGTCGCCCTTCCAGTAGGCACCGGTGCACTGGGTCAGCTTGAAGGCCTTGACCGCGCCCGTAGCAAACAGGTGGGGGCCCGCGCAGAGGTCAACGAACTCGCCCTGGCGGTAGAAGCTGATGACGGCGTCGGCGGGCAGCTCCTCGATGAGCTGGACCTTGTAGGGCTCGTCGCGCTCGGTCATGAAGGCGATGGCCTCCTCGCGGGGCAGCTCGAAGCGCTCGATCTTGTGGTTCTCCTTGACGATCTTCTTCATCTCTCCCTCCAGAGCCTTCAGCACCTCGGGGGTGAAGGCCACGTCGGAGTCGAAGTCGTAGTAGAAGCCGTTGTCAATGGCGGGACCGATGGTGAGCTTGGTGCCCGGGTAGAGACGCTTCACGGCCTGAGCCAGGATGTGGGAGGCGGTGTGGCGGAAGACGTGCTTACCGTCGGGGTCGGCGAAGGTCAGAAGCTCCACGTCGGCGTCGCCGTCGATGACGTGGGTCATGCCTACCAGCTTGCCGTTGACGTGAGCGGCGATGTGGGCGCGGGTGACCAGCTCGGCGGCGGCCGCGGCGTCAAAGACCGACAGGGGGGCGTCGAAGGTCAGGGATTTTTCTTTGAAATTGATTTGCATGGTTTGGGTTCCTCCAAAAGTGTTTATAGATAGATTATGAAAACGGGATAATGAGAGCGGGTCACTCGACGTAGTAGTAGAGCTTTCGCTTGCTCCGCCATATGCGGTAGCCGATAAACTGACCCAGGGCGATAAAGCCGTAGGAGAGCAGGATGACGACGAGCAGACCGCAGGCGTAGTAGCCGGAATTCAAGAGCTCGCCGTCTGCTTCCGTGTGAGGTGTTCCCCAGCCCAACAGCTCGCCGATCCAGAAGCCCGCGCCGCTGACAAAGGTGGCGAACTCCACCAGAAAAGCGGCACCGAACTGCAGAATGAAGACCAGCACCGAGGCCTTGATGCAGTGTCCCATGTTCATGGACTGCTGCTTGAAGGCCAGGCGGGCTGAGTATACACTCAGACCCACAGCCAGGGGGACCAGATGCAAAACGATTCCCAGACAGCAGCGAAGCACGGTCTTTTCCTCACCGAGGATCAGCCCCAGAATGGTATCCAGCAGGATCCCTACACCCAGGGAGAGCAGGAACACAAAGGCGTACTCGCCAAAAAGGGGAATGGTGTCCTTGTAATCGTATTTCATGTTGCGGCGCTTGCCGCCTCCGGACTTGCGAATGGAACTCATGACGGGATATCCTCCGGTTTTGTTTTTTTGAGATCGGGCGGGCTGTTGGCGAGGGGAGACAGGAGCTTCGGGCGATGCAAAAAGAAACCCCGAAGGCCGCAAGACCTTCGGGGTGCATCATCAAAACACACGGTTCCACCCGAATATTTCACTCATGGGACTACGCCGATTGGGCGCGGTACCCCTATTCATTTGCATACGAAAGGGCGGTATCCTTCCAAGTCTTTGCGGGGGAACTCACAGCCGCTCCGCTTGCGTCTTTGCTTGCGAAGGGTTCCCTTCTCTGTCGCTATCCCTCGGGGGACGTGTTCCTTTCGGTGAGCGGGTGTCCGCTCGGGCCTTACTTTCTGCGGCGGTTGTAGTCGGAGCGGGGGTTCATGACCTCGCGCCAGTCCAGATCACCGCGGTCCAGGGCCATAACCAGCACCTCGGCGGTGGCGATATTGGTGGCCACAGGAATGTTGTACAGATCGCACATACGGAGAAGCTCGTGCTCGGTCTCGTCGTAGCCTGCGGTGGGGCGGGTGTCGCGGAAGTACAGGAGGACGTCGATCTCGTTATAAGCGATACGGGAGGCGATCTGCTGCTCGCCGCCCTGCTCACCGGTAAGCAGACGCTCGATATTCAGTCCGGTCGCTTCGGAAATGTACTTGGCGGTGATACTGGTGGCGCACAGATTGTGCTTGCTCAGGATACCGCAATAGGCGATACAAAACTGGGTCATCAGCTCTTTCTTCAAGTCATGTGCAATAATCGCAATTTCCATTCGCAAACCTCTCTTTTCCGTAATCTTTTGGTCTGTGGATCGGCGGGGAAAATCGTTTCCCTTATAACTACATGATATTATACCACAAAAACAGGGGTTTTGTCAATGATATATTAAAAATTTTTCAAAAAAGTTTTGAATTTTGTGTATTTCATGCCTTGTTTTTGGGCGAAAAATCCGTATAATGATATAATGATGTATTTTGTACAAAAGGATGGTAATCACCCATGATCCAGGAAATGAATCAATACCTTGCCCAGTTTGACCCCGCCGTTGCCGCCGCCATTGACGCCGAGTTGGCCCGTGAGAGAGACGGTCTGGAGCTGATCGCCTCCGAGAACGTGGTCTCCGAGGCGGTCATGATGGCTGTCGGATCCGTGCTGACCAATAAATACGCCGAGGGCTACCCCTCCAAGAGATACTACGGCGGCTGCCACTGCGTGGACGTGGTGGAGAACATCGCCATTGAGCGGGCCTGCGAGCTGTTCGGTGCCAAGTACGCCAACGTCCAGCCCCACTCGGGCTCCCAGGCCAACACCGCCGTTTACGTGGCTCTCCTGCAGGCGGGCGACACCGTTATGGGCATGAGCCTGGCTCACGGCGGCCACCTCACCCACGGTTCTCCCGTGAACCTGTCGGGTCTGTACTACAACTTCGTCTCCTACGGCGTGGAGGACGACACCCACGTCATTGACTACGACAAGCTGGAGGCCCAGGCCCGCGAGGTCAAGCCCAAGCTCATCGTGGCGGGCGCGTCGGCTTACCCCCGCGTCATTGATTTCAAGCGTCTTGCCGAGATCGCTCACGGTGTGGGCGCGTACCTCATGGTGGACATGGCCCACATCGCGGGTCTGGTGGCCGCCGGTGAGCATCCCTCCCCCGTCCCCTTTGCCGACGTGGTGACCACCACCACCCATAAGACCCTCCGCGGCCCCCGCGGCGGTCTGATCCTCTGCAACGACGAGGAGATCGCCAAGAAGATCAACAAGGCCATTTTCCCCGGCATCCAGGGCGGCCCTCTGGAGCACGTCATCGCGGGTAAGGCTGTCTGCTTCGGCGAGGCTCTGAAGCCCGAGTTCAAGGCATACCAGCATCAGGTGGTGCTCAACTGCAAGGCTCTGGCCGAGGCGCTGGTCGCTGAGGGCTTCGACCTGGTCTCGGGCGGCACCGACAACCACCTCATTCTGGTGGATCTTCGCCCCATGGGCATCACGGGCAAGGAGATGGAGAAGCGTCTGGACGAGGTGCACATCACCGTCAACAAGAACGCCATCCCCAACGATCCCGAGAAGCCCTTCGTGACCTCCGGCGTCCGCGGGGGCACCGCCGCCGTCACCACCCGCGGCCTGGTTGAGGAGGACATGAAGGCCATCGCCCATCTGTTCAAGCTGGTGGCGACTGACTTTGAGGGTACTGCCGAGGAGTGCAGAGCTACCGTGAAGGGGCTTTGCGAGAAGTATCCCCTGTATTGATATGGAATAAGGCGTCCGTTGGGGCGCCTTTTTCGTTGGGAGTTGTAGATTTCAAATTGGGGTTTAGCGGGCTGTTGGTTTGTGTTTACCCTGAAGTGTTGCCCTCTCACCCGCCTGCGGCGGGAGCTCCCCCAAAGGGGGAGCCTTTCGTGCCATTTTTTAAGAGAAACCCTTTCCCGACAACCGTTTTCCAAAGGCTCCCCCTCTGGGGGAGCTCCCGCGAAGCGGGTGAGAGGGCTAACGAGAAAAGTGCCATGCCCTTCCCGTCAAACAGTTCGCCAAACCCAAATTTGAAATTCTTCCAAAAACTTTCAAAATCCCCGTGAGATTTTCCCCTCACGCAACGACTATAAAGGTGAAGGGAGCAGTTCCCTTCGGAAAGGAGGCTGTCTATGGATAACGGTGCCAGTAGCTACCGCCGTTTTCTGGATGGCGACGACAGCGGCCTTGTGGAGATCATACGGGACTACAAGGACGGGCTGATCCTCTATCTGAACAGTATCATTCCCAACGGCATAGTAGCCGAGGAGCTGTGCGAGGACACCTTCGTGCGGCTGGCGGTGAAGAAGCCCCGCTTTGGCGGGAGATCCACCTTCAAGACCTTCCTGTACGCCATCGGGCGGCGGGTAGCGGCGGATCATCTGCGCAAGAGCCGGGGCAAGGAGACGCTCTCTCTGGAGACGCTCTCCGAGGAGGGATTTGACCTCCCCGCCGAGGAGAACGTGGTCTCCGACTATCTGCGGGACGAGACCCGCCGTGCCGTTCACCGCGCCCTGGGGCGTTTGAAGGACTCCCACCGCGAGGTGTTGTGGCTGGTGTATTTTGAGGAGCTGTCCGTCAAGGAGGCGGCCGGAGTGCTGGGCAAGACCGTCCACGCCGCCGAGTCTTTGATCCATCGGGCGCGGCTTTCCATGAAGGCCGAGCTGGAAAAGGAGGGTATTACACATGAAAACATATGAGCAAATGGCGGCCGAGGTCCTGCGCCGACGGGACGAGGCTGTGGCCTTACGGGCACGAAAAAACCGAACCACCCGCATGGCGGTCACGGCAGCGGCGGTGTGCCTTGTGACCGTGGGAGCAACGGCGGGCCTCTGGGGCGGCATGGTTTTGGACGGTCCCGGCGTCTCAACCATCGTGACCGAAAGTGATACCGAGCCTACCCCCGAGATTCCCACCAAAGCTCCGCCCACGGGCTCCTTCTGGGACGACACCCGCGAGCGAAAGAATCTGAATATCGTCCCGCAAGAGGCGGCCATCGAGTGGGGCTGGGAGGACATGACCGACGGTGAGCGGTACACGAATCTGGACTACGACGGCAAGACCTACCGCATGAGAGGGACGATCACCAACTATTTGGGCGAGTGGCTGGCAGACGGCGAGGCCTATGGCTTTGCGTGGGATCAGAATAACGCCCGCCACGCCATCCCCTGCGCGATCTATTCCCTGACCTTCTCCCCCGATCACAGCGTGGTGGCGGTGCAGTTTGAGGGGAGCCTGAAGATCTACCGCTTTGAACGCGAAAGGGAGTTTGATCCTCCCAAGACGCTGGGAGAGTTCATGGAGACCCGCAAGCTCTCGGAGGTGCTTCCCTTGACGACTCTGTACTATGAGCGCCGTGAGGGCGGCAACTCGGTATCCGACAAGATGGCTCTTTCCGCTGAGCACAGCGACGGGGTGTGGGCCATTCTGGCGAAGTACGGCGACGCGTCCTTTAAAGAGCCCTCCTTTAAGGAGAGCTTCGAGATCCACCGTTATGACAAGGAAGAGATCGGCTTTTCCGCCACCTCCGAGGTGCTGGGGATCCGCAATCTGTCCTTTGCCATCCTGGATAATGGCTATATCATCACCAACATCGAGCAGTACGGCTACTACTACTACATCGGTGGGGACGCCGCCCGTGAGGTCATCGACTACGTCAAGGCGCACATGACCGAGCCTCTGCCCGAGGAAAAGCCCGCCGTGTATCAGATCATCGGCACGATCATTGAGGAGGGGGACGGTTATATCAAGGTGGACGATTCCATCGCCATGAAGAATCCCGAGGAGGGGCTGGTCTTCACGGTCATCACCACGGACAAAAGGCTCAGCCGTGTGCTGAAATATCTGGTGGGTGAGGGGAGCACGGTACTCATCACCTATGACGGGCGGGTCAGCAGCACAAGTGCGGAGGATCCTCTGCTGATCGAGAACGCCACAAGCATACAGGACGTATGGATCGACGAAAACGGGGACGCGTGGATTCCCGAATAACGGTACAGGAGATCATTATGAAAAACGAATCGCTTCTCAAAAAAGTTTCCCTTTTGCTCGCTCCCCTGACCCTGTTTCCCCTGCTGTTCTATCCGTATAGCCTTGTAAACAGCAAGGTAATCGTGGATGTCTTCGGATGCGGCTGTCCCGTTATCGACAGCGACGGAAACGTGACGCAAAATCTGTTCAACGCCAACGATTTTACCGCGTGCTTTTGGTTCGTTATAGCGGTGGCTACCATCCTCACGGCATTTTTCCAATCGAAAAAAATTGTTACCGAGCGGCCGTGGCTGCGGGTTTTATACATCACGGGAGTGGCCGCGTTTTCATTCTTGTGTATGTATCTGTTTAACCGACTCATGCTTTGGTGCTGAATCGAACAAATAAGGGGCTGAGTCAAAAGCTTTTCAGAAAGCGAATGGCTCAGCCCTTTTCTATGTAAGCCAACACTTATAAGCCCCAACAAAAGAAAAAGCCTCCAAAAGAGGCCAAAATGAGTACGACAAAAAGAGGATCCCAAGATCCT
>JAZNJA010000204.1:0-5232 GCA_045577755.1 Eubacteriales bacterium
CCCTCGTGTTCCAGAATTGCCGCTTCCTCAGCGGTCAATACGGTATCGGAGCCGGGGCTACCCGGCGTGGGGGTCTCGGTAGGCGTTTCGGTGGGGGCCTCGCTGAGGGCCTCGGTTACGGGATCGGTATCGCCCACGGTGGTATCGGCGGGCTGCTCGGGGGTCTTGTCACAGGCGGCCAGGGGGGAGATGACCATCAGAAAAGCGAGGAGCAGGGTTATAATCTTGGTCAAGTGCTTCATGGTTCAGTCCTCCTTTTTCTTGAGTGCCACGGCGGAGGCCGCGATCAGGATCACCGCCCACAGGGTCATGAGGTTGGCACCGCAGCCCTTCTTCTCGGCAGGCTCGGTGGGCGTCTCGGGCTTGGAGGCGGTGGGGGCTTCGGTGGGCTCCTCGGTGGGCTCCTCGGTCACAGGGTCGGTGGGCGCCTCGGTGGGCTCCTCGGTCTCGGGCTCGGTGACAGGCTCGGTAGGGACTTCTGTGGGAGCCTCGGTGTTGGGGTTCTCCACCACCTTGACGGTGTAGGTGGCGGTCATGTCCTTGACCGTAACGGTGACGGTGGCGGTGCCTGCCTTGGAGAAGTCGTAGCTGACCATCTCCTCCAGAATGTGCATGGGCTCGCCGCCCTGACCCATGCGGATGAGCAGGGAGGTCATGTCGATGCGCTCCCCCACGAAATAGGTGTCCTTGTAGCCCTCCACGATCTGGATACCGTCGGTTTTGACGCAGACCTCGGCTTTCTCGTTGAGATAGAAGGAAATGGGGTGGGTTACAAGCGTCCCCTCAACGGGGGTGTACTTGTCTCGGTTGGAGCCCGCCCAGTTGCCCCAGTCGTCCTGATGCCAGTTCATCCAGCGGAAGCCGGGGAGGACGACGAATTCCAGCTGTTCATTCTTGATCTTGGCCAGGTAATCGGGATCATCCACGTGGAAGACCATGGTGTTGCCGAAGAAGTTGAAGCGGGCCACGTTGCCCTTCTTCACCAGCTCGGTGACGGTCTCGCCCCCGATGGTGACCAGGTCGCCCAGGGTCTTGCCGGGGATGGCCGAGGGGCAGAGATCCACGGCGGAGATGGCCTTCAGGGACTCGGAATCCTTGCGGTCGAAGCGAATATGGAGGGAGGTGCCCTCGCTGCCCATGTTGCCGGTCTGGACCCCCGTGATGCCCGCCTCACCCGAGGTGAGGAAGGAGACGTCGCGGTCCAGAGTCAGATGGGACAGCTCACCGCTGATGCCCGCAGGAGAGCCCGCGCACCAGACAAAGCCCGCCTTGACGGTGACCGCCACGATATCCTCGGGCTTCAGCTTGCTGTGATCGTCCATGTGGAAGACCAGATTGGCGCGGATGGTGCCGTCGGGGAGGTTATCGTAGGTGTAGCAGGTGCGCACCAAGGCCAGATTCCCCAGATGGGCCTTGATCTCCCGGATGGTCTTGCCCACGTACAGCTCACCGTCCTTGACGTAGGAGAGGAGGATTAGGTCGGTGTTGTGGTCGATGTTCCCGTCCCAGGCGTCCTTGGTCAGGCCCTGGGTGTTTCCGGGAACGATGAAGCTGACCTGCCCGAAGGTGACGCCGTCGGGGCGGAATGGCTCCCCGTGCATGGGGGTCATCTCCGCTGAAGCGGCGGAGGCGGGCAGGACCGTCACCGCGGCGAGAGCCGACAGGAGAAGGGCTGCCGCGAGAATGAAGCGAATGGCGCGGTGTTTCATGGCGGTCTCCTTTGCTTGAAAAGTGGTAGCCGATTACGGAGTGCGGTAGATCCGTGTGCTTCGATGAGGGTGGGACCCCTCGTTCATCCGCCCAAAGCGGGCGGAAGGATGCTACCTATATTGTACAATACAAATCGACGTTTGTCAAGGGAAATTCCGTCCCCGCGCAAAGGAATCAAAAATTTCCACGTGTATACCCTTGACAGAACCGACAAACCATAGTATAATAGTAACGAAAAAAACATAAGGAGGCTTTCGTAATGAAGAAGGTAACCAAACAGACCATCATCGGCGACATTCTGGACGCCGCTCCCGATACCGCCGTTTTCTTCCTGGAGATCGGTATGCACTGCCTGGGCTGCCCCATGTCCCGCGGTGAGTCCATCGAGGAGGCCTGCGCCGTCCACGATACCGACGCCGACGCTCTGGTGGAGAAGATCAACGCTTTCCTCGCTGAGAACGCGTAAAACACCTACGGGACGGCTCCCTCTGTGCGAGCCGTCCCCTTACTTATGCTTGAAAGGGAACCTCCCATGTCCATAAAACTGACTCCCCGCCTTATGACCGCCGTCCCCTACGTCCGCGGCGGCCGCCTTGTCGCCGATATCGGCACCGACCACGCCTACCTCCCCATCTACCTCTGCCGGCAGAGAAAGCTCACCCCCGTGACCGCGGGGAACGGCGAGACCCTCTGCGCCGTCGCCGCCGATATCAACAAGGGCCCCGTGGAGCGCGCCGATCAGCACATCGCCGAGGCGCGGCTGACGGGATACATTCGTACCGTCCGGACCGACGGCCTGACGGGGCTGGACGCCTACGACCCCGAGGACATCATCATCTTCGGCATGGGCGGCGAGCTCATCGCGGCCATTCTGGAGGCCGCCCCCTGGGTCCATACGGCGGGAAAACGGCTGATCCTCCAGCCCATGACCCACGCCGAAAAGCTCCGTGAGTACCTCCTCAAGACGGGCTATGCCATCGTAGGTGAGACCCTCTCCCGTGAGGGGGACCGCATCTACCAGACCCTCTGCGCCGAGCCCGCCCCCGAGGGCTATGCCCCACCCACCCTGTCTCCCGCCGAGCTGGCGGTGGGGCAGAAGAGCTTCCGTGTGACCGACCCCGCGCAAAAAGCCCTCTACGCCGCCCTCATCGACAAGACCCTCCGCACCGAGACCTATATCCGCGACACCCGCAGACGGGCGGGGCAGAAGACCCCCGAGCAGGATCTGCTGGTGGTGTCGCTGACGGCGCTGCGGAACAGCATCACCTGAACCAAGCTAGGCGATTGCAAAATGCTTCAAATTTGGGTTTGTTGGTGAGGTGACCGAGTCCTTTGCCTTCTCCAGCGGAGAAGGGGGACCGCGAAGCGGTGGATGAGGAGAGCATTTGTAACCTAACTTATCGGGTGTACAGTTATGTTCCTACAACCATACGGATAGAAACGACAAAATGGTTGATACAACAAAATTTTTGAAGCATCCAATATCTGAAAAGTGGTAGGGGAGTTAGCTTCTCACCCAGAACGCTGGTTTACAAGCACTCTCCTCATCCACCGCTTCGCGGTCCCCCGCATCCGCTCGCGGATGGCACCGCATGGGGAAGGCAGGAGAACGGACCGCTAAACTGCAATTTATACAAAAAGCCCCCCGTAACGCGGGAGGCTTTGCGGTGGCGCTCAATCCAGCACCTGCTGATATACCTCGTTCTTGGGAACGCCTCTGTCCTTGGCGGCAGTCTTGATGGCGTCCTTTTTGGTCATGCCCAGGTCCACGTAGTAGGCCACGTGGTCGGGAACCGTCATATTCGCCCAGAAGGTCTCCTCGGAGGTGCTTCCCTCCTTGGCTCCCTCCACCACCAGGACGTACTCTCCGCGGGGGGGATTCTCCTCGTAGTAAGCCACGGCCTCGGCCAGGGTCAGGCGCAGTACCTCCTCGTTGAGCTTGGTCAGCTCACGGCACAGGGAGATACGGCGGGTATCCCCGAAGGCCTCGCGGAGGTCGGAGAGGGTGGTCTTGAGCTTATGAGGTGCCTCGTGAAAGATCATGGTGCGGGTCTCGCATTTGAGGCAGTCCAGATGCTTTTTGCGGTCGGACTTATTCACCGACAGAAAGCCCTCGAAGCAGAAGCGCCCCGTGGGAAGTCCCGACAGGGTCAGGGCGGTGATGCCCGCGCAGCACCCGGGAATGGAGGTAACGGTGATTCCCCTTTCGGCGCAGAGGGCCACCAGATCCTCACCCGGATCCGAGATGGCGGGAGTACCCGCGTCGGTCACCA
The DNA here is from genome assembly GCA_045577755.1 of Eubacteriales bacterium. Lineage (GTDB taxonomy): Bacteria > Bacillota > Clostridia > Oscillospirales > CAG-272 > CAMEON01. The sequence continues at coordinate 3,984 of JAZNJA010000204.1, forward strand.
GGGCGCAGGACTCGCCGGCCTTGAGACGCTCGCAAATGCTCTCGCCCCGCTCCCGCTTGTTGTGCTCGTGGTAGGAAACCAGGGGCTTCTGAATATGCAGATAGGAGAGAAGATGGGCGGTATTGCGGGTATCCTCGGCGGCGATGAAGTCCACCTCGGAGAGCACCTTGACCGCCCGCTCCGAGAGATCGGAGAGGTTACCGATGGGGGTGGCGACCAGGTAAAGGGTGGAGGGGAGGATTTGGTTTTTTTCGGACATGGGAAGCTCCTTTTGAGGTAGGAAGTTAAGGGTAAAAAGTAAGAGGTGAGGCGCAGACCCTTCGGGTCTGTCCATTTATTTGAAACACAGGGACGGAAGGGGGTCTGTCGCATATACTGACAGAAATGATTCTACCCACATTGTACCACAAAGGAGGCAATATGTCAATCAAAATTTACGTCGATCAGGGACATAATCCCGTGAATCCCAACGCGGGGGCGGAGGGGAACGGGCTCAGGGAGCAGGATCTGGTGTACGTCATCGGACAAGAGCTGGCCGAGCTTTTGCGTGGGAACCCCGATTTTGAGGTGCGGCTCTCCCGCCCCACAAGGGATACCCAGCTGGGTTCCACCAACGCCACCAGTCTGGCGGCGCGGGTGAACGAGGCCAACCGCTGGGGAGCGGATTACTTCATCAGTCTCCACACCAACGCCGCCGCCTCCCCCTCCGCCACGGGTACCGAGGCCTACGCCTATGCCCGCAACACCCCCGCCTTCCGCTTCGGGGAGGACATACTGGAGAATCTATCGGCGGCCACAGGGCTACGCAACCGTGGGATGAAGGTGCGCCCCGGACTGTACGTGCTGAAGAAGACCCGTATGCCGGCGGTTCTGGTGGAGCTGGGATTCATCACTAACCCGCGGGACGCGGCGCTCATGCGGGATGAGCCGGGGCTGTTCGCGGAGGGGATATATAGGGGGATCAAGGAGTATGTCGGGGCATAGCCCGACATACTCCGGTGAAATACGCTTCGCGTGTGAAATGCCTGCGGCGTGAAATACGCTTCGCGTGTGAAATCCTCCCTTCGGTCGGGTGGCGGTGGAAATCCTTCGGATTTCTCTGTTATCCAAAAGGGGCTGAGTCATTAACTCCCCCAAAAATCAAAAAAAGCGGTTGTTCAAAACCGAAAGGGCTTGAACAACCGCTTGCTTTGTTGTATAATTTAATTGCCACAAAAAACCTACAAGAAAGCGAGGTAATTATACAACA
>JAZNJA010000205.1:0-26111 GCA_045577755.1 Eubacteriales bacterium
CCCACCGAGGCCCCTACTGAGGCTCCCACCGAAGCACCCACTGAGGAGCCTACCGAGGCTCCCACCGAGACCCCCACCGAGGAGCCTACCGAGCCTACCACCGACGCGCCCGCCGATCCCGTAGAGCCTACCGCCCTCTACACCGCCGAGCAGCTGGCCGCCCTGGTGCCCGCCAACGCCACCGTGACCCTGGAGGGGGACTACGCCCACTTCCTCACCAGCACCGCCGACACCATGACCAACCCCTCCGTCACCCTCATCGCCGATGAGGAGGCCTTCAGCGATATCATCGTCATCAAGTACCGCACCAACTGCGGCTCCTACGGCTCCAACTTCTGGGGGACCCTCCTGCTCAACGGCACCGCCGAGTTCAACGGCAACCGCCGCGACAGCGATAACTGGTTCTTCTACGCCACCGACGGCTCCTGGAACGTTCTGATCCTGGACATGAGAAAGAACAAGCAGGGCTCCGAGGGCACCCCCGACACCGACGTGACGGGCGGCGCGGCCATTGATTCGGTGGTCTACAACTTCTTTGACTATGCCGGCAACGACGGCAAGCTCGCCACCGCCGACGGCGGCGAGGAGTACTTCGATATCGAGTACATCGCCTTCTTCAACACCAAGGAGGAGGCCCAGTCCTACGCGGGCTGATCCGATACGGTCATACCCCAAGCAGGGTGTCTCTGCCATACAGGCGGGAGGCACCCTGCTTTTTTCGCGGTGGGGAGGATGAAGAATTGTGAAGAATGGTCCAATTCCCTTGACAGCACCCCCAAGGGGTGGTACAATGGAGCTACCGATACCGATCGTCCCAAAACGCGACCGATTATCCCACTTTTTCGCCAAACGCGGGAAAGTATGCTATAATAGAGCCATCACCCGAAAGGAGCATCACCATGGAACAAAACCGCATCATCCGCCTGTCCACCAAAGTTTTCGCCATCGTCTTCGCCGTCCTGTACGCCGCCATTACCGTCGTGGGGACCGTCGGGTACAGCATCTGGAACGGCCTGCTCATCGCCACCGCTCTGCTCTTGCCTGTGGCCATCCCGACCTGGTTCATCCTCTCCCTGGTCCTCTTCCTCCGCGCCAAGAAGCGGGGGGACGACGACCTGCCCGCGCTGAAGCACCGCCTGAAGACCTCGGTCATCCTCCTGATCTTCCTGGCGGTCATGATCGCCCTGCTCTTCGCCTTCTTCGCCTGCGCCATCAGCCATATGTGACGAAAAGTCATTGACAGTAAAGGAGAATTTCACCATGACCGATAAGATCTACCGCCGCCTCGTCGCCCTGGTCCTGGCTCTTGGGATGCTGACCACCACGGCGCTGGTGGCCTATACCGCCTACCTCCACAGCAACGTGTCCATCATCACCTACGTGGCAAAGGAGGGGTACTGATATGGCCAAGACTACCGCAAAAGCCCCCCTTGACCGCCGCAAGCTCACGGGTCAGCTCCTCTCCCTCGGCACGCTGGTTTTGCTGTTCGTGATGCTGAACCTCACCGTGTTCTTCGTCTTCACCCGCCGCTGTCTCCCCGCCACCAGCGAGGGGATGCAGGCCAAGTCGGTGGAGCTGGGGGCGTATCTGCCCTTTGAGGAGGACTCCAAAATCACCAAAATTGACGGCTCTTTGAAGCTCACCGAAGACCTCCCCGTCATCGACGGCGCGGCGGCCCTCTACCCCATCTTCTCGGGCTTCGTGAACGCCGTCTACCCCGCCGACAGCGTCCATTTTGACGGCGAGAACTTCACCCCCGACAGCGCGCTCCAGTATACCAACACCCGCGGCGCCTACAAGGGCATCGTGGACGGCACCGTGGATATCGCCATCTGCGTGGCCCCCTCGGAGGAGCAGCTGGCCTACGCCGCCGAGCAGGGCGTGGAGCTGGAATTCACCCCCATCGGCCGGGAAGCCTTCGTGTTCTTCGTCAACAAGGACACCCCCGTGGACGGCCTCACCACGGATCAGCTGCGGGGCATTTACGCGGGGCAGTACCGCAACTGGTCGGAGGTGGGAGGCGACAACACCCACATCGCCGTCCTCCAAAGAAACGCAGGGAGCGGCAGTCAGTCCGCCCTCCTGAATTTCATGGGGGATACCCCCGTGAAGACCGACTATCTCACCTTCATGGGTCGCTCCATCGGCTTCTCCTTCCGCTTCTACGTGGAGGGCATGGTGGGGAAAGACTCTCCCGAGGGCGGGGTGAAGCTCCTGGCTCTGGATGGTGTCTATCCCAGTACCGAGAACATCAAGAACGGGTCATACCCCATCATCAACGAGCTGTACGCCGTTACCCGCAAGGGGGAGGAAAACCCCAATGTACAGGCCTTCGTGGATTGGATGCTGACCGAGGAGGGGCAGAGGATCGTGGAAGGTTCTGGGTACGTGGGGGTTGAGTAAACGCAAAATGCAAAATGCAAAATGCAAAATTAAGTAACGGCTGAAACGAAAAAAGAGGTGTCTTACCCGATGGGGCGAGACACCTTTTCGCTGTGCAATCAGAAAGAAGCACCCGGACCAGTGAAGGGACTTCACCAATCGAAGCCGCTTGTAGTGAGGGTGCTTCCGAGAGTAGTATACCACAGGGAGCCGATCTTGTCAAGAGGGAATCTGCGTGTTTGTTGATTTTTACGATTCTTTTGTTACAGAATATGAAGCTTTTTGGGGTCGATGACTGTCCGCAGGAGGGTGCGGAAATCGGCTTCGTTGCCCTCAGTGAAGCCGTCCTTTCGGACGATGTGGGCATCCGCTTCAGCTATGTAGAGAAAATAGTAGTCGGGGGATTCGGTGACCTTCAAAATACCGTCATAGGAGAGGGAAGCGATCTCACCGTTTTTTGCGTTGTGCGTCAGCCCTTCCTCGGTGAAGTTGTAGGAAACGGTTACGCCCTGCTTTGCGATCCGTTTGGCTCGGATCTGCGGCGCGAAGAGAACAATGAAAAAGCAGATCTCCACGAAAACCAAGCTTGCGAATACCAGGCAGTACAAGGGAGTTCTGTTTCCCATCAGCAGATGCAACCCGTACCGAATCAGACTCACGGTATTGAGAATGCCCACCGCCAGGAAAAACCAGTGGCTTTTCTTACCTTCGGGGCTGGCGGCCTGATGCTTGGAAAATGCCATGAGCGCGTCGTAGGTGTAGAGGGTGGTGTTCTTGATTTCCATAGCGGTTCCTTTCGCGATACTCAATGAATATGGAGCTTTTTGGGGTCGATGACAGTCCGCAGGAGGGTGCGGAAGTCGGCTTCGTTGCCCTCGGTGAAGCCGGTTTTGGACACGATGTGGGCGGCGTTGGGGGCGATGAATAGGTAGAAGTAGTGCTCGGATTCGGTGACCTTGACGATGACGCTATAGCCACACTGCTGCTGCTCCTTGAGGGCCTTGGAGACGGTGGACTGCTCGAAGCCTTCCTCGGTGAAGATGTAGTCGACCACGCTCTCCTGGTCAGCCTGCTTGCGGGCGGTGCGCTTGACGGTAATGGGGACGACGGTGCTGTAGCCGATATAGATGATGAGGAGGACGATCATCGCGGCGATCATGGTGGGGGACAGGTAGGGATCTTCACCCATAAGGAATAAGAGACACTGACTGAACAGGAAAAACACCAGAGCGCCTATGGCGATCAGGCAGAGGATGTTGATCAACCTGCGGGTCTTGCGGCGGAAGGTCTTGTTGAACTCAATGATACAGTCGTGGGTGTAGGCGGTTTGGTTTCTGATGGTCATGATGGATCCCTTTCAAGGTGAGGTACACTATATAAGACGAAAAAAGATAGTAAATCTTTCGGATGATGCGAAAAAAGTTGCAAAAACTTTTGCCGGGTGTCTTACCTCATTATACCACACCCCGCCCATCCTGTCAACCCCCCCTTCCCCGCATCCGTTCCCCCGATTTTGCATTTTGCATTCAACAAGAAAACCACCCCTTCCCGGAGTGGTTTTCCCTTATGTATCAACGCCTTACAGCGTCTCCATAGTATTCTGCACAAGAGAGATGTTCAGGTTGCCGTTGCGCATACGGAGCTCGTCGAGGAACTCCTTTTCCTGCTTCTTGTTCTTCATGACGATGCGGTAGTCCAGCTCCAGGAGGGTGCCGTAGTCCTGGGTCTTGATGCGGTTGAGGTGGAAGTAGCGGCAGTAGGTCTTCAGCACGGGGTCGAAGACACCGTCGTAGTCCAGGGACTCGGGGATGAGGATGCGGAGGCGCTTACCGGTGCCGCCGAAGCGGTCGATGCCGATGAGGTTGAGCAGAACGATGAAGAGGAGGAGCAGGCCGATGGCGATGGCGCCGAAGCCGATGAAGCCCACACCGCAGGCGATACCGGCGGCGATGGAGATGTAGTAGTAGATGATGTCGCGGGGGTCCTCCACCGTGTTACGGAAGCGGATCAGCGCCAGACCGCCGCCGATGGAGATGGCGCGGGCGATATTGGAGCCGATACAGATGACGATGATGGCCACGGCGGGGCCCAGGAGCATCATGGTGAAGAGCATGGCGGGGCGGAAGCCGGTGCGGCGGTGGGTGAACATGTAGACCAGCATGATGGCCACCGAGAGGGCCAGGGCGCAGCCCATGACGGTGAGGGCGCGGCCGAGGGTGATGACGGTGATATCAATGGATTTCAGAATGTGATTCATGGTAGCTTCCTCCAAAATTTAGTGTATCAGGCGCAGATAGTGGTCTTCGTCGGGATGCTCGGTACAGGCTTTCTCGTAGGTATGGAGCTTGAAGTCTGTACCCACCTTGGAGAAGGTGTGGAAGGACAGGCCGAAGTCGCTCATGACGCGGCAGAACCAGAAGGGGACCGCTCCCGCGAACTTGACCTCCAGGAGGGTAGTACCCTCGGTGAGGATGGGGGTGCCGTAGCGGCCCAGAGTAAGATCCAGGTCGTAGCGGCGGGTAAGGATATCGCTGTCAAAGGTGAGGCGGAAGGAGGGATCCTCACGCCCGTGGTAGGCGTTGCGTAGATAGCTGACGTAGACCCGCGGCTCCACCGTCTCGTGGGAGCGGTAGTAGTCGATCTCCCGGAGCACCTGCTCGTCGATGTAGGACAGCCCCGCGGGGTGGATGCCCGTGTCGAGGTAGCGCTTGAGGTCACCGTATCGCAACTTGGTGCGGCGCTTGGTGCCCACGCCGTAGTATTTCTTTTTCAGCTCCAAAAACACCTTGGTGTCCTCGGTGGGGACACCGTAGCTGCGGAGCCTCAGCTTCTCCTTGTACTTGGGGAGCTGGACTGAGCCGCGGATGACGTGGTCGTCGAAGTCGTCGTAGTAGAGGTTGCAGATCATGTAGGGCTTGCCGTCCACGTTGAAGGGGTCGTCCTTCATGTAGGGGGCGATCCGCGCCTTCAGCTCCTCCACCCGCTCGGTGGGCAGAGTGGTCTTTTTTTCCATGCGCTTGAAGGTATTGGCCATGCTGCCTCCTTTCCGCTTTCTCAGAGCCGTTTGGTGTTCTGCCTGGTAGGGTACAATAAACCCAATTAAATACATTATATAGGTAAAATGTGACGAAACTTTGAACGAATGTGGAAAAAGGTACGAATTCACAGATTATTTACCGAATCATGGAGCCATAGCGGAGCCTACGGATGATTTCGGATCGAGGACCATGTTTTTCAAGGTCTACGGAGACGGAAACAGCGCACACTACTGAGTGCAAACACCGTTTCTGACCGAAAGGAGCCTCAAATCATGTACGATCCCGAACCCATCTCCCGCTTCCATAAGCTCATAGCCGCCCTGCTCTCGGCCCTCCTTCTGCTCTCGGTCCTGATCCTCCCCACCCACGCCGCGGGGACGGGCTGGTACTGCGTCCGCGCTAAAAATCACGCCCAGCCCGTGGCCGACCCGCCCCTTACGGAGGTGGAGAAGCACGGCGGCTACTATATCGACCACACCCACACCGACCCGAACGCCGACGACAAGGTGGTCTACCTCACCTTCGACGCGGGCTACGAGAACGGCAACGTGGAGAGGGTGCTGGACGCCCTGCAAGCCGAGGGGGCGACAGGGGCCTTCTTCATCCTGGGCAACCTCCCGGAAAAGCATCCCGAGCTGGTCCGCCGTATGGCCGCCGAGGGGCATCTGGTCTGCAACCATACCTTTACCCATAAGAACCTCTGCGGGGCCTCCGGGGGGGAGCTGACCGCCGAGCTCACGCGGCTGGAGGAGGCCTGTACCGCCATCGGCGTGACGGTCTCTCCCTACTACCGTCCCCCCGAGGGCTGCTTTGACGAGGCCATGCTCCGCGAGGCCCAAACGGCGGGGTACAAGACGGTATTCTGGAGCTTCGCCTACGCCGATTGGGACAACAAAAAGCAGCCCGATCCCGCTGCCGCGAAGGCACGGATCCTGGACAATCTCCACAACGGCGCGGTGATCCTGCTCCACCCTACCTCGGCCACCAATGCCGCCATTTTGGGGGACGTTCTTCGGGAGATGAAGGCCCTGGGCTACCGCTTCGGGAGCCTGGACGAGTTGACGGGAGGTGAGGAGAATTGAAGTCGGTCAATAACACGAAAAAAACGAGTACTGACAAGGGAAAATCGATGCGTGACCGAAGCCCCCTTCCGTGGCTTTTCGCGGCGGCGCTGTTCCTGGGGCTGACGGCTTTTTCCCTCCTTGTCGCGGTGCGGACGCAGGCGGGGGAGGGCTACGGCGCGGGGTGGTGGGAGCATCACGTAAGGGAGGAGGAGACCCCTCGGGAGCCCCCTTCCGAAACCGTGGTGGAGGGCATTCCCGCCGCTCTGCTTCCCGCCTATCCGACCCCCTTCCGTCCTCTGCCGAAGGGAACTGAAGACACGCCCGTGCCCGCTACCGAGCCCACCTCGGAGCCCTCCTCCGAGCCCTCTACGGAGCCCGCCGAGACCCGGGAGACCGACGAGATCGTGTACCACAGCCGCCATAACGACCGCATGGAGATCGCTCTCTCCTTCGATGACGGTCCCCACCCGCGGCTGACCCCCGTGATCCTGGATATTCTGGAGGAGTACGGCATCAAGGCCACCTTCTTCATGGTGGGGGAGAACGTGGGCTACTACCCCGACGCCGCCAGGGCGGTGGTGGAGGCGGGGCATGAGATCGGCAACCATACCTTCTCCCACCGCCGCTTCGGCCGTATCAACGAGGCGGATATGCGGCGGGAGATCACCGCCTGCGAGGAGGCCATCGCCTCGGTCAGCGAGAGTCCCGTCCGCTTTATCCGCCCTCCCGAGGGGGAGATGAGCGACGTCGTGCGGCGGGTGGCGGGAAGTCTGGACTACCGCATAATCCTGTGGGACGTGGATACCCGGGACTGGGCCCACACCCCCCCTGACGCCATCGCCCGCCACATTCTGGATACGGTACAGGCGGGGGATATCATTCTCATGCACGATTTCATCGGGTATAACAGCCCCACTCCCGAGGCGCTGCGGACGGTCATCCCCGCTCTTTTGGAGAGAGGATACCGCTTCGTGACGGTAGGGGAGCTGGCGGGCGGGTAAACCGCCTCGCGAAGGAGGACGGGAGAGCCGCGGTACGGCTCCCCCGTCCCGCTTTTTGTGTCGGTAAGATGTAAATATTATATAAATTTTTTATATGGCTGTTGTAAAAAAAGTGTATATATGATATAATTAAACTCTACACGTCAAACCCGGATTCCGCGAGCGGCGCGTAGACCCAAGGACCGAAATGAAAGGCGGTGGAGCTTTGAAAGAAATGCTGTTGACGTTTGATGAGATCTGGGAGCAGTACATATGGAATCCCATTCTCAACTTCCGTGTGCTGGATGCCATTGATATTCTGCTTCTGACGGCGATCCTGTACGGAGTGTACCTGTTTTTGAAGAGCCGCAGAGCCGGCCGTCTGGCCATTGGCCTCATCGTGCTGGTGGCTCTGTACCTCATCAGCGGCTGGGCGGGACTCCACGCCATTCACCAGCTCATGAGGGGCATTACGCCGTTCTCCATCGTGCTGATTGCCGTGATCTTCCAGCCCGAGCTTCGGGACGCGCTGGAGAAGCTGGGTACCTCTCCCCTGGGCATCTTCGGTACGGGCAAGGAGAAGAATCCCGATACCGCCAATACCGTATACGAGGTGGTGGAGGCAGCCTGCCAGATCGCCATGTCTGAGAAGGACGGCGCTCTCATCGTCATTGAGCGTACCGTTCCCCTGGGCGAGTATACCGCTACGGGGCACAAGCTGGATGCCGTGGTGACCCATAGTCTGCTGCGCAATATCTTCGTGGACCGTTCCCCTATGCACGACGGAGCCGTCATCATTCGCAATAACCGCGTGGCTGTGGCGGGGAGTAAGCTGCCCCTGACCACCAACGACGATGCGGTCAAGGATTGCATGGGTACCCGTCACCGCGCCGCCGTGGGCATTACCGAGGTCAGCGACTGCGTGGTCGTGGTGGTCTCGGAGGAGAGACACACCATCTCCATCGCCAATAACGGTACCATCGATTCCGACTACAACGTGGGATCGGCGGATCTGCGGGACGAGGAGATGCTCAAGGCCATCCAGAACGCCCTGCGTAACGACCTCTTCCTCCTGCTGGTCGGTGCCAAGTACGACGAGAGCACCGACGAAAACGGTAAGAGCCAGAAGCACAATACCCGATTCAATCTGCGGTTCAACTGGAGCTGGGGGGACCGTAAGAAGTCCAAATCCGCTCAGACCGCCGAGCTTCCCGAGGAGATCGCCTCCGAGAGCGACTCCGCCGAGCGCAACGGCTGAGCCGGGACCCGGAACCGCGCGAGGATGGCTCCGATACCGTCGGAGCCGCAAGACCCACAGGGCCGAATGGCCCGGGCTGAAGAGCCCGTAGAGAAAGGAATCATTCATGCGTGATTATAAGCTCCATAGACTGGGAAAATTCACCCGTAAATGCGAGGTGCGGCGTCAGCATCTGGAGATCAAGGTGCCCGCGCTGATCATTTGCTTTCTGATCGCCTGCTTTGTCTGGCTGTACGTGGTCGGTCTGTCTCATATTCCCGTGGAACGGCCCGGCGAGACCGAAACGACTGAGGATACCTGCCCCGGGACGAGCGAGGACACCGACGCGGAGACTGCCGCGCCCACCTCCCCCGAAGCGGGCGCGTAAGCAGTCGCCATGGAAAAAGAGCGTTATCAGCAGGCCGTCATTGAGGGGATCTCGGTGCCGGTCGGAACGTCGGAGGCCGACGTGCTATACAAGGCTGAGCAAAAAATGAAGCGGAGCGGCATACCTGTCGGATCGCTTCATTTTCGCCTTTATAAAAAGTCGGTGGACGCCCGTAAGCAGGAGGACGTCCGCCTGGTCTACTCAGTGTTGGCCACCGCCGAGGGACGTCACAAGGGCTTCACCGCCGAGATGCTGGCCCGCGGAGGGATGAAGCCCTACACCCACCCGGTGCTGACTACGGTCCGCGGAGAGCGGCCCCTGGTCAGTCGGCCCCTGGTGGTGGGTATGGGTCCCGCGGGACTGTTCTGCGCCTACCTCCTGGCCCGGGAGGGCTACGCCCCCATCCTCATTGATCGGGGCGACAGCGTGGCCGACCGTGTCCGTGCCGTGGAGGGCTTTTACGCCGAGGGACGGCTGGACACCGAATCCAACATCCAGTTCGGCGCGGGGGGCGCGGGAACCTTTTCGGACGGTAAGCTCCTGACTCGTATCAACGATGCCCGTTGCTCCTTCGCGCTGGAGACCCTCCGCGACATGGGTGCCCCCGCCGATATCACCCTCCAGGCCAAGCCCCACGTGGGTACCGACGTTCTGCGCTCCGTGGTGCAGAATATGCTGGATACCATCGTCTCTCTGGGCGGCGAGGTGATCTACCGCTGCCGCCTGGATGGCTTTGACCGCCATCCTGACGGTGGCTTCACCGCCAGGACCACCCGCGGGGACATCCCCTGCGGTGTCCTTGTCCTGGCTCCCGGCCACAGCGCACGGGACACCTACCGTATGCTGCTCGCCAAGAGCATGATGCTGGAGCCCAAGCCCATTTCGGTGGGGGTACGCATCGAGCATTTGCGGAGCGATATGGATTCCATGCTCTACGGCTCCATGGCGGGTCATCCCGACCTGGGAGCCGCCGAATACCACCTGTCCGATACCAAGGGGGAGCGGGGAGTCTACACCTTCTGTATGTGTCCCGGCGGTGAGGTGGTGGCCGCGGCCTCCGAGGAGGATACCGTAGTGGTCAACGGCATGAGCCACCGCGCCCGTGACGGGGTCAATTCCAACGCCGCCATCGCGGTATCGGTCCGCACAACCGATTACGAGCCTGTGGAGGGAAGTCTCGTGCTGGGCGCCATCGCCTACCAGCGCCGCATCGAAAGAGCCGCCTTCCTGGCGGGAGGGAAGGACTATTCCGTCCCCGTCCAGACCGTAGGGGATTTCCTGGAGGGCGACCGCGCCATCCGTGAGCCCACTCGGGTGAAGCCCTCTTACATGGGCGGCGACCGCTATCGCCTCGCCCCCGTCAGCGAGACTCTGCCCGATTACGTTTGTCGTTCCCTGCGCTACGGACTGCGCTCCTTTGACTGTAAGGTCAAGGGCTACGCTATGCCCGAGGCGGTCCTGTCCGCCGCCGAGACACGCACGTCAGCCCCCGTCCGTATCCTGAGAGGGGAGGACCTGTGCGCCATTGGCCATCCCGGTGTCTACCCCTGCGGAGAGGGAGCCGGCTATGCCGGCGGCATCACCTCCGCCGCCGTGGACGGCCTGCGGATCGCCGAGGCCATCCTCGCGGCCTATGCGCCCGCGAAAAACGATCTGCTTTAAACGTCAGCCATATATGAGAGATATCCCCCGACCGATCGGAGAACGAGCATCGGCGGGGTCTGAACGGTCCTCTCCGTAGGGGAGAGGCGGAGCCCGCAGATGGGGCTTCGGAGAGAAAGGATTCAAGCTTTGAAAGATACCGAAACAAAAGGCTCCCTGCAAAGGGAGCGTGTCTGGACCCTGCTGGACGACCGCGGGGACAGCGATAAACAGGAGGCGATCCGTCAGCTCAGCGAGAGCCTGGGCGTCACCCCCCTGACCGCCCGCCTCCTTTGGAACCGAGGCTATACTGACCCCAAGGAGGCCGAGCTCTTCTTTGGCAACGACGAGCGTGTCTGGCACGATCCCATGCTCATGGCTGACATGAAGCCCGCCGTGGCGCGGGCTCTGAAGGCGATTGCCGCGGGGGAAAAGATTGCCATCTACGGCGACTACGATGTGGACGGCGTCACCTCGGTCACCTCCCTGTACCTCTACCTTACGGGTCTGGGAGGGGACGTCACCTGTTACATCCCCAACCGCCTGGGCGAGGGATACGGCATGTCGGTCGCCGCTGTGGACCGCCTGGCCGAGCAGGGCATCAACCTCATCATTACTGTGGATACCGGCATCACTGCCCATAAGGAGATCGCCTACGCCGCCTCCCTGGGGGTGGATACCGTGGTCACCGATCACCACGAGTGCCACGCGGATATCCCCGCCTGTGTCGCCGTGGTCAATCCCCACCGTCCCGACTGCCCCTATCCCTTCAAGGAACTGGCGGGCGTGGGCGTGGTCTTTAAGTTCATCTGCGCCTGTGAGGCGACCCGCGCGGGACTGACAACCGGCCGTGCCCTGACGGTCATGTCCCGCCACCTCATCGATCTGGTGGCCATCGGCACCGTGGCCGACGTCATGCCCCTGGTCGGGGAGAACCGCTACATCGTCTCTCGTGGGCTTTCCATGCTGGACCATACCGAGCGCCCCGGTCTGAGCGCCCTGCTGGACGCGATCTCGGGAAGCGGAAACAGTAAATCCGCCTCCTCAAGCGGTAAAAAGCCCCGCCGCAAGGTCAATTCGGGTCTGGTAGGCTTTGGTATCGCCCCTCGCATCAACGCCGCGGGTCGCATTGCCCACGCCATGATGGCGGTGGAGCTTCTGCTGGCCGACTCCCCCGAGCGGGCGGAGATTTTGGCTGAGGAGCTGTGTGAGATCAATACCCGCCGCCAGGTGGAGGAGAACCGCATCGCGGAGCAGGCCTACGCCATGATCGACACCCAGTTGGCCGAGGCGCGGCGCCGGGGTGAGCCTTCCCCCTCGGTCATCGTCCTGGAGGACGACGGTTGGATGCAGGGCATCGTGGGCATCGTGGCCTCCCGCGTGACCGAAAAGTACGGCCTTCCCTCCATCCTGATCTCCTTCGACGGTGCCATCGGGGAAGAGCCTGCTCCCGACGACCTGGGAAAGGGCTCGGGACGAAGCATCAAGGGACTGAACCTGGTGGAGGCCCTCTCCGCCTGCGGGGAGCTGCTCCCGCGCTTCGGCGGCCACGAGCTGGCGGCCGGTTTGACGGTTCGCCGCTGCGATATCCCTGCCTTCCGTAAGCGGATCAACGAGTACGCCGCCGCCCGCCTTACCGAGGACATGACCGCTGTTCGCTACGAGGCGGACTGCGAGGCCGAGATGGCTGAGCTGACCATGACCCAGGCCCGGGAGCTGGAACGGCTGGAGCCCTTCGGCGTGGGCAACCAGACCCCCTCCTTCATCCTGCGGGACGCGGTTCTCCACCGCGTGATCCCCCTGGGCGGAGGCAAGCACACCAAGCTCATGGTCTATAAGGACGGACAGATCCTCCCCGCGATCTGGTTCAGTATGGCTCCCCAGCGGATCCCCGCCGTGGTGGGCGATCCCGTGGATCTTTTGTTCCAGCTCAACGTCAACGACTACCAGGGCGTCCGCAGCCTTCAGCTCATCCTGCAGGATCTGCGCCCTTCTGCCTCTATGATGGAGGATATCCAACACCGCCAGGCCCGTTACCGTGAGGTGCTGGAGGGGGCTCCCATTTCCGAGAGTGAGCACCTCGTCCCCGACCGCGCGGATATCGCCGCCGTTTTCACCATCCTGCGGCAGGATGCCCGCCTGGGCGTCCGGACCTTCACCGAGCAGAACCTCAGGGAACGGGTCAACCGCTCCGCGCCTGCCGCCGAGCCCATGAATCTGCTCAAGCTCCGCTTCATCCTCCGTATTCTTGGGGAAATGGGAGTATCCACCACCAGGGAGTTGGGGGACGGCGTGTATGGCTTCGAGGTGAATTTCGCAGCGCCCAAAACCTCCATCGACGCCTCTCCTCTGCTCTGCTCTCTGCGTAAGCAGCTGGCCACGGGCGAGGCGTGACCGTATCGCAACCCGCCTACGGAGTCAGCTCCGTGAAAGGACTCATTATGCAAGAAACCGCTCACGTCGGGATCGACCGACTTCTCGAAATACTCCGCGCCACAGGCAAAAAGTACGACCTGGAAAAGATCCAGGCCGCCTATGACTACGCCGCCGGCCTGCACGACGGCCAGTTCCGTAACAGCGGAGATGCCTATATCACCCACCCCATTGCCGTAGCCGAGATCGTGGCCGGTTTGGAGCTGGATACCGATTCCATCTGCGCCGCCCTTCTTCACGATACCGTGGAGGACTGCGGCGACAAGACCAGCTGCCATGAGATCGCCAAGCGCTTCGGCCCCGACGTGGCCATGCTGGTGGAGGGCTTGACTAAGATCGTGACTCTCCAGATCGATGACAAAGAGGAGGCCCACATCGAGAACCTCCGTAAGATGCTTCTGGCTATGTCCAAGGACGTCCGTGTCATTTTTATCAAGCTATGCGACCGCCTGCACAATATGCGCACCCTGGACGCCAAGCCAGACCACAAGCGCCGCATCACCGCGCTGGAAACCATGCAGGTCTACGCCCCCTTGGCTCACCGCCTCGGTATGCAGAAGATCAAGCAGGAGCTGGAGAATCTGGGTATGAAGTATCTGGATCCCATCGGGTATGCCGAGGTGCGGGACGAGATCGAGCGCAAGTACGGCATGAGTCTGGGCTTCATTGAGAATATCCGCGGCACCGTGGCGGATAAGCTGAACGAGAACGGCATCAAATTCCATCTGGAGGGCCGTATCAAGACCGCCTACTCCATCTACCGCAAGATGTTCAAGCAGAACAAGTCCTTCGACGAGATCTACGACTTCTACGCTATGCGTATCATCGTGGACACCGAGCTGGAGTGCTACACCGTCCTGGGTATCATCCACGAGATGTTCAACTCCATTCCCGGCCGCTTCAAGGACTATATCTCCATCCCTAAGCCCAATATGTACCGCTCCCTCCATACCACCGTCATCGGACGGGACGGTATCCCCTTTGAGGTCCAGATCCGTACCTGGGAAATGCACCACATCGCCGAGTACGGTATCGCCGCCCACTGGAAGTATAAGTCGGGCTCCACCTCCAAGGAGGATATGGATAAGAAGCTGGAGTGGATCGCCCGCCTCATCGAGACCGAGGACGGCACCCGCGACCCCGAAGAGTTCATGACCGCCCTGAAGATCGACATCTTCCACGACGAGGTCTTCGTCTTCACACCCAAGGGAGATGTCCGCGCCCTGCCCCAGGGGGCTACCGTCATCGACTTTGCCTATGCCATCCACTCCGAGGTGGGCAACAAGATGCTGGGCGCCAAGATCAACGGCAGTATCGTCCCCATCGACCGGGTGCTGGAGAACGGCGAGATCGTGGAGATCCTTACCTCCTCCGCCGCCAAGGGACCCAGCCGCGATTGGCTGAACATCGTCCGCACCGGCGAGGCGCGGAACAAGATCCGCCAGTGGTTCAAAAGGGAGAAGCGGGCAGACAACATCATCGTGGGTAAGGCCGCCATTGATGCCGAGGTCAAGAAGCTGGCTCCCCGCCTCCCCGAGGCTAAGCGCGCTGAGGCCGCCGCCGCCGTGGCCGCCAGGATGGGGTATTCGACCGTAGAGGATATGTATAACTCCATCGGTTACGGTGAGTTGCCCGTTACCAAGACCCTACGCCGCCTCAAGGATGAGCTGGATGCCATGACGCCTCCCGAGACCCCCGAGGACGTGGCTGCCGCCGCCCGCATGACCGCCGAGGATGTGTCCTCCGTGGTCACCGCCGCCCGCCCCTACAACCTCAAGCGCAACAGCGGCATCGTGGTGGATGGGACCGAGGGCTGTGCCGTCAAGTTCGCCAAGTGCTGTAATCCTCTGCCGGGCGACGAAGTGGTGGGCTTTGTCACCAAGGGCTTCGGTATCTCCATCCACAAGCAGGACTGTCCCAATTACGTCCAGGGACGTGAGAATCCCGATATGGCTGACCGCTGGAAGCCTGCCCACTGGGAGGGTGCCGTCAGCGACTCGAGGGGGAGCGTCTATGAGGCTCTGCTCCAGGTCCATACCTTGGATACCGTGGGCGTTCTGGCCGATATTACCGTCGCTCTGGCGGATATGAAGGTCTCCATCCTCCAGATCAATTCCCAGAAGGCGGGAGCTGACCGCGTCATCATCAATCTCAAGATCAGCTGTAAGAACGTGGAGCATTACAACTCCATCGTGTCCAGGCTTCGCTCCCTGAAGAATATTCTGGACGTCATCCGCGGCTTTGCGTAATTCTCGTTGAAAGGAATCCACCGCCATGAAAGCTGTCATCCAACGCGTTACCTCCGCCTCCGTCCATGTGGACGGTGAGCTGATCGGCTCCTGCGGCTACGGCCTGCTCATCCTCCTGGGCGTTGCCACGGGGGATACCGAGGAGGATCTGGACCGTATGCTGCAGAAGATGGTCAAGCTCCGTATCTTTGAGGACGAGAACGGCAAAATGAACAAGTCGGTGCAGGACGTTGACGGAGAAATGCTGGTGGTATCCCAGTTTACCCTGCTGGCCAACTATAAGCACGGTAACCGTCCCGATTACCTGGGCGCCGCCGCCCCCGCCGAGGCTAACCGCCTCTACGAGCTGTTCGTGGAAAAGGCGAAAGCCTACGTCAAGCACGTGGGCCACGGGAAGTTCGGCGCAGATATGAAGGTCAGTCTCCTCAACGACGGCCCCGTAACCATCGTCATGGAGAGCGACGTGCTGAAGCCCGCTCCCAAAGCATAAACCGATACGGAAAGAAACAAGCATGAACCAAAACCGCCAATCCTCCCTTCGCGATCCTCTCTCGCCTGATCCTCGCCTGACTCCCGCTGCGGAGGAAACGTCCTCCGCAATACGACCAAAATCCAGGAATAATTCGGAGATAATCATGAGACTCTATATAGACGGCCCGGTCAATAAATACTACATACAGACCCTCTGTATGATCTTTTTTCCGGGCTCCAAATTCTCGGATGACGAGCCCGTCACCGAGGAGACCCCCGAGATGTGGGTGAATCTGACTAAGTCCCCCGAGACGGGTGTTGACGTCACCGCTAAGCTCGCCTACCGCGGCCAGACCGCCGAGTCCACCCGCCACTATGACTACGTCGATGGCTATACCAAGGAGCGCCGGGAAAAGATCGCCTTGGGAGATGCCGTGACCTCTGTCTGTGAGCAGGTCATGGGCTATCGTTCCTCCTGGGGAATGCTGACGGGTGTGCGTCCCTCTAAGGTGGCAACCGAGCTGCTGCAGAAGGGCATGAGCAAGACCCGCATCCGCAAGGAGCTGACCCGGGACTATTTCGTCATTCCCAAGAAGGCTGCCCTGGCTACCGACGTGGCCATCAACGAGGCCCGTCTCATCGGTACCCCGGGGAAGAAGGATTGCTCGGTCTACATCTCCATCCCCTTCTGTCCCACCCGCTGTGCCTACTGTTCCTTCGTCTCCTATACCTCCAAGCGTCTCCTCTCCTTGATTCCCGATTACCTCGTCCGCCTGGTCCACGATCTGGAGGCTACTTTCGAGACCATCGCCAAGCTGGGGCTTCGCCTGCGTACCATCTACGTGGGCGGCGGTACGCCCACCATCCTGACCGCCGATCAACTGACGTATCTGCTGGGTGCCGTGGAGAGAATGACCGATGTCCGCGCCCTGGAGGAGTATACCCTGGAGTCGGGCCGCCCCGATACCATCGAGGCGGATAAGCTGGCGGTGGCAAAGGAGTATGGCGTGGGACGCATCAGCGTCAATCCACAGACCCTGTGTGACAGTGTACTGCGCCACATCGGCCGCGCGCATGATACCGAAATGTTCTACAGAGCCTACGAGATCGCCCGGGCGTCGGGGATCCCCGTCATCAATACCGACCTGATCGCGGGTCTGCCCGGGGATAATTTCAAGACCTTTTCGGCCTCCTTCGACGGCATCATGGCCCTGCGCCCCGAGAACGTCACGGTACATACCTTCTGCGTGAAAAAATCCGCCGAGCTGCGCCAAGCGGGAGCCGATATCTACTCCATGCGGGGCGGTGACACGGGTAAGTGCGTGGATTATTCCCAGATCCAGTGCGCGCACGAGGGGTATATTCCCTACTATATGTACCGCCAGAAGAATACCGTCGGAAATTTCGAGAACGTGGGCTTTGCCCAACCCGGCTTTGAGGGACTCTACAACATCTACATGATGGAGGAGGTCCACTCCATCTTTGCCGCGGGTGCGGGCGCGGTCACCAAGCTGGTGGATTACGCCCCCGCAGACGGCTCCCCCCGCTTCATTGACCGTATGTTCAATCCCAAGTACCCCTACGAGTATCTGGATGAGGCAGGCGAGGCCGCCAACCGCGAGAAGCTGGCCCGCGCCGAGACCTTCTACCGCGAGCGGGGGATGCTGAATTGATCCTCAGCGGTATTCTCCCGAAAGGAGACCCATTCCATGAAAGTTTTCGCCTCCCCCATTCCCGTCCGCTTACCCATGACCTTCCAAAGCCCCGCTGCGGGTGTGGATCTGGTCAAGGAGAATGAGCGCGACTTTGATGCCCGCCTGAACGCCGCCGCCGAGGCTATCTGCACCGATTGCGTGGGGCATGGCGTGAAGGTCATCCGCCTGTCGGGGCCTACCTGCGCGGGCAAGACCACCACAGCCGAAAAGCTGACCCGCGTCCTGGAGGCCGCGGGACGGGTGGTGCATCCCATCTCCATCGATGACTTCTTCTACGGCCGTGACGTGCTGGCGGCTATGGCTGACCGACGTCCCGACAAGCAGCTGGACTACGACTCCGTGGAGGCCATTGACCTCCCCGCCCTGGCCGCCTGTGTCCGCGACCTCATGGAGAAGGGAAGCGCCAAGATCCCCATCTTCGATTTCATCACGGGCTACACCGAGGGCTACCGCGAGCTGACCGTGGCCGAGGACGAGGAGCCTATCTTCCTTTTCGAGGGCATCCAGGCGGTCTACCCCGAGGTGGCGGCTCTCTTTGAAGGTATCCCCGAGCGGAGCATCTTCATCAACGTCATGAAGGAGACGGTCCTGGTAGCCCCCGACGGCACCGAGCGGGTCTTCGCTCCCGACGAGATCCGACTCCTCCGCCGTCTGGTGCGGGACGAGGCCAAGCGGGGCACCTCCCCCGACTTCACCCTCACCCTGTGGCACAGCGTCCGCGACAACGAGGTGAAGTCCATCTACCCCTACGCCCACACCTGCGACTACGGCATCGACTCCAACATGGAGTTCGACATCCATATGCTGGCTCCCCATCTCCGCCGCATCTTCGCCGAGCAGCCCTGCGACGGGTTGGAGGTGGAGTGGTCCCGGCGCATCCTTGCCTCCGTGGAGGGGGTGGAGGGCATCGACCCCGCCTGTCTGGCGGAGAATTCCCTGTACCACGAGTTCATCCTGCTCTAAAATCACGGCTGACCGCATACTCTGTAGGGAATCCTTTCCGCGAGGTATGCCATGCTGCGAAACCATACGACCAAACGCCCCTCCTTCCTTTCGGGGGTGGGGATCCTGACTCTGTCCTCCCTGACCGTCAAGGTCATCGGGCTCTTTTACCGCATCCCTCTGCTGAACTACCTGGGCACCGAGGGTATGGGGTACTTCAACACCGCCTACGAGCTGTACGCCCTGTTCTGCGTCATCTCCACGGCGGGGCTTCCCGTGGCCATGTCGGTGCTCATCGCCGCCTTTGAGGCGGAGGGAAACACACGGGACGCGGCTCGGGTCTTTCGGGTGTCACTCGCTCTCTTTGCGGGGGTGGGGGGCGTGGGGACCCTGCTTCTGTGGGGCTTGTCCGCTCCCTTCGCGGCGCTGCTCGGCAGTCCCCTGTCCGCCGCCTGTATGCGAGCCATCTCCCCCACCGTGTTCCTCATCTGCCTGTCCTCGGCCTTTCGGGGCTACTTCCAGGGCAGGCGCTCCATGCTGCCCACCGCTATCTCCCAGGTCATGGAGGCGGCGGGTAAGCTGTTTCTGGGGCTGGCCTTCGCGGGCTTGGCTCTCTCAAGGGGGGAGTCCCTGCCCGTGACCGCTGCCTACGCCGTCATGGGGCTGACCGTGGGTACCGCCTTGTCGGTGGCGTACCTCCTTTGCCACAAGACCCTGACCGACCGCCGCGCGCCTCTGCCCGCCGTCTCTGCGGACAGGGAAGCACGCCCCATCCTGAAGCCCCTCTTGGCCACCGCCATCCCCGTCACGGTGAGCGCGGGGCTCATCAGCCTCACCAAATGCATTGACCTGGCCCTCATCCTGCGCCGCTTGCAGGCCGTGGGCTATACCGCAACCGAGGCCACCGCCCTGTACGGATGCTACTCCACCCTGGCGGTGCCCGTCTTCAACATCCTGCCCTCTCTGACCACCTCGGTAGCCCTCTCCGCTACCCCCGCCCTGTCGGCGGCTCTGCAAAAGGGAAGGGAGGGGATCCCCACCCTTAAAAAGACTGCCTCCTCGGCCTTGGGACTCACCCTGACGCTGGCGATCCCCGCCGCGCTGGGGCTTTCGGTTTTTTCAGAGGATATTCTGTCCCTGCTCTTTCGGGGTCAGCCCGCCGCCGTGGCCCAGGCCGCACCCTGGCTCTCCTGTCTGGGCCTATCGGTCCCCGCCGCTTGCCTCATTACGGTCACGGGTGCCATGCTCCAGGCCGCGGGAAAGGCCCATAAGCCCATCATCTCCATGCTCTTGGGGGTGGGGGCCAAGACCGTTCTCGCGTATATTCTCCTGGGCCGAGAGGGCTGGGGCATGGCGGGGGCCCCCCTCAGCTCGCTGCTCTGTGATACCGTCATTGTGTTGTGTAATTTGGGATTTATCTTGAAATATGCGCCCGCTATGCTGCCGCCCGCTCGCAGGGTCCTGGCCTTCGCGGTGCTTCCCTTGGGTATGGCGGTGTTTGCTATCGCTGCGACCAAGCTGCTGCGCTCCCTGATGGGCTGGCAGACCGTGACGCCCCTCCATACGGTGGCCACCGTAGCCTCTGTGGCCTGCCTCTACGGTGCGGGGCTTCTGATCGCTCTTTTACTTGGAAAACAATTACCTATAGATAAAAAAGAAGGAACTACATCATGAATCAGCTGACCAAAGAACAGCGTGACCAAAACGTCCGCTACCTGCTGGAAAAGACCACCCCCTATACCTTTGAGGATCTGGTGACCGTCGTGGAGCTGCTTCGGAGCGAGGGCGGTTGCCCCTGGGATATGGAGCAGACCCACAAGTCCATCCGAAACGACTTCATCGAGGAGACCTACGAGGTCATCGAGGCCATCGACACCGAGGATCCCGTCCTGCTCCGCGAGGAGCTGGGCGACGTGCTGCTGCAGGTGGTCTTCCACGCCCGCATCGAGCAGGAGAAGGACGTCTTCGGCATGGAGGAGGTCTCCAACGACATCTGCGCCAAGCTCATCCACCGCCATCCCCACGTGTTCGGCACCGTTGAGGTGGAAAACTCCGCCGAGGTTCTGAAGAATTGGGAGGCCATCAAGGGAGAGGAGAAGCAGAGAGTCACCGTCACCGACAAGCTCCGCGCCATCCCCCCCATGTACCCCGCCCTCATGCGGGCCCAGAAGGTGGGCAAGAAGGCCGCTTGCTTCGATTTTGCCAATGCCGACGAGGTCTACAGGAAACTGGACGAGGAGATCGCCGAGGTGAAGGCCGCCGCCGCAAGCGGAGACCAAGCCGCCGTGGAGGAGGAGCTGGGTGACCTGCTTTTGACCGTCACGTCCCTGGCCCGCAAGCTGGGGGTCAAGTCCGAGGAGGCGCTGTACCACGCCACCAACAAGTTCATCGACCGCTTTGAGAAGGTAGAGAACGCCGTGATGGACGCGGGGAAGGATATGGAGACGCTGCCCATGGCCGAGCTGGACGAGATCTGGGATGGGATCAAGCACAAGCATGATTAAGACCACCCACACCCCCCTCAACCCCGCCGCCACCCTCCGCCACACCCGGGACACCCGCTTCAAGACCGCCCGACTGAGCCTGGTCTGGGTCTTTCCCGCCGACGCCGAGGCCTCGCCCTTGACCACGCTCCTGTTCGGCATCTACCGTCGGGGCAGCGAGCACTACCCCCGCCTGGCCCTCCTCAACCGCCGTCTGGACGAGCTCTACGGCACCACCCTCACCATCCGCAACTACCTCCACGGGGACAGCCACGTGGTGGTCTACACCGCCGAGATGCCCGAGCGGAATTTCCTGCCCCCCGCCGATGCCCACATGGACATCCTGGGCGGAGTCATGGAGCTGCTCTCGGATATGGTCCTCCGCCCTCTGCGGGAGGCCAACGGCAACCTCCGTGCCGACGCCGTGGAGAAGGAGAAGCAGTCCCTGTGCGACAGCCTCCGCTCCCTCCGCAACGACACCCGCGCCTACGCGGGCAACCGCCTCCGGGAGATCATGTGCGAGGGCGAGCCCTACGGTATCTCCATCGGCGGTACCGTGGAGCAGGTCTTGGCCATCACCCCCGCGCAGGTGACGGCCCACCATAAGAGCCTGCTCTCCCGCGCCCGCCTGGAGGTATTCTACACCGGACGGGCTACCGAGGACGAGGTGACAGCCGCCTGGCGTTCTGCCTTTGGCGGGTGGGAGCCCGCACCTCTGCATTTGTCCGATACACCTCCCCATCAGCCCCCCGCGACCCCCCGCGCTTATACCGAGGACATGGAGGTGAGTCAGGGCAAGCTCTGCATGGGCTGGTCCTGCGGGGAGAATTTCACTACCTTGCGGAATAATCCCGACGCCCTGGCCGCCTACGCGGTCTGCAACGAGCTGTTCGGGGTCATGCAGAGTTCTCTGCTCTTCCGCCGCGTGCGGGAGGAGCTGGGGCTGTGCTACTTCTGCGATTCCGCCCTGGACATGACCAAGGGCATTCTGTGGGTCTCCTGCGGCATCCGCCCTGATCATAGGGAGGAGGCCGAGGCCGCCATCCGCGGAGAGCTGACCGCTATGCAAAAGGGGGAGATCGCCCCCGCCGACGTGGAGCTGGCCAAGCTCTCTTTGCAGAACGCCTACCGCCAGATGGGGGACAGCCAGTCCTCCCTGGAGGTCTTCGCCCTGAACCGTCTGCTGGGCGGCATGACCGACACCCCCGAGGCCGAGCTTTCCCGCATTATGAAGGTGACCCCCGACGACGTGGCGCGGGTGGCCGCTACCTTCCAGCCCGACACGGTATTCTTCCTCAACGGCACCGCCGGCGGGGAAGGGGAGGAGGACTACGATGACTGATCCCATCCTGCATACCTGCGAGTGGCTGGAGGAGAGCTACACCGAGGTTCGCCTTCCCTGCGGTCTCCGTGTTCTGATCTGCCCCAAGGACAGACACACCTACCACGCCGCGGTGAGCGTGGGCTACGGCTCCATGGATCGATTCGCGGGGGAGAAAGCCCTCCCCATGGGCACCGCCCATTTTCTGGAGCACAAGATGTTTGAGCGGGATCCCGCCCTCTACGGGGGAAGCGACAGCTTTGACGACGATTTCGCCGCCTGCGGTGCCGAGTCCAACGCCTACACATCCCACGACCGCACCGTCTACTACTTTTCCTGTAGCGACCGTTTCCCCGACGCCTTGAAGGCTCTTCTGTCCATGGTGTCCGAGCTGTATGTCACATCCCAGTCGGTGGCAAGAGAGCGGGATATCATCGCCGAGGAGATCCGCATGAATGCCGACGATCCCTGGGAGGCCTGCTGCTCCGCCGCCCGCACGGCCCTGTTCGGAAAACACCCCGTCCGGGAGGAGATCTGCGGCAGTGAGGCCTCCCTCCGCCGCATCACACCAGCCGTCCTGCGAAGAGCCTTCGACACCTTCTACCGCCCCAACAACATGATCCTGACGGTCTGCGGTCGGGTGGACCCCGAGGAGGTCTGCGCCTTGGTCCAAGAGGTCATGGAGTGCTTTGCCTCCAAGGAGGGGAAGGCTCTGCCCGACCCGTTCCCCCGCATCAAGGTCAAGCCCGAGGTCTTCTCACCTCGCGCTACGACCCATCGCCCCGTGCCCAAGCCCATCTTCTGCATTGGGATCAAGTGTCCCGATCTGCCCGTGGGCAGGGAAGCGCTGTGGCGCAGAGATCTGACGGTGTCGGTCCTGTGCGAGACCCTGTTCTCCCACGCGGGAGACTTTTACAGTGATCTGTTTGAGCGCGGCCTGGTCAGCCCCGGTATGTCCTACGGCTACCTGGTGGGAGACTCCCCCCGCTTGCCCGCACGCCTGGCCTACGGCTACTTCGATCTGTCGGGGGAGAGCGACTGCCCCGAGATGGTGTTCAAGGAGTTCCGTTCCTTCGTGGAGCGTGTCCGTGAAAACGGCATCCCTGAGGCTGATTTCCACCGCGCTAAGCGCATCCTCTACGCCGAGTTCGTAGCCAGCTTTGACACCACTGAGGATATCGCCTCCCTCCTGGGCAGCTACGCCGCCGACGGGCTCTGCGCATACGACCTCCCCGACGCCCTGGAGAGCATCACCCTGCAAGACGCGTGGGAGCTGTTCCATAAGACCTTCCGCGACAGTCAATATACCCTGTCGGTAGTCCTCCCCGCGGAGGCGGCCGACTGATCCCTGTGGGATCGGAAAGGAAAAATCTATGAGTACCACAGTATCCTTCCCCGGCCTGGGTATCGGCGAATTCTCGGTGGACCGCGTGGCCTTCGAGATCTTCGGCAAGCCCATCTACTGGTACGGCGTCATCATCATGCTGGGCATTGTCGCCGCCTTTATCCACGCCATCATCCGCTCCAAGCGGGAGGGCTTTACCACCGACGACGTGCTGGACATGGGCATCTTCACCGTCCTCTTCGGCGTCCTGGGTGCCCGCCTCTACTACGTGGTGACCACTCTGGATACCCACGAATACAAGAATTTCATTGACGTCATTGCCGTTTGGGAAGGGGGCCTTGCCATCTACGGCGGCATCATCGCGGGCTGTACCGCCCTGGTGCTGACGGCGGTGTACAAGAAGATCAACCCCCTGAAGGTCATGGACGCCGTGGGCCCCGGTGTCATGCTGGCCCAGGCCATCGGCCGTTGGGGCAACTTCATGAACGGCGAGGCCTTCGGCTACGAGGTGGCCGAGGGGAGCCTGCTGTACCCCTTCCGCATGGGCTTGATCTCGGACTACACCAACACGGGCAGCACCATGCACTACTACCACCCCACCTTCCTCTACGAGTCCCTGTGGAATATCGCGGGCTTTGTGCTGATCTGCCTCATCTACCGCAAGAAGAAGTTCAACGGGCAAATGGCTCTCACCTACTTTGCCTGGTACGGCTTCGGTCGGATGTTCATCGAGGGTCTGCGCACCGACAGCCTGTACGTGGGTCCCTTCCGCATCTCCCAGGTGGTGGGCGCTCTCTGCTTCATCGCGGGCGTGAGCCTTATGGTCGCGGGCTTCGTGCTGGTGCAGAAGGGCAAGCTGGATAAGTGGCTGACCGTCCGCTGGGCAGAGCCTGTGCCTGCCGAGGGTGAGGCCGTGACCGAGACAGCCGAGGGCGGGGATACCGCTACCGACGAGGCTGCCGAGACTGCCGAGACCGCCGAGGAGACCGACAAGCCCTCCGAGGAGGAGGCTCCCGCTCCCGACGACACCGATACCGAATAAAGGAGTACCCAATTATGGCCAACATCATTGACGGAAAAGCCATCTCCGCCGCCGTCCGCGGGGAGATCAAGGAAAACACCCAAAAATTCATCGCCGAGACGGGCATCACCCCCGGTCTGGCGGTCATCATCGTAGGCACCGACCCCGCCTCCCAGGTCTACGTCCGCAACAAGCGCCGCGCCTGTGAGGAGGTGGGCTTCTACTCCGAGGCCTACGAGCTGCCCGCCGAGACCACCCAGACCGAGCTGGAGGCCCTGGTGGACAAGCTCAACGCCGACCCCGCCATCCACGGCATCCTCTGCCAGCTGCCCCTTCCCAAGCATCTGGACGAGGAGTCTATTCTGCTCCGCATTGACCCCAAAAAGGACGTGGACGCGTTCCATCCTTACAATGTCGGTAGGATCATGATCGGGAATCAGAAGTTCCTCCCCTGCACCCCCGCGGGTGTCATGGAGCTGATCCGGCGGTCGGGCATCGACTGCACCGGCCGAGAGTGCGTGGTGGTGGGCCGCTCCAACATCGTAGGCAAGCCCATGGCCATGCTCCTGCTCCAGGCCAACGGCACCGTGACGGTCTGCCACAGCCGCACGGGGGATCTCTCCGAGGTGACCCGCCGCGCCGATATCCTGGTGGTGGCCATCGGTAAGGCTGATTTCGTCACGGGAGATATGGTCAAGGAGGGTGCCGTGGTCATCGATGTGGGCATGAACCGCCGCGCGGACGGCAAGCTGACGGGAGACGTGGACTTTGCCACGGTGGCGCCCAAGGCCTCCTACATCACCCCCGTCCCCGGGGGGGTGGGGCCCATGACCATCACCATGCTCATGCAGAATACCCTGACGGCGGCTACCGAGGCCGCCCGCGCCTGACGGAGGTACGCCATGGCCAAGACCACCGTATGGCGCATCCCCGCCGAGGAGCCTGTGCATACCGTTACCTATTCGCTGAACAAATTCACGGGAAAAATGACCGTGACCCTGGACGGAGACGAGTTTATCCTGTCCGCGGGATTTCTGTCCCTCAAGGCCGCCCGTCGCGAGCCCTTCCGCATCGTGGATGAGGAGGGGGAGGCCGAGCAGGCTGTCCTTGTGGTGGATCAGAAGGGGAAGGCGAGCCTTTGGTTCAGGGCGAAAGAGGTTGCGCCGGAGCATTAAATTGGGGTTTATCGGGCGAAGCCCGACACGCCCCCGCAGGGGGCATATCGAATCCCGAAGGGATATATCGAGTGCCGCAAGGCACATATCGAGTCCCGAAGGGACATATCGACTCAGAGCTTCTGTCGATATACACCCTTCGGGTGTTCGATATGCCTCCGGCATAGGCCTTCGGCTCGATATTCCGCTTTCGCGGCTCGATATGCGCCTTTGGCGCAAGAACTC
>JAZNJA010000206.1:0-4747 GCA_045577755.1 Eubacteriales bacterium
ACCCAGCGAAATCCCGTTTCCCGACAAGTGTTTTCCCGCCGTTCTGAGGCTCCCCCTCTGGGGGAGCTCCGCGAAGCGGTGAGAGGGCAAATATCGCGGGCAAGCCGCAAACAAACAGCCCGTCAAACCCAAATTTGAAACCCTAATTACGAATTTTTCATTAGAATCCCCCGTTTCCCCTTGCAATATACCCAAAAATGTGGTATAATCAAACCAAGTATATCCGAAAGCGGGGAAATGCCCCGCAAAACCATAGATGAAGGAGAAAAATTATGAATCTGCAAGTCGGCTCTCTCATACACGGCTTTCGCGTGGTGCGCGACGGTGACGTTCCGCTCTTGAACGCTCATTACTGGAAGCTCACCCACGAGGCCACCGGTGCCACCCTCTACTACACCGACCGAGACGACGGACAAATGGTCTTCTCGGTAGGCTTCCGTACCCTCCCCGAGGACGATACCGGCGTCTTCCACATCCTGGAGCACTCCTGCCTGGACGGCTCCCAAAGCTATCAGCTCAAGGAACCCTTCGTCAACCTCCTCAAGACCTCCATGGCGGTGGATCTCAACGCCATGACCTTTGAGGACAAGACCATCTACTACTTCATCTCCACCAACGAGCAGGACTACCTCAACCTCATGTCGGTGTACATGGACGCCGTCTTCAATCCCCTGCTTTTGACCGACCGCCGCATCTTCGAGAAGGAGGCCTGGCACATCGAGCCCGCGGGGGACGGTAAGGTCGCCATCTCGGGCGTGGTCTTCAACGAGATGCAGGGCAACGACAACCAGCCCGACTACATCATGTGGATGCAGAATGAGAAGCAGCTCTTCCCCGACCTCTTCTTCCGCTTCAATTCGGGCGGTGACCCCGCCTACATCCCCGAGCTGACCTACGAGCAGTTCAAGGAGACCTATGACCGCTTCTACTCCACCCAGAACTCCATTTTCTACCTCTCGGGCAACATGGGTCTGGAAGCCGAGCTGGCCCACATCGACGGTGTCCTCACCGCCAAGGGCAGGTCCGCTCAGGAGAAGCCCGCTCCCGCCCCTCTCCAGGCCCCTGTGGTCAGCCCCGACGGCACCGTCTGCTACCAGCTGGCGGATAACGAGGAGATCGCGGGGAATACCCACCTCATGCTGACCTACGTGCTGGGCGAGGACAAGTCCGCCGAGGTGCTGGCCTTCGCCCTTTTGTCCCGCTACCTGGCCGAGAACACCGAGTCCCCCCTGACCAAGGCCGTCCTGGACGCCGGCGTGGGTCAGGACTTCGGTATGGCCTGCGAGGGTGACTACCGCCAGCCCATGCTCTACTTCACCCTGGGCAAGTCGGATCCCGAGTGCGCCGAGGGCTTCCGCGGCGCTATCCTGGACACCCTGAAGAAGCTCTGTGAGGAGGGCATCGACCGCGAGCGTATGGCCGACCTGGTGAACAGCCACGAGACCGACTGCCGCCGCGCCTCTTTGAGCGTCAAGACCGGATTCCGCATCATGGAGTCCTTCCTCCGCGCCCACGTCCAGTTCGATGACGCCAACCCCGTCAACGACCTGGCCGCTCTCCGTGAGGCCATGGCTGCCGACGAGCGCTACTTCGAGCATCTCATCGAGAAGTACATCCTGAACAGCAACCACTGGGCCCTGACCAAGTGCATCCCCTCCCGCACCCTCACCGAGGAGAAGCGCGCCAAGATGACCGCCCGCTTTGAGGCCGAGGCCGAGCGCGTCAACGCCACCGAGGGAGGCTACGCCGCCCTGGAGGCCAAGATGGCCGCCTTCAACGAGTACCTTACCGCCCCCGATTCCCCCGAGGCCGAGGCGTCCGTCCCTCACCTCTCCCCCGCTGACATCAACACCACCTCCGACGCCCGCGACATGGCCGAGGAGACCGCTCGGGTGGGTGGCTGTGAGGCTAAGTCCCTGTCCTATATCACCGATACCAACGGTATGGTCATGGCGGGGCTGCTCTTCGACCTCCGCGGTCTGAACGAGGACGAGCTGTTCTACGTCCGTTGCCTCCACGACGCCCTCATGAGCCTGCCCGCGGGGCAGTATTCGGTCCCCGAGCTGACTCAGAAGTGGGTAAGCCTCCGTACCAACGCGGGCGTGGGCCTGCGCGTGGAGACCACGGGTGACGCCTACCTGGCCGTCAACCTGGATTCCCCCGCCGAGATGCTGCCCGAGGCTGTGGCGCTGGTGAACGAGTACCTGTCTGCTCCCGTCTTCGACCGTACCATCCTCTCCCGCATCTTCTCCAATGCCTCGGGGATCCGCAATATGATGATCCGCCGCGGCAACATGACCGCCCTGCGCCTGGCTACCCGTACCCTGTCCCTGTCGGGTGTCTACGACGAGTACCTGTCGGGCGAGTCGGCCTACCGCCGTCTGTCCGAACTGGCTAACCGCTTCGAGGACAAGGCCGATACCCTCATCGAGGGCATGGCCAGGGTCTGGGACAAGCTGACGGGGACCGTCGCCCCTATCGCCTACTTCACGGGCGAGCAGGATGCCTACGAGGCCTGGAAGACCGCCATCGCGGGTCTGACCGCGGGCTCTGCCATCGCTCCCAAGGCCGCCTGCCCTCTGACCCTTCTGCCTCGGAAGAATTACGCCCTCACCATCCCCGGCGAGGTCAACTACTGCGCCGAGGTCTTTGATCTGACCGATGCGGGCGTAGCCTTCAGCCCCAAGCTGTCGGTCATCCACACCCACCTGTACAGCAAGTGCTTCTGGGATGAGATCCGTGCCAAGGGCGGCGCTTACGGTGCCTCCGCCGTCGGCTTCCGCCAGGGCATCGTGGGCTACGTCTCCTACCGCGATCCCCGCGTCACCGATACCTTCGGTGTCTACGGAAGTGTTCCTGCCTGGATCGAGGCCAACCTCCCCGGCGAGGAGGAGATCGGCTCCATGATCGTCTCCACCGTCGGCTCGGCCTACTTCGCCCCCAGAAGCCCCATCGACCTGGGTAACGCCGCCCTGGCCCGCTACCTGGTCGGCCAGACCGCCGCCGACCGCCAGACCGAGATCGAGACCATCCTCACCACCTCTCCCGCCGATTTCAAGGCCTACGCCGATACCGTCCGCACTCTGCAGGCCGCGGGCAAGGGCGTCAAGACCATCCTGGGCGGTGCCGACGCCGTCAAGGCCTCGGGACTGTTTGAGGACGACTGCATCAAGGAACTGTAATTCAACCCCATAAAGGAGAAGAATATGGAACAGAATCAGAAAGCGCCCATCGTGGTATCCATTGCGGGCCTCCCCAAGCGCAAGCAGAAGAAGGTCGTCAAGCGTATCACAAAGGAAGTGACGAATGACAAGGGCTTCAAGAAATCCATCAAGAAGTCCAATAAGGAAACGGGACAGAAGATCCCCAAGACGGTCAAGGAGGCCGCCGTCAAGGCCGCCGTGGAGGCGACTCTGGGCACCAAGACGGGTGAGCCCGCTATTCCCGAGAAGAAGACGGGACTGGAGATCTACACCGAGCTGGTGGGGAAGTTCGCCGCCGCCCGCAAGAAGAATCATAAGAAGCAGGCCAAGAAGCTCAAGGCCGCCAAGAAGGCGGGCTACGACCCCAAGACCGGCTTCTACAAGCTGAAGAAGGCTGACAAGATCAAGACCGCCAAGAAGGTCAAGTTCAAGAAGGCCAAGAAGTAAGACCCACCGTACACCCTGGAGCGGCCCCGTTTCAGGGTGTTTTTCCAATGCTGTGGACCGCCTCCGCGCGGTGAAAAGGAGTATACCATGTGTGAAATCGCTGTAACCGCAAGAAAGAAGATCGCTGTCATCACGGGCGCCTCCTCGGGCATGGGCCGTGAGTTCGTGCTGGCTCTGGACAAGGAGCAGGAGTTCGACGAGCTGTGGCTCATCGCCCGCCGCCGCGACCGTCTGGAGGCTCTGGCCTCCGAGACCCGCGCCCCCGTCCGCGCCATCCCCCTGGATCTGGGCGAGCAGACCGAGATCGACAAGTACAAGGAGCTACTGGCCGCCGAGAAGCCTGACGTCCGCGTGCTGGTCAACGCCGCGGGATTCGGTAAGTTCAAGGCCTTCACCGACCTCTCTCTGGAGGAGCAGCTGGCCATGATCGACCTCAACGACAAGGCCCTCGTCTCCATCACCTACCTCACCCTGCCCTACATGAGGGAAGGCGCCTGCATCTATCAGCTGGGCAGTCTCTCCTCCTTCCAGCCCGTCCCCTACATCAACGTCTATGGCGCCTCCAAGGCCTTCGTCCTCAGCTTCTCCCGCGCCCTGAACAAGGAGCTGCAAAAGCAGAAGCGGGGCATCAAGGTCATGGCGGTCTGCCCCGGCTGGGTCTCCACCGACTTCTTCGACCGCGCCGTGGTGGACAACGACACCATTATCTACTACAACCGCTTCTACACCGCTGAGGCCGTCATCAAGCGCGCCCTGAAGGACATGAGGAAAGGGAAGGACGTCTCCATCTGCGGCTTCCCCGTGCGGATGCAGGTGCTGGCTACCAAGCACCTCCCCCACGGCATCGTTATGGAGATCTGGTGTAAACAGCAGAAAAAATAATGCTCTGATCCTAAATCATACCAAACAGAAAAATCGAGGCTGAGTCATTAACTCCCCCAAAAATCAAAAAAAGCGGTTGTTCAAAACCGAAAGGGCTTGAACAACCGCTTGCTTTGTTGTATAATTTAATTGCCACAAAAAACCTACAAGAAAGCGAGGTAATTATACAACAATGAGAGAGAAAAGTCAAGTAGTTTTGCCGTTAAATTTAGGGA
>JAZNJA010000207.1:0-10257 GCA_045577755.1 Eubacteriales bacterium
ACCATTTTGTCGTTTCTATCCGTATGGTTGTAGGAACATAACTGTACACCCGATAAG
This sequence comes from Eubacteriales bacterium, assembly GCA_045577755.1. Taxonomy (GTDB): domain Bacteria; phylum Bacillota; class Clostridia; order Oscillospirales; family CAG-272; genus CAMEON01. The sequence goes on from JAZNJA010000207.1 coordinate 58, forward strand.
TTAGGTTACAAATGCTCTCCTCATCCACCGCTTCGCGGTCCCCCTTCTCCGCTGGAGAAGGCAAAGGACTCGGTCACCTCACCGATAAACCCAGATTTGATGCTCACGCCTCGTGTTTCAGAAGACCCGCTAAATTTAATACCATTAAATCTTCACCCAAAGCCTTGCTGGAAATATCACCGTATGATATAATGGCGAAGTAATATCCATACGTATGTTCATTCAGGAGGTTTTCCATGCAAACAATGCTCGATTGGACCTGGGGAGACATCAACAACGGTGACGTCGGCCCCGGTATGTTCAGCTGGTTCCATCTTCTCTGGCTCGGCATCATGATCGCCGCCTGTATTGCCGTAGGCCTGACCGTAGCCCGCAAGCACAGCCCCAAGTATGACCGCATCATGATCGGTATCTTCGCGGTTATCCTCATCGGCTGCGAGGTCTTCAAGCAGCTCTTCTGGTTCAAATTCTACGGATACTACCGCTTTGAGATCTTCCCCTACCAGTTCTGCTCGGTGCCCATCTACGTGGCCATCGCCGCCTCGGTCATTCCCTCGGCCAAGGCCCGCGAGCTTTGCTACCGCTTCCTGGCCTTCTTCGGGATCATCGGCGGCCTGGCGGTCATGGCGGTCCCCACGGCGGTGCTGTACACCTATTTCGTCCCCATGTCCCTCCACGCCATGCTGTGGCACTCGGTCCTGGTGGTCATGGGCGTCTACCTCATCATCTCCCGCGGCTACGGCAAGGATATCCGGGAGATGATCGCCCCCGCCGTCATGCTTCTGTGCTTCATCGCCCTGGCCATCGTGGGCAATATCCTGGTGTACCATCTCCACCTCAACACCCCCGCCTGCCAGCCCGGCGACAACCTCAGTATGTTCTACATCTCCCCCTACTACCCCACCCAGCTCCCCCTTCTGGGGGCTGTGCAGGCGGTCTCCTACCCCCTGTTCGTGGTCTGTTACCTGTTGTTCTTCAACGGCTTCTCCATGATCGTCTGGGGCGTGACCAAGCTGGTCCGCAAGCTGCGTAAGGAGCGGACGTGACTTGAATATGAAAGAGCCTTTTCGTAAAGGAGAGGCTCTTTTTCATAGACGCGGCGAAACGAATTTCCCAAACACCTTGATTTTCTCTCCCATCTATGCTATAATAAACTCAACAAACCACCCCGAAAGGAGTCCCCGCCATGTCTATGACCGTATGCGAAGTCCTCCTCCCCTCCGCCCACTTTAACGGCGAATCCACCCTCCCCTCCCTCTATGAGATGTCCAACGTCCAAGGCCTCACCCGCTCTGCCCTGGACGAGGACGACGAGCTCTTCGTGGGCTACGGCTTCCTACCCTCTATCTTCCCCTACCGTATGCAGGACCTCTACGACCGCTCTGAGGAGTTGACCCCCTACGTCGGCGTGGTGCTGGAGAACGACTACCTCAAGGCCCTCTTCCTCCCCGAGCTGGGTGGCCGCCTGTGGTCTCTCTACGATAAGGTGGCGGGGAAGCACCTCCTCTACGATAACCCCATCGTCCGCCCCTGTAACCTGGCCGTCCGGAACGCATGGCTGGCGGGTGGCATCGAGTTCAACTGTGGCATGGTGGGCCACCACCCCTTCACCTGCTCCCGCATCCACGCCGCCGAAACTAAGCTGGAGGACAGCACCCCCGTGCTCCGTATGTACGAGTACGAGCGTATCCGCGCCTGTGTCTACCAGATGGACTTCTTCCTCCCCGATGACTCCAGACAGCTCTTCGGCCGTATGCGGATCGTCAACCCTACCGCCGATACCGTCCCCATGTACTGGTGGACCAACATGGCCGTCCGCGAGGATCCCGAGGCCCGCGACGTCATTGACGCCACCGTGACCTACAACAATAAAAAGGGCATGGTGGGTAAGAACCCCGTTCCTTATGATAACGGCATCGACATCACCTATCCCTCCAACAACCCCGTTGCCATCGACTACTTCTGGAAGATCCCCAAGGAAAGCCGCAAGTACACCGCCTACATCGACCGCGAGGGCTACGGCTTCTTCCAGACCTCCACCCCCCGCCTCCAAGGCCGTAAGCTCTTCGTCTGGGGCCAGGGCGAGGGAGGTAAGCGCTGGCAGGAGTTCCTGACACAGGACAGTATCACCGCAAGCGGTGGCGACGGCCGATACGTAGAAATTCAGGCGGGCGTGGCCCATACCCAGTACGAGTGCCTCCCCATGCCCCCCAAGACCGCATGGGAGTGGCTGGAGGCCTACGGTGCCGTCACCGCCGATCCCGTTAAGGTCCACGGCGACTGGGCTGACTGCCGCGCCGAGGTGGGAGAGCGGCTGGAAGCCCTCCTCCCCGAGACCAAGCTGGAGGAGATGCTCACCGCCACCAAGCCCATGGCCCTGTCCCCCGCTGACAGCGTGATCTGCCACGGCTCGGCGTGGGGTAAGCTGGAGAACCTCCGCCGCGAGAAGAGCGGCGAGCCCCCCGTCTGTCCCCATCTGGACTTCGGCGACCTGACCGAGGACGAGACCCCCTGGGCGACCCTGTTGGAGTCGGGTAAGCTCCCCGCTCTGGGCGCCACCGAGGCTCCCGCTTCCTGGATGCTCCAGAAGGAGTGGACCGCCCTCCTGGAGCAATCCGCCCCGAGCCACGAAAAGCACCTCCACCTGGCCGCCATCCACATGGCTGGACGCAATCTCCGCTACGCGGACGAGCATCTGACCGAGGCTCTGTCCCGCGCCGTCACCCCCACCGCCCTCTTCCTCAAGGCTCAGATCCACCGCATGAAGGGGGATCTCAATGCCTCCGCCGACATCGCTCTGGAGGCCTACGCCCTCCTGCCCTCGGACGTCTCCCTGGCGAGACAGTCCCTGGCTCTGGCCCTGAGCGCGGGGAAGCATGAGGAGATCATTGATGCCTACGAGTCCGCCCCCGCCAACGTCCAAGCCGACGGCCGCGTGGCCATGCTCTACGCCTTCGCCCTCCTGCGCACAGGCAAGACGGCAGAGGCCGAGACGGTGCTCCACCGCGACGGAGGCCTGTCGGTCACGGATATCCGCGAGGGTGAGATTTCTCTGACCTCCCTGTACATGGAGATCGAAAAGACCAAGGCCGCCGCCCGTGGGGTCACGTTGGAGGATGGCGACATCGAGGTGCCGAGACGGTTTGATTTCCGTATGTTCGTGCCCAAGAAGAAGTAAAACGAAAAGAGAGAGGAGCGGTTGCTTCTCTCTCTTGCTTTTGGTACGGGTAACAGGACTTGAACATCCTCGCTCCGCTCGGGGGAAGCTGCACCGAGAAAGCGGAAATGGGGGAACTTGCTTGCAGCTTGCACAGGTTCTTCATTACCCATTACCTATACCAAAAGAACGGGGGTGGATAAACCACCCCCGTTCTTTTGGTACGGGTAACAGGACTTGAACCTGCACTCACAAGGAACCGGATCCTAAATCCGGCGCGTCTGCCAATTCCGCCATACCCGCGTACCATGATATTATAGCATAAACTCCGGGCTTTGTCAAGCGATTTCGCGATAAAAGGGAAGGACCCCGTTCTGAAAAATAGACCCTTGGAGACAAGAATCGAGAGCTTTCGATTCCGTACGAAAAGAGGGGAAGGATGGTGGAAATCGTAAAATAAGAGTTGACAAACGACGCGGTTTGTTATATAATATAAGTTGGATTATTACATACTCGCGAAGCCTCGGGCTGTCGCGGGAAAGGATGCATATATGTACGTACTCGGCATGGAAAGCTCCTGCGACGAGACCTCCGCCGCCATTGTGGAAATGTCCGATGGCTCGGAGGGCACCGCCGCGGTGCGCGCCATCAAGTCCAATATCGTGGCCTCCCAGATCGAGACCCACCGTCTCTATGGCGGCGTGGTCCCCGAGATCGCCAGCCGCGCTCACATCGAGGCAGTCTCCCGCATTACCAAGGAGGCCCTCGACGAGGCGGGCATTACCCTCTCCGACGTGGGGGCGGTGGCCGTCACCTCCCATCCCGGCCTCATCGGCGCCCTTTTGGTGGGTGTCAACTTCGCCAAGTCCCTGGCCTATGCCAATCACATCCCGTTGGTCCCCGTCAACCACATCCACGGCCACGTGGCCGCCGCCTACCTCCAAGAGCCCGACCTGAAGCCCCCCTTCCTGGCCGTGGTGGTCTCGGGCGGCCATACCTCCTTCTACATGGTGGAGGACTATACCGCCTTCAACGAGATCGGCGCCACCCGCGACGACGCCTGCGGTGAGGCCTTTGACAAGATCGGCCGTGTCATCGGTATGCCCTACCCCGGCGGTGCCGCTCTGGACAAGCTGGCCTATGAGGGAGACCCCAAGGCCTTCACCCTTCCCAGCCCCGCCGTCAAGGGGGACGACCTGGACTTCTCCTTCAGCGGCCTCAAGACCGCCGCTCTCAACCTCATCAACCAGGCCGAGCAGAAGGGCGAGCCCATCAGCCGCGCCGACCTGGCCGCCTCCTATACCCACACCATCGTCCAAGGCATCGTCCAGAAGACCGATAAAGCCCTCTCCACCAAGGCAAAGGGAGTCACCACCCTGGTCCTGGCGGGAGGTGTTGCCGCCAACAGCCACATCCGCTCGGCCCTCTCCCGCCTCTGTGAGAAGCGGGGCGTCCGCTTCATCGTCCCCGACCGCCACCTCTGCGGCGACAACGCCGCCATGATCGCCGCCGCGGGGTACTTCGAGTATCAAAAGGGAACCAGAGCCGACACCTCGCTGAACGCCTCGGCATCCGACTACATTTGATCATTGGTTTTGCTTGCGTAGCAAGCAAAGCCTTCCGAAACTTGCCCCGAAGGGGCAAACTTCACTGCCCGCAGGGCAACTTCACTGCTCCGCAGGAGCAACCTCACACGCGCGAAGCGCGTACTTCATTGCCCCATAGGGGCCCTAAGGAGTTTCCATGGATAACAAAAACCAAACCCCCACCCCCACCCCCTCCCCCGCCGTGGTCAAGCGTCTCCCCCGCTACTACCGCTACCTCCGTGAGCTGATCACCCAAGGCAAGATGCGCATCTCCTCGGGTGAGCTGTCCGCCATGATGAACGTTACCGCCTCCCAGATCCGCCAGGATCTCAACTGCTTCGGCGGCTTCGGTCAGCAGGGCTACGGCTATAACGTCAACTACCTCTTCGCCAAGATCAGCGAGATCCTGGGCGTCGGCGCGGGCTTCCACGCCGTCATCGTTGGCGCGGGAGATCTGGGCCGCGGCCTCATCCACCAGTCCATGTTCGAGAAGCGCGGGGTGGATATCCTGGCCATGTTCGACACGGGCGAGGGCCTGGTGGGCCGTACCGTGGCAGGCATCGAGGTGCTGGCTCTGGATACCCTGGAGGAATTTTGCGCCACCCATCAAGTGGATATCGCGGTCATCACCTGCCCCAAGGAGCAGGTCAGAGACATTGCCGCCCGCCTCGTGGCCTGTAAGGTCAAGGGACTCTGGAACTACATGGGTGTGGAGCTGGGCTACAGCCCCGCCGAGATCGTGGTGGAGAACGTCCACCTGGGCGACTCCCTTATGATCCTCAACTACAAGATCCTCTCCCGACACGGCAGTGAGGATGACGAGCTGAACATCTCCGAGGACGCCATCAGCGATTTTGATGCCGCCGCCGATCCCCACAACTGAGAAAGAGGATAGACCATGAACATACAGCTGCAATACGGTACCGCCGTGGCCACCGTCCCCGCCGCCGCCCTTCGGGTGATGGACAGGGCGACCAAGAGCGACCTCAAGGTACTGCTGACCCTCTGCGCGAAGCCCGCCCTTCTGAGGGCGAACAGCTACGGAGAATGCGTGGGGAACGTCGCCGCCGAGCTAGGATGCACTCCCGCCCAGGTGGAGACCGCCCTTTCCTTTTGGAGGGGCGCCGGGGTGCTGAACGTCCTGGAGGACGGAGTAGACACCGGGACCGCTGAGGCCGCCGCTCTCCCCCTCCCGGAGACCGAGCCCGCTCCCGCCCGCGAGACCGACAACCGTGCTTCCGCCCCCGCGGTGACGGCAAGCGCCGCCGCAAAGCCCGCCGATCCGGCTTCCGAAGCCACAGAGGAGGCCGCCGCCAAGTCTGCCCGCAAGAGCAAGCCCGCCCCTCGGGATGAGCTGCCCCGATACACCACTGAGCAGCTGGCGAACCTCCTGGAGGAGCGCGCTGACGCCGCCGCCTTCATCGACGAATGCCAGAACATCTGGGGAAAAATGTTCAATACCCACGAGCTGAACATCCTTCTGGGGCTTGTGGATTACCTGGGGCTGGAGTGGGATTACGTCATCACCCTGCTGGCCTTCTGCGCCTCCGCCCAGGACAGGCGGGGCACCAAGCGATCTCTCCATTATGTGGAAAAGACCGCCTTCTCCCTTTACGACGAGGAGATCCGTGACCTCCCCGCCCTCCAGGAGAAGCTCCGACAGATGGAGCAGATGGAGGACGTGGTCAGCAAGCTACGCCGTATGTTCGGTATGGGCGAGCGTGCCCTGACCCCCACCGAGAAGCGATACTTCTCAACCTGGCTGTACGACTACCGCTACGATATGGATGTCATCACCCGCGCCTATGAGGTTACGGTGGATGCCAAGGGAAGCCCCAACATCAAGTACATGGACGCGGTCCTGGCCAACTGGAATCGGGACGGACTGCGCACCACGGAGGACGTTGAGCGCTCCGAGGCCGCCTTCCGAGAGAGCAAGCGCCGCGCCAAGGGCGCGCCCAAAGAGGGCTCCTTCGATACGGAGGACTTCTTTGCCGCCGCCGTCCGCCGCAGTCTCGGGGAGGACTTTGACCCCGACAAGACCGGCACGTGATCCCCGCCGAAAAATGGCAATAATTCTGAGGAGAAAAACATGGCAACACAGAATCCGGCCTATAAGCGTATCCGCGAGGAATACGCCACGAAATATCTGGTCGCCCGCGAGGAGGCTGAGCTTCGCCGCGCGGAGGTGCATCTGGCTCTGCCCGAGGTAGAGAAGATCGACCGCGCCCTGTCCATGACGGGATTGTCTCTCATGGCAGTCTCCATGGAGGGAGGGGACGTCGAGCAGCGCATCGCCGAGATCCGCGAGCAGAACCGCGAGCTGCGCCGTACCCGCGCCGCCATGCTGGTGGCGGGGGGCTTTCCCGCTGACTACACCGAGGTGCGCTACGAGTGTCCCCTCTGCTCTGACTCGGGCTTCGTGGATACCAAAATGTGCGTCTGCATGAAGCGCAAGCTCATTGAGGCAAGCTACGACGAATCCGGCATGGGCAACCTTCTTCGTGAGCAGAGATTCGATAATTTCGACCTGTCCTACTACAGCGACGATCCCAATGCCGCCCGCCGCATGGAGCAGATCCTGCGCCGTATGAAAAGCTACGCCGAGACCTTTGAGCCGGATAAGAGCCCCAGTCTCGTGCTGTTCGGCAATACGGGCCTGGGCAAGACCCACCTGTCCTCCGCCGCCGCGGGGGTCATCATCGAGCGGGGCTACGATGTCTTCTACGTCAGCGCGGTCAGCCTCCTGTCCGACTTTGAGCACGAGCGCTTTGGCAACAGCGCGGGGGGAGAGACGGGCTTCGACACGAGCCGCTACTTTAGCTGTGACCTGCTCATCATCGACGACCTGGGTACCGAGGTACACAACCAGTTCACCACCTCGGTGCTGTACAACCTCATCAACACCCGCCTGAACAAGCGCCGGCCCACCATCATCAACACCAATCTGACCCAGGATGAGTTCCGCAAGCACTACTGGGATCGCATTACCAGCCGCGTGCTGGGCGAATACACGGTATTGCCCTTCCTGGGTAGCGATATCCGCGCGCAAAAACTGCGCCGAGGCTGAGAAAGGGAAGAACCATGAAGTTTCAGAAGGAAGAATCCTATTTCAAGGAGACCACCGCCTCCTCCCGGCTGATCTTTGACGGTAAGGTGCTCCACCTCTACCGCGACGAGATCAACCTCCCCGACGGCGGGACGTCCATGCGGGAATACTGCAAGCATAACGGCGCCGTGGCGGTGGTACCCCTCACCGATAAGGGGGAGGTGGTCTGCATCCGCCAGTACCGCTACGCCCTGGACCGCGTGACCCTGGAGATCCCCGCGGGCAAATTCGACTATATCGGAGAGGACCACCGCGAGGCGGCACTGCGAGAGCTTCGTGAGGAGACGGGCTACACCACCGAGAACCTCACCGACATCGGCCCCCTGGCCACCTCCCCCGCCCTGCTCACCGAGATCATCTACTGCTATCTCGCCGAGAACATGGTGGAGGGCGAGACAGACCCCGACCCGGATGAATTCCTGGAGATGGTCAAGATCCCTCTCCCCGAGTTAGTGGATATGATCCTGTCGGGCGAGGTGCAGGACGCCAAGACCCAGGCGGCGGTCTTGAAGGTTTGGGCGATGAAGAACAGGTAAATTGCAGTTTACAGGGCTGTTGGTTCGTGCTGACCCATGGGTGTTGCCCTCTCACCCGCCTGCGGCGGGAGCTCCCCCAGAGGGGGAGCCTTTCGCGCCATTTTCAAGAGAACCCTTTTCCCGACAAACGTTTTCTAAAGGCTCCCCCTTTGGGGGAGCTCCGCGAAGCGGTGAGAGGGCAAATATCGCGGGCAAGCTGCAAACAAACTCCCCGCCAAACCCAAATTTGAAACAGAAAAATAATCGAGGAACATCATGAAACACAACAACCCCTCCCTCCGCCCCGACCTTGGCTCCCTCAAGACCGAGGGACGCAACCGGAACACCCTCCACATCGACCAAATGTCCACCCTGGATATGGTCACCGTCATGAACAACGAGAACCGCGTGGTGGAGGACGCCATCGCCACACAGCTGAACGAGATCGCCGCCGCCGTGGATATCATTGCCGACGCCCTGAACAGGGGCGGCCACCTCATCTACATCGGCGCGGGCACCTCGGGCCGCCTGGGTGTGGTGGATGCCTCCGAATGCCCCCCCACCTTCGGAGTGGACTACGACCTCGTCCGCGGCATCATGGCAGGGGGGGAGGGCGCTATGTTCCGCGCCGTGGAGGGCGCCGAGGACAACGAGGCCCTGGGCGCCCACGATATCGAGGCCGATGGCGTCACCAAGGGCGACGTGGTGGTGGGCCTCTCCGCCTCGGGCGGCGCCCCCTACGTCCTGGGCGCCCTGAAGAAGGCCCGCGAGCTGGGAGCCACCCCCCTGGGCATCACCTGCAACCCCGACAGCCGTATGCACCCCCTGTGCGACGTGACCATCGCTCCCTACGTGGGCCCCGAGGTCATTACCGGCTCCTCCCGCCTCAAGGCCGGCACCGCCCAGAAGCTGGTGCTGAATATGCTCTCCACGGGGGCCATGGTCAAAACGGGCAAGGTGGTGGGCAACCTCATGGTCAACGTCCGCCCCACCAACGTCAAGCTCCGCGACCGCTGTATCCGTATCCTCATGGAGCTGGGTGACTGCGACCGCGAGACCGCCGAGGCCCTCATCGACAAGCATGGGGATATCCGTAAGTCCCTGGCTGAGCTGGAGGCGGGAAGGTGAGCCGCTACCTCGTCGGCATCCTGTTCTGCCTGGTCATAGCCCTGTCCTACGCCGCCTTCCGTGACGAGGCCTTCCAGGATCTGCGCCACCGCAAGATCCGCAAGCGGGATATCCGACAGAAGCAGAAGGGCGCGCTGAATTTCTGGTTCTACACCGAGCTGGAAAAGGCCTACGGGCTGGGGAAGTACGGTGTCCTCCTGCGGCTCTACCCCGTCGCGGCGGGGAGCTTCACCGTCCTGCACGTCGCCATCGGCTGGATGGAGGCTTTAGCTCTGCCCGATCTGATCCTTTCGGGGCTGATCGCCGTTTATCTGTCGGTCATGACCCTCACCGCCTGTATCCGACGCAACCGCCGCCTGTTCGGCTCGGCCTTCGTGCTGTGGGCGTGGCAGGAGACCAAGGTTCCCGTACCGAAGGATAAGATTCTGGAGCCGAAGTCTAAAAACGGCAATTATATTTGGTATTATTCGTCGGTATTCGACCTCATCCTCGCCGCCGCGCCGATGGTATTCCCTGTACTGATGGGGATGTTTGAGGGGCTGGGGTGGTGAGATTGGGGTTTAACGGGCGAAGCCCGACACGCCCCCGCAGGGGGCATATCGAATCCCGAAGGGATATATCGAGTGCCGCAAGGCACATATCGAGTCCCGAAGGGACATATCGACTCAGAGTTTTTGTCGATATACACCCTTCGGGTGTTCGATA
>JAZNJA010000208.1:0-18673 GCA_045577755.1 Eubacteriales bacterium
AGCCTTTCGTACTAAACCCAGCGAAATCCCGTTTCCCGACAAGTGTTTTCCCGCCGTTCTGAGGCTCCCCCTCTGGGGGAGCTCCGCGAAGCGGTGAGAGGGCAAATATCGCGGGCAAGCCGCAAACAAACAGCCCGACAACCCCAAATTTGAAAGCCGGCCGAATCACTGTCCTACAGTGCCGGATCCCTCTTGACACCCATCCCCCGATGTGATATAATGAATCATATAAAAGACCCATCGCCCCACGGCAGAAAGGATACACCCATGAAGACCATCGCCAGCTTTACCGTCAACCACGACACCCTGAAGGAGGGTATGTACGTCTCCCGCATCGACGGGGACGTGGTGACCTACGATATCCGCATGAAGCTCCCCAACGGCGGCGACTACCTCCCCACCCCCGCCGCCCACACCATCGAGCACCTCTTCGCCACCTACGCCCGTAACAGCGGTTTTTCGGATCAGGTGGTCTACGTGGGCCCCATGGGCTGTCGGACGGGCTTCTACCTCCTGGTCCGCGACAGCGTGAGCCACGAGAACGCCATTAAGCTGGTGCAGGATTCCTTCGCCTTTATCGCCGCCTACGAGGGAGAGATCCCCGGCACCGAGCGGTGGCAGTGCGGCAACTACCTGGAGCATGACCTTCCCGAGGCCAGGAAGGCCGCGGCAGAGCTGTGCAGGCACCTCGAGGGCTGGACGGTGGAGAAGCTGTCCTATGACGCGCCCGCTACGGGGGTCTGAGAAACGGGTGACAGGATGAATACCTATACCGTAAACAACCGCACCTATGAGATCCTGGAGGAGTCCAAGCCCTACTTCCTCGGCCGTTGGTTTGAGAAGGAGGTGGAGGGCATCCCCCACATGGCTACCACCACCGACGGGGCCCAGATCTACTTCATGACCGAGGGCTGTACCTCCGTCAACCTGAATTTCACCGACATCACCCACATCCGCACCCCCTATTTCGCCTACTCCATCGACGGAAGAGAGCCTGTCCGTCAGCTCATAACCGCTCCAACCGTCCGCCTGCCCGACACCGACCGCCACACCATCTGTATCATCGCCGACGGCATGACCGAGGGGGAGGGGAAGTGGTACGAGGAGATCGGCTTTGCCCTGAAGTCGGTCACCCCCGCCGCGGGAGGGAAGCTGTGGGGCATTAGGCCCACCGCCCCCTTGGTCTTCTTCTACGGCGACAGCATCACCGAGGGCATCCGCGCCATCAGCATGGCCGCCGACAGCGACGGAAACAGCGCCACCCACGCCTACCCCTGGTACTGCGCCGAGGCCCTTGGCGTGACCCCCTACTACGTCGGCTACGGTGCCACGGGCATGATCCGCACCGGCTGGTTCAACACCATGGCCAAAGCCATCGACGGCCTGAGCTGGCGGAACACCGTGGCCGACTCCCCCGCCGCCAACCAAAAGCCCGACCTCATCGTCATCAACCACGGTACCAATGACATGGATTTTTCCATGCTGGAGTACATGAACGCCATGAACTCCACCATGTCCCTTCTCTACCGCCGTTACCCCGAGGTACCCGTGGTCTACGTCATCCCCCTCCAGCAGACCCACGCCGCCATCATCCGCCGCCTGATGAGTGAGTACCCCAACGGCTACGTCATTGAGTCCGAGGGGTGGCCCGTCACCTTCACCGACGGCATTCATCCCAACGCGGCGGGTGCCAAGGTCATGGGAGAGCGTGTGGCCGAGGGAATACGGAAGTTAGGCTTGATTTGAGGGTGAGGAGCTTCAAATTGCAGTTTTTCGGTCTGTCTTTCGCCCACTTTTGGGCTGTCATCCTGAGCGGAACCGCTTGCGGCGGAGTCGAAGGATCTCCTTTGCCGACAAGAGATCCTTCGACTCCGGGCTACGCCCTCCGCTCAGGATGACCACATCAACAACTCACCTACAAACCCAAATTTACAAAAAAAGCCCCGCAAACGGCCAAAACCGTATGCGGGTCTTTCTGTTTTACTTGACCTTCACGCCAAACCGCTCCCCGCACCGCGGGCACTTCACCTGATGCTTGCCCTTTTCGCGGGGCAGGCGCAGGGTGGAGCGGCACTTGGGACAGGCGCGGAAGATGTGGGTGGGGGTGTCGGGAGGGAGAGTGGGCTTCGGCTTTCGCTTGAACTTGGAAATAAAGCGGAGCCAGGCCTCGTTTTCCTTCCGTCTTTGGGGGATGTTACGGGAGAAAAATCGGAAGATCGCCCAGATCAGAAGCCCCAGGGCTGTGAGATAGAAGAAAATGGAAATAAAGGACAGAATAGGGGCACTGTGACCCAATACGTTGAGGACGGTACCCACGAAGAGCAGGATCAGCTCCACGACAAACAGGGCGTTGTACAGGCTGTCCGCACCGTAGCGCCCGTAGAGGAAGCGGGCTAATTTTTCACGAAAATTCATAGTTGGTTCCTTTGGATCGGCGACAGATCGAGTGGTTAGGAGATGGATGGATCGAGAATAGCATTTGGAGTTTTGGCAGAAAGCTTTTGGGGATTAACAAGGGCCTTTTTGCAAAAAAGGTTCTTGGGTGGAGGACAGGGGCAAAGCCCCTCGTTTCCTTTACTTCCCGGCGTTGGCCAGCATGAGCTTGATGCGGTTGTCCTGGTTGATCTTGGTGGCGCCCGCGTCGTAGTCGATGGCTACCAGATTGACCTCGGGCTGGTCCTCCTTGATGGGCTTCATCATGCCCTTGCCCACAATGTGGTTGGGGAGGCAGCCGAAGGGCTGGGTGATGACCACGTTGCCCACCCCCTCGTCGATCAGCTCCAGGATCTCGGCGGTGAGGAGCCAGCCCTCACCCATCTTGGCGCCCATGCCCACGTAGTCCAGGGCCAGAGTGCGGGTGTGGGCGAAGGGGGTGGGAGGATCGAAGAGGGGCTGCTCCCCCACGATGTCGATGAGATCCTTCTGCTTCTTCAGGAAGAATCGGTCGGCGATCTTGTAGATCTTGGATCTCATTTTGCCCACTCCATAGAGCTCATAATCCAGAATGTTGTTGGACACCACGTAGAGGCAGAAGTCCAGAAGCCCCGCCAGCACCGGCTCGGCGCCCTCGGAGACCAGGAAATCCTCCAGCCCGTTGTTGCCCAGGGGAGAGAACTTGACGTAGATCTCGCCCACCACGCCCACCCGGATCTTGGGGTCCGTGCGGCGGGTCTCCACCCCCTTAATGGCGGCGAAATCTCGGATGATGGCGCGGTAATTCTCCTTGATGTGCTTGTATTTCATGGCCTTCTTCGCGTTCTTGCCGGTCATTTCGTTGGCCAGGCGGATGCTCCACTCATCGGCCAGGGCTTCGGCGGTGCCTTTGACAGCCTCGTAGACGCGGCACTGGTTGGTCAGCATCATGATGAGATCGCCGTAGAGAATGGCGTAGAGAAGACGGGGGATCATGGGCAGGGTAATTTTGAAGCCAGGCATGGACTCCAGACCCGAGAAGTTCAAGGAGATCACGGGGACGTGGGCAAAGCCCGCCTTGACCAGGGCCTTGCGGAGGAGGGATATGTAGTTGGAGGCACGGCAGCCGCCGCCCGTCTGGGACAGGAGAAGAGCCACCTTATCCGTGTCGTACCGACCGCTCTTGAGGGCGGCGATGAACTGGCCGATGACCAAGAGAGCGGGGTAGCAGGCGTCGTTGTGGACGTATTTCAGGCCCGCGTCGATGACGGTCTGGGCGTCTCCGTGGAGGCCGTCCTCCAGGATCTCGGTCTTGTAGCCATAGTTGTTGAAGACCTGGGAGATGATGCGGAAGTGACGGGGGAGCATATTGGGGATGAGGATGGTGTGGGTCTTCCGCATCTCCTCGGTGAAGATGACCCGCTCGGGCATATCGCTGTAGGCCGAGACCACGATGGGCTCCTTTTTCTTACTCATGGCGGGCACCTCCTTCCATAGCTTCCTGCCTGTTGCTTTCGCGGCTCAGTACCGCTCCCCCGCCGTACTCCAGGGCCCCGATGAGGGAACGGAGACGGATGGTGACGGCGCCGAGATTGGTGATCTCATCGATCTTGACCTGGGTATAGAGACTACCGCGGGACTCCAGAATGGTACGCACCTCGTCGGTGGTGATGGCGTCGATGCCGCAGCCGAAGGAGACCAGCTGGACCAGCTGAACGTCATCGTGGTCGGCTGCGTAGCGGGCGGCGGCGTAGAGGCGGGCGTGGTAGGTCCATTGATTCAGGACGTTGACGGGGGCGTTGCCCGTCAGAGCGGCGATGCTGTCCTCGGTGACCACGGCGAAACCCAGGGAGGTGGCCAGCTTGTCGATGCCGTGGCCGATCTCGGGGTCGGTGTGGTAGGGACGGCCGCAGAGGATCATGATGCGGTTGCCCCGCTCACGGGCCCACTTGAGAGCCGCCTCGCCCTCGTGACGGATATCCGCCATCCACCTGCCGTAAGCCTCGAAGGCCTTGCGGACGGCGCGCTTGATATCGCTCTTCTTAAAGCCCCCGAAGCGGTCGCCCAGAAAGGCGTACAGCTCTCGCGTCAGCTCCTTTTCGCTGTTGATGTTGAGGTAGGGATGGAGAAATTCCACCTTACGGACTGATTCCATGTTGCCCTTGAGCAGCTCGGAGTAGTAGGCTACCACGGGGCAGTTGTAGTGGTTGTCCCCCGTATGCTCGTCGATGTTGTAGGTGAGACAGGGGTAGAAGATGGCGTCCACGCCCCGCTCGCAGAGCTGCTCTATGTGACCGTGCATGATCTTGGCGGGGTAGCAGGCGGTGTCCGAGGGGATGGAGAACTGCCCCTTGATGTAGAGGTCGCGGGTGGAGGGACCCGACAGGGTGACGTAGAAGCCCAGCTCGGTGAAGAGGGCGTGCCACAGGGGGGCCAGCTCGTACATACCCAGGGCCATGGGCAGACCGATGGTACCCCGACCGCCGTCGCGGCTCTGCTCCTCCAGGGCGGCGAAGTGGTCCCGCTTGTACTGGTGGAGATTGGGGATGATATCAGCGCCCTCGGGGAGCTTGCGGCCCGCGCCCTTCTCGCACTTGTTGCCCGAGATGAAGCGCTCACCGTTGCCGAAGGTATTGATGGTGAGATGGCACTTGTTGCCACAGCCGTTGCAGGTAGCGGCCTTGGAGGTGTGGGTGAAGGCCTTGAGGGTATCATAGTCCAGGGTCTCGGACTGATTCAGTCCCAGGGAACGGGCGAAGAGAGCCGCGCCGAAGGCACCCATGAGCCCCGCGATCCGAGGACGGATGACGTCACAGCCCATCTCCCGCTCAAAGGAGCGAAGCACCGCGTCGTTGAGGAAGGTACCGCCCTGGACCACCAGCTGACGGCCCAGCTCCTCGGCCGAGCCCGCGCGGATGACCTTGTAGATGGCGTTCTTCACCACACTGCGGGAAAGACCCGCCGAGATATCCCCTACGGTGGCGCCGTCCTTCTGGGCCTGCTTGACCGAGGAGTTCATGAAGACGGTACAGCGGGTACCCAGCTCCACGGGGGCCTTGGCGAAAAGACCCAGGCGGGCGAACTCGTCCACCTCATAGCCCATGGAGCGGGCGAAGGTCTCGATGAAGGAGCCACAGCCCGAGGAGCAGGCCTCGTTGAGCATGATGGAGTCGATGGCATCCCCCTTGACCTTGAAGCACTTGATGTCCTGACCGCCGATGTCCAGGATGAAGTCCACCTGAGGGTTGAAGTACTTGGCGGCGGTGAAGTGGGCCATGGTCTCCACGAGACCGCGGTCGATGTGGAAGGCGTGGCGGATCAGCTCCTCGCCGTAGCCCGTGACCGCCGAGCCCTTGACGGTGATGCGGTCCCCGCAGAGCCTGTAGATCTCCAAAAGCTGCTCACGGACGATGGAGACGGGATTACCGCGGTTGGAGTTGTAGTAGGAGTAGATCAGCTCCCCCTCCTCTCCCATGAGCACCAGCTTGGTGGTGGTGGAGCCGCAGTCGATGCCGATATAGGCGTTCCCCGTGTAGTCAGCGGGGTAAACGGTCTCGACCGAGGCCTTGGCGTGGCGGTCACAGAAGGCTTGGTACTCCTCCTCGCTTGCGAACAGAGGATCGGTGTGAGCCGCCTCCAGACGCTCCCGGGTAGAGGCCTCCACCCCCGTGATGAGGGCATCCATAGAGGTGGTATCCGCCAGCTTGGTGGCGTAGTGAGCCGCGCCCAGAGCCACCGACAGGCGGCCGTACTCGGGGAAGACGGCGTACTCGTCGCTCAGATCCAGGGCCTGCTTGAAGGCGGCGCGGAGTCCCTTACAGTAGTAGAGAGGACCGCCCAGGAACATGACCTTTCCGTCGATCTTGCGGCCCTGGGCCAGCCCCGCGATGGTTTGGGAGGCCACGGCGGCGAAGATACTGGCGGCGATGTTCTCCTTGGCCGCGCCCTGGTTGAGCAAGGGCTGGATATCGGTCTTGGCGAAGACACCGCAACGGGAGGCGATGGGGTAGATGCGGGTGTGGCGGAGGGAAAGCTCGTCCAGCTCCTCGGCGGTGACGTCCAGCAGAGTGGCCATCTGGTCGATAAAGGCGCCGGTACCGCCGGCACAGGTACCGTTCATACGCTCGTCCATGCCGCCCTTGAAGAAGATGACCTTGGCGTCCTCTCCCCCCAGCTCGATGACCACCGAGGTGTCGGGCTCCAGGGCCTTGACGGTCTCACCCGTGGCGAAGACCTCCTGCACGAAGGGGATCCCCGCCGACGAGGCCATGCCGAAGCCCGCCGAGCCCGAGATGGCGGCCTTGACGGGGCGGTCGCCTACCATGTCGCGGACTCTCTGCAAAAGCTCCAGAGTCTTGGGGCGTACCTGAGAAAAGTGGCGCTCGTAGCAGGAATAGACCAGTTTTCCGTCGCAAAAGACCACCAGCTTGGCGGTGGTAGACCCGATATCGATGCCGATGGCGGCGAAGCGGCCGTCTTCCTCGGCAAAGGAAGGGGTATCCATGACCTCCCAGGAACGGAGGACCCGATTGGTATCTGTCATACGCGTACTCCTATGCATTCGTTAGAGTATCAAACTATTCAGTATCAGTATACCATGAAATCATGAATTCCGTGTTAAGATTCGACAAAAAGCCCCTGAACATACGACGATATTTCCAAACCGCTATCCGTTTTTTTTGTCAAATTGCATAGAATGCTCCGCCCATCAGAGCCCCGTAAGCTCCACGCGCAGCTTACGCAAGATCTTCTTTTCCAGTCGGGATATGTAGGACTGGGAGATTCCCAGAAGCTCGGCTACCTCGCTCTGGGTCAGCTCCCGCTGACCGCCAAGGCCGAAGCGCAGCTCGATGATGAGCCGCTCCCGCTCTGAGAGCCGTGCCACCGCCCGTCGCAGAGCCAGCCTCTCCTCGGCCTCCTCCACCTCCTGCCCCACGGGCGGCTCGTCACTTCCCAGCACGTCCGAAAGGAGCAGCTCGCCCCCATCCCAGTCGGTGTTCAGGGGCTCCTCCAGAGAGACCTCCTGCTTGCCGCTGATCTTGCGCAGATACATGAGGATCTCGTTTTCGATACAGCGGGAGGCATAGGTGGCCAGCTTGATGTTCTTGTCCGAGCGGAAGGTGCCCACCGCCTTGATGAGTCCCAGCGTGCCGATGGAGATGAGGTCCTCGATCCCCACGCCCGAGTTCTCATACCGCCGCGCGATGAAAGCCACCAGCCGCAGATTGCGTTCGATAAGCAGCGTTCTCGCCTCCTCCGCGGGGGGCCCATCTCCCTCCAGGGCCAGGATGGCGGCGGTCTCCTCCTCCCTTGTCAGCGGCTGGGGCAGTACCTCGGGGCCGTGAATGTAATACAGCCCCCCCCGCCGTCCCCCGGGGAACCGCGCCCCCAGGGAAAGCCGTATCCGAAATAAGCCTTTGCGAATCAATCTGAGCATACGTAACTCCTTTCTCCGCCTATGCCGTCAGCTCGGCGGGTACCAATGCGTCCACTCCTTCGGTGGGAATGGAGGTCAGGGCCAGCACCACGTCGGTGTCGGTCCCTCTGTCCTGCCCTTCGGCCGTGACGGTCACACGATCGGGAAGAAAACCGTAGAGTAGCCCCTCTCCCGTGGCGGTCCCCGCGGGAATGATCCGTACGCGGCGGGCGTCACCGGGGGTCAGCTTGATCCGCTCGGGGCTCTCCCCCCGCAGAACACGGTACAGCGCGGGGGACAAAAGTCCCTCCAACACCGCGGGGTCACCGCAGATGACGGCTCTCCCTCCCGCGGGATCCCGCAGAAGATTCCCCGAATCCACCATGCCCCGCAGCGCCGCCTGCCGACCGTCCAGCTCCACGGTCACGGTACAGTACCGCTCCACCCGCGACCGCCGCCAGAGCCGCCCGCCCCTCAGGGAGAGAGCGCCGCAGGGAATGGCGAGAATGAGAAAGACCCAGGATCCGATCCCCTCCTCCTCCGCGGGCAGAAGCTCCGCCAGAAGAGACGAAAGCCCCGCTCGGTTCAGAATGGAATACAGGGCGGTCATAAAGCCTCCGAGGGCCATGGACAGAAGAAAGTAGAGCCCCGCCGCCGTCAAAAGCCTCCCGGGACCACCGCTCCCCCGCCCGCCGAAAGCCATCCCGCACATGGCCAGACAAATACCCAGATCCGAAAGCAGGGAGAGGGCCTGTCCTATATCCATCAGGAGTGCCGCCACCGCGTACACCCCGCCCACCGCGGCTGCCAGTAGGATCCGCCATCTCTTGACCCGACGGTGCAGCAGGGCGGCGGTCAGGCTCAGGCAAAGTCCGTCCATGCCCGCGTTGATGAGAAACAGCAGATCGGCGTAGATCTCAACCTCCATATCCGTCCTCCTTTCACGTGGCAGCGGTCATAACGGCCGTTACGATCTGCTCCCGACTGTCGGGAGCGGCCGTGTCTCCATTATACCCCATCCCCTCCGCGTCAAAGGTCGATGCGGGGCGGTCGGGTGGAAAAATCGGTTGACAGGTTCCGTCTCCCGCCGATGAAAATTCACAAATCCCGCTTGATTTAGGGTGGAAAGTAGGGTATAATGGAGTCGGAATAAAAAAGCCGCGAGTCTGTCCTGCGGGAATCTATGCGGCCGTGATCGGAGGTATGACCTTGAACCGAAAAAAATTACTGCTGACCGCTCTGGTAGCGGGGCTTCTCCTTTGCCTGATCCTTGTGGTAGTCCTTATCATCCGTGAGGGCGACGGTCTGTTTGACCGCGAGACCATCCCTGAGGAGACCTTCATTCCCGTAGCCGACGGGGAGGCCGCCCTGTCCTATTCCTCCAACCTTTCCCTGGAGATGTATCCCATCGACACCCCCACGGGCGGCTGGCTGGACGGCTGTGCCGACTCGGACAGAAACGATTCCTTTGACGCCTACCTTCTGCGCCACGAAAGCGACGCGGGGACCCGCATGGCCTTTACCTACCTCATCTATTATCCCGCGGGGAACGCCTCCCTGAAGGCTCCCCCCACCGTCCTGGAAAGCGAGAAGGGCTTCCGCGTGGACGTAGAGATGACCTCGGGTACAGGTGAGGGAAAGACCCTCATCCGCATGGTGGTGGAGCTGCCTACCGACGTTCCTCCCCGCATCCGCGTTTTGCTTGACGGCGAGCCCCTGGATATCCTCATCACGGGTACCGACGAGCCCATTCCCCTGGAAAAGTGACAGAGACTCCCGGAAAACCGAAAAGAACCGACTCCAAACGGAGAGTCGGTTCTTTTTTGTGTGGTTGGTATGACGGCTATGGAATCAAAGAGAGTAGAAGCTCTGCCCCATATCGGAGGAGCTTGCGGGATCGGTAGGAGGGGGCAGGCTGTCGTCTGATCTCACGGTGACGGCGGGGGCACGGCCCGACAGGACCAGGAAGATCACGGGGATCGCCACCGATACCAGGATGGACAGCACCGTCAGCCCCGCCGCCCCCGAGGAAGCGTAGAGCTTGTAGATCTTGTGGAGAGCAATGTAGTAGAATACCATGTACACGGTGCACAGCGCGATGAGCACGCCGGTCAGGAGCAGGAGGATCAGGACGGGCGCGACCAGGGCGTCGTCACCGAACTCCGGGGTCGTGACCAGGTCACCCTGCTCCGCCTGCTCGATGAGGGTGGACAGCATACCCACCACAACGAAAAGGATCGCCCATATCGAGACTGTTACCATGTTGATGATGAACCAGGTCAAGAGCTTCCTTCGGTGGCTCGTAGCCTTGCACTCAAGGAGAGCGCAGCTCGTATCGGCCAGATTTCCCAGGGCGTAGATATTACAGCCGGGGATCCAGAACATCCAGGGGTTGGACATCCCTGCCTTACGCCCCATGCGAAAGCCGCCCAGGCTCACGCCGATATAGGCAAGGACGCAGTAGGCCAGAAAAAAGAAGTAAACAATGAGAAAAATGACGGCAAAAATTGCCTCTTCGCTTGAGTACATGGAAAAACCTCCGTTTTCGTAAACGTTATGTATAGAGTAGTATAGCACATCCCCCGCGGGATGTCAAGGACTTCACTTATATAGACGCATTCTGTGGGGGAAACCTTTCGGAATGGATGTAAACAAACTGTGAATTTTGGCAAGAGGACCTTGTCAAAGCGTCGGCATTGCTATATGACCGCGCTCTGTTGGCGGCAAGTGTATCTCGCCCCTCAACAGCAGATCCAAAGCCCCAGAAGCGCCGCCGCCATAGCGGGGACCGCTACCGTCGCGCCGTATTTGACGAAGCGGACGAAGGAGAAGGGAACTCCGTGGTCGTGGAGCTGACCCGTCCACATGATGCCCGCCAAAGCCCCCGTGGGGGTAAAGAAGGCACCCAGGTTGGAGCCGATGACCGCGGCGAAGAGAGCCGCCGTGGTGAGAGCCCCCGCCTCCATGCTTCCCACCACCGAGCTGTACAGCACGCTCATGGGGATGTTGTTCACGATATTGGCGGCGAAGAAGGAGGAGACCCCGAAGGAGGCCACTGTTCCGCCTACGGTCTCAGGTCGGGACAGGAATCCGCCCAGAACCGAGGTGATGCCGTACTGATCCAGGGCCAGCACCAGAATGAACATGGAGATGACGAAGGGTGCCAGATCCCAGGGGGCGCGGATGATGCAGCGGGCGATCAGAAAGATCCCGCGCCGACGGAAGAAGCTGATGGCCATGGTGCAGAGGATCAGGCTGATGAAAAAGACGCAGGTGATGAGCCACATGGGCAGATTGATAAAGGAGGACACCGACAGAAGGATGATGCACCCGCCCAGATGGCAGAGACCCACCACCTCGGTGGGGAGATCCACGACAGGCGCGGGAGACTCCTCGGGATTCAGGGGCGCGCGGAGCTTTTTGAAAAAGAGCAGGTACAGCACACCGAGGGAGACCAGCCCCGCCAGAGCGGTGGGGAGGATCATGCGGGCGGTGTAGGCGAGGAAGGAGACGCCCGTACCCGTCATGAGGTAGATGTTGGTGGGGTTGCCGATGATGAGGGCCATGCTCCAGGTGTTGGCGGCTACGAACTCCGACACCAGGTAGGGCAGAGGGTCGATCCGCGCCGACTTGGCGAAGTGGCAGATGAAGGGGGTGAAGGTCAGGACGATGATGTCGTTGGAGGTGAAGACGGTCAGGACCGACACCAGGCCGTAGAGCAGAAAGAACAGGGTGGTCTGGCTGCCCTTGGCGCGGGCCAGCACCTTGTGGGCCAGGAGACGGAAGAAGCCGATCTCGTCCAGGTAGACCGACATCATGGTCATGGAGAAGAACAGGAGCAGGATCTTGATGGGGTTCACGTCCCCCGCGGCGGTGAGTCCCGCGGCGATCTCGGAGGGGGATACGTACCCGCCAATCATCAGAGCCAGCGCGCCTCCCAGGGGGGCCAGCCAGAAGATGCTGATCTTCTTCCCGCCGATCATGACCGAGGGCTTAGCGAAGACCAGGGCGATGAGGGCGGCGCAGGTAACGAGGAATATAGTGAGGACGGCGACGGTAGAGGTCATAGAGGTACCTCGCATCTATGTGAAATGAGTGGTTTACCAAAAACACATTGTATCACGAACCTCCGAAAAAGTCAAGCGCGGGAAAGGAAATCTTCGCCGCTCGCGAAGAGAATTTTTCGGGTATCTTTCACAAAAGAGGCAAGGACACCCACGGCGAGGCGTCCTCGTGCTCAGGGAATATCATGATAGATCATGGTGAGGCTCCTTTCGGGAACGCAAAATTCAGGAAACGAAGTTCAAATTTGGGTTTATCGAACTGTTTGTTTGTGGCTTGCCCGCGTTATTTGCCCTCTCACCGCTGCGCGGAGCTCCCCCAAAGAGGGAGCCTTGGGACGGCGGAAAACACTTGAGGGCAAATGGGATCTTTGGAGTTTGGCACGAAAGGCTCCCCCTCTGGGGGAGCTCCCGCCGCAGGCGGGTGAGAGGGCAACCCCTAAGGGCAACAAGAATCAACATCCCTATAAACCCCAATTTGAAGCCGCATAAAAAAGAAAGGAGCGCACCTCGCTTACGTTCTGGCCGCCGCGCCCCCGGGCGGAAAGCGCGTCCCGCCGAAGAGGCCGCCGTTTGCTGAAATGGGGTAGCCTCGCCGCCTGTATCTGCCTCGTCGCGGTGCTGGCTATTCACATCAAGGTGGCCTTTACCCCCCCCCCCCAGATGACCGACGTGTTCCGCGAGGGGGTCTGCCTGGAGCTGACGGATCTTGATCAGCTCCCCGCCGAGTATGGCGGCGCGCTCCTGGCAGAGGGCCTGGGTGCCGCGTCCTATGAGTTCTACTACAAGGAGGGCGGCGACCCCACCGACCCCGCCGATTGGTACTCCCTCCTGGTGAGCGAGGTCATCGGGAACGGGCAGGTGATGCTGCACTGTATGTTCGGAGACCCCGATATCGAGGACTGGAAGGTGGACATGGTCTTTACCAAGCAGGCCACCGAGACCCGCGTCATCCACGGGGTGGAGGTGCAGATCGCCCGCCAACAGCCCTCCCTGCGGGCGGAGTATTGGTACTACGCCATCTTCAAGTACGATGGGGTGGTGTACGATCTCCGTACCCTGTCGGACGACGCGGGGTACGTGGACGAGGTGCTGGAGAGGATGCTGGGGGAGCTGGAGTGAATGGAAAAAGCCCGTCGGGAATATTCCCGACGGGCTATCGTTTCTCTTGACAAAAAAATATTTTCGCTTTATAATGAAAAAGCCTAACCGTTTCCGAATTCGTTCACTATATGGGCAGATGCATCTAAAAACACGCAGGAGGGACTCCATGACCGCCGAAGAGCTGGACCGAAGGATCACAGAGGTCTCCAAGACCATATTCCACTATTGTGTTACCCGTACCCCTACCCGTGAGGAGGCGGAGGACCTGTCCCAGGATATTCTCTATGAGATCATTCGTTCCTCGGGAAATATCCGCGATGACAACGCCTTTTACGCCTTCATGTGGGGCGTGGCGGACAATGTCTACAAGCAATGGTGCCGTAAGCGAGGCCGTCGGCAGTACCTTGAGTTGACTGAGGATATACCCGCCGAGGAGGAGAAGTCTCCCTTTGACGGCGAAGAAAACGAGGATATCCACCGTTTGCGCCGTGAGCTGACCCTTCTCTCGGAGCGGCACCGCCGCGCTACCATCCTCTACTACATCCACCGCAGGTCCTGCGCCGAGATCGCGAAGCAGCTGTCTGTCAGCGAGAGCATGGTCAAGTATCTCCTGTTCAAATCCCGAAAACTGTTGAAAGAAGGTATGTATATGGAACGCCGATTCGGAACCCTTAGCTACGATCCCAAGACCCTCATCCCCCTGTACTGCGGGGAAGGTCCCAACTTCTTTTGGGACTTCATGCAGAGCAAGATCCGCCAGAATATCGTGATCGCCTGCTATAACGACGCCCTGACGCCCCAGCAGATCAGTCTGGAGACGGGGATCCCCCTACCCTATCTGGACGAGGAGATCAAGGCTCTTGCCGACAAGAAGATCCTTGTCGCGGAGGGGCCTCGCTATAAAACCAATGTCATCATCATCACCGCCGACTGCCGAGGCGAGATGGATACCGCCTCGGAGGGCTGCCGCCGCCGTATCGCCGACGGGATGGCGGCCTATCTGGAGGCAGAACTGACCGCCTATAAGCAGCTCGGCTTTACGGGTAGCGACTTTTCTGATAATACGCTTCGCTGGCAGCTTCTGATCCCCCTGTTCCGAGCCATCGAGCCCTTCGACGGGTTTATGGAGCTGGATATCCCCGAAACGGGGTGGGGAGGCCGCGCCTGTCAATGGTGCGTGGAGGCCACAGCGTCCGAGACACCGCAATATATGTTCAACTTCTGTCAGCTGGACAGCGCGCAGGGAGACCGCGTCATGTTCTATGACTACCTCCCCAAGCCCTACGGCGATCATCACGACCTTTTCGGAAAGCCCCGATACGTCAACATCCTCTGTGATATCGCCCGTGGAGATCAGGCCAAGCTGGGGGAATACGATCTGGAGGCCGTGGCGGAGCTGATCCGTCTGGGCTACGTCCGCAAGGAGGGGGACGGCTTCGCGGTAAATATGCCTGTATACACGGCAGAGCAGTACGCCCGCGTGCAGAGCATGGCCGAGACCTACGCGGCCACGGTCCTGAAGCCCACGCTGGATAAGCTCCACGAAACGGCTGTGTCCGTATTGAGCCAGCACACCCCCAAGCATCTGCGGGAGCAGGTGGAGACCGTGGCGTTTATGGAAAAGCATACGAGCGCCGTATCCCTGCCCGCCCTGTGCCTGATCGAGGAGGGACACCTCATCCCCAACTGGCACGCGGGGGAGATGCCCACTACCTATATCGTTCTGAACGGTTGATATGAAAACGGCCCGTCGGGAAACCATCCCGGCGGGCTGTTCTTCAAATCAGATACAAATACAGGATAATGGATACCAACCAAACAAGAATGAGGAAGAAAAGGCTGTAGAGCTCAACATTTTTGTATCCGTTTTTCTTTTTCAAGGTAATGAGCTCAAACAGCGTAAGACCCGCGATCATGGGAAGAGCCCATACGATGGAGAATACGAAGCCTCCTATTCCCGTCCAACCGCTGTGCAGAGTCGCCTCTTCTACGATCGCCCAGATCATAAGCAGGATCAGCCCCAGAGCAAACACCCCGCAGATTGCGGAGTATACGATGCTGATCACATTGTAGCGGTCATAGGTGTCCTTTTCCTTTTGCTCCCCGATCAATTCCTCCTGGGAGACAGAGAACAGGATCGCCAGCCGCGCTAAGCTGTCCTGACTTGGGTAGCGGTCGCCCGATTCCCACTTGGATACCAGCGTGCGGGAAACGTAGATCTGGTTTGCTAATTCCTCCTGCGTCAGATTTGCCTTGCCGCGCAGTTCCTTCAGTTTGTCCTTCAATTCCATATGGATCCCTCCTTGTGGTTTTGTGGGAACGCGTTGCCGCGTGTCCCTGACAACATTGTAGCAGATACAGCCGCATATAGCAAGTGACACCTGTGTGACAAGTGGTGACCGAGAAGAAACAGGGACAAAAACCCCGTCGGGCGAAGCTTCGTTCACGCGGAAGCCCCACTCGGCGGGGTATATGGGGATGGAGGATCAATCCCGAACCGCCATCTTCCGCGCGATCCGGATCATATCCATCAGAGTCCCCAGCATAGGCTCGAACTTGACGCCGTAGGTGTGGTCCAGGTCCCCGCGGGTGTTCTCCATGCAGAGCAGGGTGTAGTCGGCGGCGATCTTGGCGGCGGTGTAGGCGTCCAGGCCCTTCATGAGGGCACCCACAAAGGCCGAGGCGTAGACGTCGCCCGTGCCGTGGCAGTTCTCCGACAGACGGCGGTGGCAGTAGTAGGACTGAACCCCCGACTCCGAGATCATAACACCCGTCTGGGTGGGATGGAAGCCCACTCCCGTGAGGATGATATTCTTGGCACCCAGCTTGTGCAGGGCGGTGAGCAGCTCACCGATATAGGCCTCGTCGTATTCCTCGCGGTACTCCATCCCCGTGAGGAAGCAGGCCTCGGTGACGTTGGGCAGGAGGTAGTCGGCGGCGGCGCAGAGGGACTTCATGGCCTCCACGTACTCCATGTCAAAGGCGGGGTAGAGCTTGCCGTGATCCGCCATGGCAGGATCCACGATCCGCAGGCCCTCGGGGGTCAGGGTGGAGTTCATGATGGCCTTGACGTAGTCGATCTGGCGGGTGGAGCCCAGGTAGCCGGTGTAGACCGCCTCGAAGCGCAAGCCTTCCTTGTTCCAGTGGGTATTGATGGCGGGCATATCCTCGGTGAGGTCGCGGCAGGTCCAGCCGGAAAATCCCGCGGTGTGGGTGGACAGCACCGCCGAGGGAAGGATGGCGGTCTCGTGTCCGCAGGCGGACAGGATGGGGAGCGCGACGGTCAGAGAGCACTGACCCACGCAGGAAATGTCTTGAATGGTGAGGATTCTTCTGTATGCCATGATAGGCCTCCTGTATGTAGTGGCGTTGGATTACTCGGTCTCACGCTCAAAATGGCGGCAAAGGGATTCCAGAACCGCGCCGATGTTGTCGGTCCGCCCCTCGTCCACCGTTATGTCGGCGTACTTCTCGTAGAGGGCGCACCGCTCGTCGTAGAGGTCCCGAAGGGTGTAGCCTGCGGGCATGACCACGCCGCGGTGGGTGAAGTTGCCCAGCCTCCTCTCCACCGTCTCAAAGGACAGACGGAGGTAGACTACCGTACCTACGGCCTTGAAATGCTCCATGGCGGCGGAGCTGTACACCGCGCTTCCGCCCGTGGCGATGACCGTCGGGTGAGGGTCGTTGCCCAGGGTCAGGTTGACGGCCTCCTCGATCTTGAGAAAGCCTGCCTGCCCCTCCTCGCGGATGATGCGGTGGAGACGACGGCCGTCCCGCTCCTGGATGATGAGGTCGGAGTCGATGAAGCGGTACCCCAGGGTCTTGGCGGCCAGCACGCCCACGGTGCTTTTCCCGCAGGCGGGCATACCGATGAGGATGATGTGGCGGGGGGACTTTGCGGGGTGGTTCATGGCGGCCTCCGTGGCGGTTGGTTTGATTGCATTATACTACATTTTGCGGGGGATGTCAAGAAAAAGATGGTACAAAATTTGCGGGGGTCGGGTGGGGAGTTTTGGGGGTTTTTTCAGCGGGGACTTGCATTTTTCCCCGAACTGTGATAAAATGGGGCTGTCACACCGTAACACCCCCATTTCGCGTATTGTCTCACCCCAGCATCTCCGGCATGACCCCCAGCATATTCTCCGCGAAGATCCCATACCCCGCCGTAGGATCGTTGATGAGCACGTGGGTGACCGCGCCGACGAGCTTGCCGTTCTGGATGACGGGCGAGCCGCTCATGCCCTGGACGATGCCCCCCGTCTTCTCGATGAGGGCGGGATCCGTGACCGTCAGGGTGAAGCACTTGGAGCCCGTGGCGGCGCGGTCGATGGAGGTGATCTTTACCTTGTACTGTCCCACCTTGCCGTCATCCAGAGTGCAGAGGATGGTGGCGTCCCCCTCCCGCAGCTCCTGCTTGCGGCCTACGGGCAGACGGGTGGTGGCGGCGGCGGGAATTTGGGTGAAGACGCCGTAGACGCCACATTCGGTATTTCCCAGCAGAGATCCCGTTTTGCCGGGGGCGAAGTAGCCCTTGATGGCCCCGGGATCCCCCGCCTCGCCTCGCTCGATACCGCTGACGGTCACGTCGGTGACCTGCCCTCTCTGCATGGGGATCAGCTCACCCGTGTCCCCGTCGCAGATGCCGTGACCCAGCCCCGCGAAGGTCTTTGTCTCGGGCAGAATGAAGGTGACGGTGCCGATGCCTGCCCCGCTGTCCCGCACCCATAGCCCCGTCTTGTAGCGGTTCTCGGAAACCGACTTCACAGGGGTGACGGTAACGGTCAGCTCGGCGGCGCGGCACTCGCTCCCGCTCTGTTTTTTGGTTCCGTGAGTCTGGACCGACCGCTTCACCGTCAGGGTGATGGGCTTGCCCGCCGACTCCTCTGCCGCCTTGGTGAGGGAGGCCGCGCAGACAGGCGCCTTGCCGTTGACCCCTACGATGACGTCTCTCATTTTCAGCCCTGCGTCGCGGGCAGGATTGACGCTCCGGGTGCCGCCTCCCGCTGAGGTCACGTCCACGTCGCAAAATCCCACCACCAGGATCCCCTCGGTGGTGAATTTCACCCCGAAGGGCATTCCCCCCACGTAGACCGATCGGGGCGTGCTCGCGTCGTTTTGTCCGCCACTTCCCCGAGGATCCGTTGCGGAGGCAGTTACCGCTCCCGCCGTTACCAGCAGAGCCACCGCCAGAAGCCACGCCCCAAGTTTTATATATTTTCTGTTCATCTCGAAATCCTCTTGTCTTTGAAAGCTACCGTGGGCGAAAAGCCCACCGCCCTTATCATGTGCCGAATCCCTCCGCTTCATGAGTGACAGATTCTACGGGTCGGGGGAAAAAGAGTCAAGGGGCGGTTTCGCTTCATTTTTCATACAAACAGTATGAGCGGATCTTGCGGGCGGTATCCTTTTTCGGATTTGACGAAATTTGGATTTAAAAATTTGGGTTTATCGGCGGGTTGGCAACGACCTTGATTAGCCTTCCCCAGCGGGGAAGGGGGACCGCGAAGCGGTGGATGAGGAGAGCACTTGTAGGCCAGCGTTCCGGGTGAGCGGCCAACTATCCTACCGTTTTTCGGATCTCGGAAACCAAGAAAATGCATCTGTATCAACCATTTTGACGCATCTATCCATATGGTTGTAGGAACATAACTGTAATCCCAGTAAGTTGGGTTACAAATGC
>JAZNJA010000209.1:0-2863 GCA_045577755.1 Eubacteriales bacterium
GCGTGTTATGATTGCCCTTCGGGCAAGTTTTGAAAAGCGCGACGAAGTCGCTCATAACGCCGCTTGCGGCTCATAACTCTAAACGCGACGAAGTCGCTTATAGTTTTGGGTTTACCGCGGAGCGATAAACCCAAATTTGAAGAAAACCATACACATAGAAAGGAACTTGCCATGAAAAAGCTCCACCTCATCTCCAACGCCCACCTCGACCCCATCTGGCAATGGGAATGGGAGGAGGGCGCGGCCTCGGCGCTGTCTACCTTCCGTTGCGCCGCCCGCTTCTGCCGCGAGTTCGACGGCTACATCTTCTGCCATAACGAGTCCCTCATCTACCGCTGGGTAGAGGAGTACGAGCCCGCTCTGTTTGCTGAAATTCAGGAGCTGGTGAAGCTGGGCAAGTGGCACATCATGGGCGGCTGGCACGTCCAGCCCGACTGCAATATGCCCTCGGGCGAGGGCTTTGCCCGCCAGGTCACCGAGGGCCGCCGCTACTTTGCCGAGAAATTCGGCAAGGAGCCTACCACCGCCATCAACTTCGATCCCTTCGGCCACACCCGAGGCCTGGTGCAGATCTTATCCAAGTCGGGCTACGATTCCTACCTCTTCTGCCGTCCCGATCCCGGTAACTGCGCCCTCCCCTCCGAGACCTTCACCTGGGTGGGCTACGACGGCTCCACCGTCATGGGCCAAAGAGCCGCCGAGGGCTACAGCTCCTCCCTGGGCCGCTCCATGGACAAGGTCCGCGCCTGCGAGGGGCGCGACGTGGGGAACGGCCTGGGCTTCGTCCTCTGGGGCGTGGGCAACCACGGCGGCGGCCCCTCCCGCGAGGATATCCGCGCCCTCAATGATTACGTCAAGGAGAGCGCCGAGCAGGGCGTGGAGGTCATCCACTCCACCCCCGAGGATTACTTCGCCGACGTCAAGGCCTTTGGTGTGAATCTCCCCCGCCACGAGGCCGATATCAATCTCTGGGCCCCCGGCTGCTACACCAGCCAGGTCCGCCTGAAGCAGAAGTACCGCCAGACCGAGAATATGCTCTTCTCCACCGAGAAGATGTACACCCAGGCGGTCAGCATGGGTAAGGCCGCCTACCCCGAAAAGGAGTTCGGCGAGGTACTGTACGATATGCTGACGGTGCAGTTCCACGACGTCCTCCCCGGCTCCTCGGTCCTCCCCGCCGAGGAGATGGCCCTGCGCATGATGGACCACGCTCTGGAGATCCTCTCCCGCCTCCGTATGCGGGCCTTCATGGCCCTGTCCGACGGGGAGCCCGAGGCACCCACGGGGGAGATCCCCGTGCTGGTCTACAACCCCCACCCCTACCCCGTCACCGAGGACATCATGTGCGAGTTCATGCTGGCGGATCAGAACTGGACGGGCACCTTCCACAACCCCGTGGCCTACCGCGACGGCGTGAAGCTCCCCTCCCAGTGCGAGAAGG
This sequence comes from Eubacteriales bacterium, assembly GCA_045577755.1. Taxonomy (GTDB): domain Bacteria; phylum Bacillota; class Clostridia; order Oscillospirales; family CAG-272; genus CAMEON01. Next base: position 1,442 of record JAZNJA010000209.1, read on the forward strand.
AGTACTCCAACATCCCCCTGGATTGGCGCAAGCGGGTGGTCTTCCGCGCGGAGCTTTCGCCCATGGCCATGAACCGCTTCGACTGCAAGATCGAGGTGCTGGACAAGAAGCCCGTGGGGGACCCCGTTGCCCTCTTCGGTGACGACCCCGAGATCATGCTCTTCATCACCCCCCACATGGCGGTGGAGATCAACCGCAAAACAGGCCTCATCGACCGCCTCACCGCGGGCGGCAAGACCTACCTCGGTAAGGATTCCTGCGCCATCGACGTCATGCAGGACCGCCACGACGCCTGGGGCATGACCTTCCGCGAGTGGCGGGACAAGATCGGCAGTTTCACCCTGCTCTCGGAGGAGGAGGGAACCAAGTTCTCGGATCAGAACGCCGCCATCCCCTCCATCCGCATCATCGAGGACGGCCCCGTCCGCACCGTGGTGGAGGCAGTCTTCGGTTACGAGGGCTCCCGCGCCCGCGTGTGGTATAAGCTCTCCAAGCAGGCTCCCATCATCGACGTGGATATCCGTGTGGTGAATCAGGAGAAGCGCAAGCTCTTCAAGCTGGGCCTGACCCCCGCCGATCCCAACTGCACTCCCGTCCTGGAGGTCGCCTTCGGCGAGGAGCCCATGAAGCAGAACGGCGTGGAGAACGTGGGTCACAAATATATCACGGTCACCTCCCCCGACGGCGGACGGCTGAATATCCTCAACCGCGGCATCTACGGCTCGTCCTGGGATAACGGCACGCTGTATCTGACCCTTCTCCACAGCCCCGGCTATACGACACACCCCCTGGGCGACCGCCCCACCCTCCCCTCCGACCGCCACGCCGACTACATGGAGCAGGGTGAGCGGGATTTCTCGGTCCGCCTCATCGCGGGAGACGTCACCGACACCGACACCGCCCGCGCCGCCCTGACCTTCAACGAGACCCCCATGGCGGTCAATATCTTCCCCTCGGGCGACGGCTTTGACCCCGATGGCATCCCCGCGGGCCGAGTTCCCTTCCTGACCCTGTCGAAGGATTCCCCCGTCACCCTCACCGCCCTCAAGCGTACAGAGGACGGGCAGGATACGCTCCTCCGCCTCTTCAACCCCACCGCCGCCGAAGCCACGGTCACGGTGAAATGCCCCGCCCTTGACCTCTGCGAGACCCTGACTCTGGGCACCTACGAGGCCGCCACCTACCGTGTGCGGCAAGGAAAGCTCATCCCCTGCCGCATGGACGAAAAGCTCTGAAACACTGCCTCCCCGTGACAAGCGTTGCGGGGAGGATTTTGTTGGTAAATTGCAGTTTATAGGTTTGACAGAAAAGAGTTCCTCGCTTCTTGGGATAACTCCCCCACCCGCTTCGCGGGAGGTCTCCCTGCGGGTCGGTCACAACGCGGCTCTGCCCGCCACAGGCGGCCATTCACTACCGCGTTGC
>JAZNJA010000210.1:0-18067 GCA_045577755.1 Eubacteriales bacterium
TCATTGTTGTATAATTACCTCGCTTTCTTGTAGATTTTTTGTAGCAATTAAATTATACAACAAAGCAAGCGGGTGTTCAAGCCCTTTCGGGTTTGAACAACCGCTTTTTTTGATTTTTGGGGGAGTTAATGACTCAGCCCCTTTTTTTATTTCAAGGAAAGAAGGTATAAAAAATTGAAAAATTCTATTTACAAAAACAGAGAAGAGATCCCTATGTTCATGACGGTCATGGACGTAGCCAACCTCCTCGGCATCTCCCGTGCCAGCGCTTACGAGCTGGTTCGCGAGAAGGATTTCCCCAAGCTCAAGGCCGTATACGGCCGGATCATCATCCCCAAGGAAAAATTCTTTGAGTGGCTGGATGCTAACATGAGCTGTGAAAAGTCGGTATGAAGGGAGGTGTGTATATGACTGTCACAGTTGAAAATACGAACCGCAATAGACAAAGAAAGGTCGGATTTTCGGAAATCTCCGATTTTCGATTGGAAAGCAGGTTAAAGCCGCGCCACTTTATGGCGTCGGCCTCTCACATCGGACGGCAGAGCCGACCGAATTTGCGAGATTTCGGGAGCTTTGGCGAGCTTTGGGGAGCTTTGGGGAGATGTAGGGTTATGGGGCAAAGGTCACTTTTTGGGAGCAAGGTCACTTTATTTCGGCTTCTATGCCACTTTTTGCGTAAAAACGGCGGTTTTAGGCGGTTTTTGCGCGTCTGATGAATGTCACCGACAGAAAGTATGAGGTAATATGCACAAATGGCAAAATCAAAGGAAAACACAATTGTAAATGAAAATGGGCGTATCAGGTTCGCCCTCTACACGGATGAGTCAACGATGAAACTCGTCGACAAGCACTACAAAGATGATGGTTGCGGTTGCAAAAGCGAGTATATTACGAAGGCGATTCAGTACTATGCGGAGCTTCATTCGCTGGGGGATTGCTCCCACGTCGTCCCCGACATCATCACATCTACGCTCAAGGACATCACAAGAGAGAGCGATAACCGCCAAGGTCGGTTGCTCTTCAAGATGGCTGTGGAGCTGACGATCCTGCAGAATATCATTGCAGCCAACAGCAACATTGACGTGGCAACGCTCGAAAGAGTGCGAGGTATCTGCGTCAACGAGGTCAAAAAGCTCAACGGTATCATCACTTTTGATGAGGCGGTCAGATGGCAAAGCTGAAAAAATCCTTCATCGATGAACATTCATTCCGCAAGATATTTGATAATAAATTGATAACTCTCTCAATTTGGTCTGGATAAGTTCAAGTCTTTGTGGTATTGTTTGTGTTGAAAAAAGCAAAAATCTAACGAAAGGACTTTAATCTATGGGAAAAAGACGTCCGTCGGGTGACGGACTTGTAAGAAAAAGAGCCGACGGGCGATGGGAAGGCCGCATCGTCGTCGGTCATAAAGAAGACGGCAAACCGATATACCGTTCGGTGTTTGCCGAGAAACAAGGCGACCTTATGCCCAAGCTCCACGAGCTGAAGGATCAGTACGCAGGGTTGGAGCTGACCGAGGACAGCTCCATCACCCTCGGCGAATGGCTCGAAAGATGGCTGAATGAATACAAGAAACCCATCCTACGCCCAAGCACCTATGCAGGTTACAGCAAGGATATTGCCAACCATATCCTGCCGTATCTCGGCTCGAAAAGGATCACGCAGCTCAAAACAGCGGATATTCAGAAGCACTATAACCGCCTTCTGGAGTCGGGGCGCATACAGGATAACGGCAAGGACAAAGGGCTATCCAACGCCACCGTGCGAGGCATCCACATGATCTTACGCGAGGCACTCGACAGCGCAGTTCGCGAAGGACTCATCCCGAAGAACCCTGCGGATGGCACTTCTCCTCCGAAAATCTACCGTAATGAGAAGCAGGTGCTGACCAAGGATCACCTCGAAACTTTCATGAAGCTTATCGAAGGGGACGAGGAATGGTACGATTTCTTCTACACCGAGATCATCACAGGCATGCGCCAGGGCGAGATCTGTGGTCTGCGCTGGGAGGACTTCGACAGGGAAAAGCGAACCCTGCGCGTGGCACGGTCGGTGGATTTCGTGAACAAGGAGCTCGTTGTCGGTGAGACCAAGACCGAGGACGGTAAGCGCACCATCTACCTCCCCGACAGCCTGTGGCATATCCTCGCAGAGCGACAGAGTCAAAAGGGAGCATTCAGCGCATGGATGTTCCCGAATCTTCTCAAGCCGGAATGGCCGCTGAACCCGAGCAAAGCCTATCGACAACTCAAAAAGCTGTTGGAAATCGGAGGACTTCCGAGTATCCGCTTCCATGATCTCCGTCATACGTTCACATCACACGCCGCCAACTCGGGCATCGCGCCCAAGACCTTGTCCGAAATCGTCGGGCATAGTAAGGCAAGCTTCACGCTGGACCACTACGCACACGTGACGAGCGATATGCAGAAGAATGCGGCGAACATCGTCACGAATTATATTACAGATATCCTCGGAAAGGAGTTGAAGCCATGGCAAAACGCAGAAAAGCAGGCGAAGGAACATTAACCAAGCGTAAGGATGGCCGCTGGGAAGCTCGCGTCGTAGTCAGCTACGATGACAAGGGGCTTCCAAAGACCAAAAACGTCACCGCTAAAACAAAGATAGAGTGTCTTGAAAAGCTCGAACGGTTGAAAGCGGAGTTAGGGGCGGTCACAAAGAAAACAACGCCTACCATGTCCTTTGGCGAGTGGATGGACTTCTGGTATCAGACCTACTGCAAGAACACGTTGAAGGAATCCACCCAAGCCACCTACGAGCAACGCATCTACAAGCAGATCATTCCAAAAATCGGACACCATCCGCTAAATCAGATTACGACAGGCTTACTTGAAAAGTTTTACGCTCAACTCAAGTCAAACGGCAGACTCATCCGCCGAGAAATATACGGCCCCGGACTTGCCAACTCGGTTATCAGAAGCATCCACGCCCATTGCCGAGCGGCGTTGGACAAGGCGGTCGCGGAAAAGCTGATTCGTCAGAACCCCGCCATAGGGTGCAAACTGCCGCCAAAGAAATCCGAGGAGGTCAAAATACTCACGCCCGAAGCCATGCAAAAGCTCTTGTACCAAGCTCAAATCGAAGGATTCTATGAGATGTTTATGCTTGATCTTGCAACAGGCCTGCGCCGTGGCGAGATCGTTGGGTTACAATGGAAGGACATTGACTTCGAAACCGGGACGCTCTCGGTCACCAAGCAGGTGCGGTATGTAAAGGGCGAATTAAAGATCGAGCCACCCAAGACTAAGGCTTCTGAACGAAGCATCATACTCTCTCCGCCTGTACTCGAAATGCTCACGGAGTATCGAAAAACGGTAGATTCGATATGGCTGTTCCCATCGCCCGTGAAAAAAGAGGATGTCCCGAGAGATCCGTCCGCATGCAGAAAGGCACTCGCCAGGATCCTCAGGCGAGCCGAGTGCGAGCACGTGCCGTTCCACGCCATGCGCCATACCTTCGCTTCCAACGCATTCCACTACGGCATGGACGTCAAGACCTTGGCAAGCACCATAGGACACGAAAGTGTGGAGACAACCTTGAACGTCTATGCGCATAGCTCAGAGCAGATGAAGCGAGATGCAGCCAAGAAGATTGACGAAGCTATCGGTACAGTCCTGGGCGCGGATGTGGCCGCTTCTGACGCCTCCTGTGACGATGAAAACGGTGAAGGGCAAGAACCCACGAACAGCGCGGACAAGCCTAAAACGGTGGAATTTAAGCCCTACCAGCCAAAGTACCGCAAGCGCGGAACAGGTTCTGTCCACCAGGTCAGCAAGAATGTGTGGGAAGGGAGATATACGCCAACTATCAACGGCAAGCGCATCGCACGAAACATCTATGCTGATAGTGAAGAAGAGTGCGAGGTCAAGCTTGAAGCGCTGATTCGGGAGATGAAAGCCGAGTTTGGAATTCGGTAAAATCAGAATTTGATACGCAGTAAGCAAAGAATAAGGCGGCGGAGAAATCTGCCGCCATGTTACTATTTGTGGATGAAAGAAGTTTGTGAAATACACAATCATTTTTGTAGTGTATTTAATAAGACAATTGACAAAAGTAAAAAAATATGCTATAATTTCTGTGTTGAAGAAGGGATCGATTTATTCAAAGTAGTTGAGTAATGCGATTTGTTTTTCTTGTCTATGCAAGTGGGTGTGAAAAGCAGAAAGTCTTACAAGTATTATTTTGTCTTAGTTGAGACCTTTCGGGCAGTTTAGACCTATCCTTATCGGGGTAGCTTTTTCTGCGTGCAAGGTCTTGTTTTCTTTCCTCAACACAAAATATATATTTTGGAGGAAGATTATGAGAAGACAGAAGTATTTTAATGGACAGGATAAGCAAAAACTGAAACTGCTTATTCAAGAGAAAACAGGGTATTGTATTCGAAGCAGTTGTGCATTGAGTCAAGCATTTCGGAGACGTTCTTTTTGTGTGGAACAGGAAGGAAAGAGCAATGAAATGTTTGAGTTTATTGGTGACCAGGTTCTGAGCTATTACGTTGTAAAAATAATTTCCGACAGATGCTGTGCCTTAAATATTGAGGGCGACTATGCTTTTCGCATCAGAGAGAATTATTTTACGTCCTTAAAACAAGAACTGGTAAACAATGAAATGCTTGCTTCAATAATCGACGATTGGGGAATAGCGGAATATTTGATTGTTGGAAGAAGTGACGAGAAAAATCAAGTAGATCAGCAAACCAAAGTCAAAGCAGATTTGTTCGAATCCATCATCGGTGCCATTGCTGTGGATTCCAAGTGGGATCCTATGGTACTTGAAACTGCAGTAAAACAATCCTTAAATCTTGATGACAGACTTCAAGATATCATTCGAAACGATTACAATTCGATGACTATTAGTATTGATAATGCGGTTACAGTATTGAAAGAGTTGTCTGAAAAAGAGCAATGCAGTATGCCAAAGTATGATTTTTCAGGACCGGAAGCACTTGGATATGATAAAGACAGCAACCCGATATGGCATTGTTCAAGTTCAATCGTAAATGATATTACGGGTATAAGCAGAGGCGCTTTTGCCTATTCAAAAAAAGATGCAAAAAAAGCAGTCGCTTATTTGCTGCTCTGCGAACATTTTCAAATGCAGAATCAATACGGACCAAACGATTTTTGTCAAATATGGATTTACAAAGACGGAAAATTGATACCGGATAGAGAGCCATTCAATTTGGATTACAAATTCCATTGACAGTATCTCAAATATTTGATAGGGCGACGGAGAAATCCGTCGCCTTGATGTTTACAGAATAATGTTGAAAGAGCACGCATTTTGTGGTATACTATTTATGTAAATTATACCGTGTGACAGCACATAAGGAGATAGATTATGAAAAAACTGATACCGATATTATTATCCGCGCTGATGTTTACCGGATGCGCTGGGACAAGCAATAGTCAGAGAAATACCTACCGCAGCATCACCTTGGACGAGGCTGTCGATATGATGGCGCAGGATACCGGCTATATCATTCTCGACGTGAGCCGTCCCGATGAGTACGCCGCAGGGCATATCCCGAATGCCATCAATGTGCCCAACGAGTCCATCAGCACAGTCGAGATCCCTGAACTGCCCGACAAGGATCAGCTCATTCTTGTGTACTGCCGTAGCGGTCGCCGCAGTAAAGAGGCGTCCGAGAAGCTGGTCAAACTGGGCTATACGAATATCGTGGAGTTTGGCGGGATCCTTGATTGGAAGGGCGAGATCGAAAAATAATGTCGCGGTTCAAATTTTTAACTGCTGAAGACAAAGAAAAGAGGATTGCAATATGAAAGACGAATGCTTGATTTGCGGTTCACCGCTGAAATATTTGGAAAATGACGAGCTGATGGAATGTGCCATCTGCCATAAAAAAGAGAATAGCAAAACCGCTTGCGTGAAAGGGCATTACGTCTGCAACGAGTGCCATACGCAAGGAATGGACAGCATTATCGGCGTGTGCCTCGCCGAAACCTCGAAAAATCCTATCGAGATCATTCAAAAAATGATAGCTCTGCCGTTCTGCCATATGCACGGCCCCGAGCATCACGTGATGGTTGGCTCGGCACTTCTTACGGCATATAAAAATGCCGGCGGTGACATTGACCTGCCCAAAGCACTCTCCGAGATGCAAGCGAGAGGCAAGAGAGTGCCCGGCGGTGCTTGCGGATTCTGGGGAGCGTGCGGTGCAGGTGTGAGCGCAGGAATGTTTGTGTCCATCGTCACGGGCTCGACTCCGCTTGCAAATGAAGCGTGGGGCTTGTCCAACAAGATGACATCCGCAGCTCTTAGTGCAATCGGTGAGGTCGGCGGCCCCCGTTGCTGTAAGCGTGATTCCTATCTCGCCATCATGAAAGCTGTGGAGTTTGCAAGGGAACACCTCGGAGTGGAAATGGAGCTTGGGGAGATCAAATGTGTGCACTCGAAACATAATAATCAGTGTATCGGTTCGAGGTGCCCGTTTCACGCTTGATAACCAAATTTCAATTTCTTTATCAGATAGCAACAGCGAGTTGCTTGCCAACTATGTCGATTTATAGTATAATATAATCACAACCAATGAAGGCGGTGATTTTATGGAAACGAAAGATATAATCTACGAATTAAGAACGAAAAAAGGGCTCTCACAAGAGGAACTTGCAGAAAAGATCTTTGTAACAAGACAGGCGGTTTCCCGTTGGGAGAACGGAGAGACGATACCGAACACCGAAACGCTGAAGCTCCTTTCCAAAGAGTTTGACGTGTCTATCAATACGCTTCTCGGCTCCCCTCAAAATCTGATCTGCCAATGCTGCGGTATGCCGCTTGAGGACACTAACATCAGCAAAGAACCGGACGGATTTTTCAACGAGGAATACTGCAAGTGGTGCTATGCCGACGGCAATTTCTGTTACACAAGTCTTGAAGAACTGACCGACTTCTTGGTAGGTCATATGTCGAATGAAAATTGGCCGGCTGAAGCGGCAAGAGCTTATTTTGACGAGCATCTTCCCAAGCTCAACTATTGGAAACGCTATGCGGAGCTTGGCGGTGATGAAAACTTCAAGAAATTCAAAGAGCAGCTTATCCGCGAATTTAACGATTTACATATCGAAGGAATGCCCGAGGTCAAAACACTCAATTTCCTTGTAGGCGGTTATATCAATATGGAATACTCGATTCCGAACGGACAAAAGGTGAAATTCCTTGATGATAATACCACCTATCTCGCTAATTAGCTTGAATGCGAATTCGGCGGTAACCGTTGTTTCGGCATTGCCGGCAATATGGATTTCCTTCTCGTATGTACTTATGAGGAAAACGGCGAGAAGCCCGAGCTTGTGATATATAAGAAAAGATAAGAAACAGCCTCTGAGAAATCTCTCGACTTCTCAGAGGCTAATTTTACGTTCAACGAACTACCGAAGAATGTCTATAGATATAGAACTCCTCCTGGCTCGGCATCCACTTCTTTTCCTTGGGCGGAAAAGTCGCGTCAAAGGCTTCGACAGCGGCGATGTCCTCACAGCAGTCGGCGGCGGTGGAGGGGATATACATCCACTTTCTGCCGTCAAGCGCACCCGGAACAAGCTCTGCTACGAGCAGGGCGGTAGGGAAGTTGCCGTCAACCACAAAGCTGACGTTCTTCTTTTTGCAGCTCACAAATCCACGGCTCACGTAGTTGCCCGGATTGCCGAAGTTGATGTTGACATCATAGCCCATCTTGCGTGCCACCTCAAACGAATGCTCAATCAAAATCTTGCCGAGCTTCTGCCTTTGGTATTCGGGGGCAACGCAAAGCGGCCCGAAGGAAAGAATTTCCTTGCGCTCACCGTTCTCGTCCTCAAGCCACGCCTTGGTGTACATGATGTTGCCGATGATCTCGCCGTCCTTTTCAAGCACAAACGCAAGCTCAGGGATGAAGTCGGGGTGGTTTCGCATCATATGTACGTAATAATGCTCGTCCGCACCCAGCTTATAAACGTTCCAAAATGCCTCACGGGTGAGTTCTTCTACTGCTCTATAATCTTTTTCGTTTTCTAAACGTATCGTCAAATTGTTCATTTCTTAATCCTTTCATATCTGTTGACGCTCAGGCACGAGAGGAATGCTGAGAATGTATTTGCAAACCTCTCGTTTACAGTACAATCTCCAAAAGGTTGGTGTTTTTCAAACAGCACACTCCGATAAAAAAATTCAAGCCGAGGCTTGTAGATACATTATACCACAAAAATGTGAATAATTCAATACGGATTTCGCGTGTTCACACAATGCGGTTGAAAAAGGACGATATTTATGGTATAATAAGGTATCGAAATTCAGGAGGTAATCATGCTTACCTATACATATATATCAAAAGGAAAATTCGGCTTGGTTGAGAAACCCAAGCCTACGATACAGCATGAGAGGGATGCCATTGTCAAGGTCACGCTTGCGAGCATCTGCTCCAGCGACCTGCACATTAAGCACGGCAGCGTGCCAAGAGCGGTGGAAGGAATCACGGTCGGGCACGAGATGGTCGGCATCGTGGAAGAAGTCGGCTCTGCGGTCACTCACATAAAGCCCGGTGACAGAGTTACGGTCAACGTGGAAACATTCTGCGGCGAGTGCTTCTTCTGCAAGAAGGGATTTGTCAACAATTGCACCGACAAGAACGGCGGTTGGGCACTCGGTTGCCGCATTGACGGCGGTCAGGCAGAGTACGTTCGCGTGCCGTTTGCGGATCAAGGGCTGAACAAGATTCCCGACACCGTGACCGACAGACAAGCCCTGCTTGTTGGCGACGTTCTTGCCACGGGATATTGGGCGGCGAAGATTTCGGAGATTGCCGAGGACGATACAGTTCTTATTATCGGAGCAGGTCCTACGGGAATCTGCACGCTCCTTTGCGTGATGCTGAAAAATCCCAAGCGCATTATCGTGTGCGAGAAGGACGAGAATCGCATCAAGTTTGTGAATGAGCGCTATCCCGATGTGCTGACGGTCACGCCCGAAGATTGCCTTGATTTTGTTCGCGAGAACAGCGATCATGGCGGCGCAGATGTGGTGCTTGAGGTTGCCGGAGCAGAGAACACCTTTGAGCTTGCATGGCAGTGCGCTCGACCGAATGCGATCGTCACGGTGGTAGCACTTTACGACAAGGCACAGACTCTGCCTCTGCCCGATATGTACGGCAAGAATCTGACCTTCAAGACCGGAGGTGTTGACGGCTGCGATTGCGAGGAAACGCTGAAGCTCATTGCCGAGGGCAAGCTTGACACCGAGCCGCTGATTACGCATACCTATCCGCTCTCGAAGATCGACGAGGCGTATGAGCTGTTTGAAAATAAGCGCGATGGAGTTATTAAGGTCGCGGTGGAGTGTTAAGGAGAATTTTCTATGAGAAAAATATCGAAAATACAACTTCAAAGAATGGATGAATGGATGCGCTCAAACGCACGTCCATATGATCTCGCAAAATGGAATTATCTCTTTAACGGCGGTAGCAAGGATGCCATCGTTGAAGAAATGCTGAAATATCAGAACGCTGATGGCGGTATGGGTAGCGGCTTTGAAGCCGACGTGTTATGTCCTTTGTCTGCGGCTATCCCAACGGCAGAAGCTATATTCCAAGCCTACGAATACGGTCTTGACTTTGATTCCGAATGGATGAAACGTGTCCTCTCATATTTTGAAAACACTGTGCAGGACATCCCGAAGTATTGGGAAGATTGCCCGAAAGAAGCAATGGACTATCCTCACGCACCGTGGTGGAACTATACACCTTGCACTGTATTCAATCCAAATCCTTGCGCTGTAGTTTCATCTGCATTTATCCGATATGGAACGGATAGCCAAAAGGAGCTTGGATATAAGATTGCTAAAGATTGCTTGGCACTTCTTCTTTCAACCGACTTCTGCGGAGATCACGATACACTAAACATTCAAGTATTGGTAGAGCAACTTATTGCTATAAACTCTCCGCTTGTAACAAATGATGTGATAGCAGCTATGAAAAGAAGAATTCTTGAAAACACTTGCTTCGATGTAAGCAAATACAACAGTTACTATTTTACACCCCTTGATTACGTGTCCTATCCCAATTCTGTTTGGTATGGCACGGTCGGTCATGGCATTGAACAAACGATAGACTTTTGGCTCGATAACATCAACGAGCAAGGTATATGGACTCCGAATTTCTCTTGGGGTATTGACAGCGAAGTGTCAAGACAAGTAACAAAGAACTGGACAGGATATATTACCGTTAAGAGAATAAAGATTTTGCTTAATTTTGAAAGAATAGAAAAATAAACGCGACGGAGTCATTAAGGCCGCGGTGGAGTGTTAAATTGATTGTAAATATTTGATATAATTGCAAGTGATGTGGTTGAGAGATCGGCGAATACAGAAAAAAATTAAACAGATTTTGGGGCATGCGGAGGGGAAGGTATGTTCGATTAAGCCATCACTATCAAACGAATGTCAGATCATGATATCTACCCAGCGTGGGAGTCTGTTTAAATTTGTTTCGAGGAGGATTAAAAATGAAAGCTCATAAGGTACCTGCGACATATTATTCGGGATGGAATGCGAGCGGATATCAACATAGTTTTTACGTGTTCTATAAAAACGCATTAACCGAAAAAGGAATACTGAAGCCTTATCGTAAAGTTAGAACTATAACTGCAGAACACAGTTATTTTATGGAGGAAGATTTTTATTATATAGACCTTTCAATAAAAGGTATTTCATTCAAGTTAAAAAACGAGATATCGGATTTTCTTCGAGAAAAAGCATACAAAATACTGTGCTTAGACACTTTAGCTGAATGTGAGAAAGATGAATCTCTTCCCACTATCGTGTTAGATGACTATAATAAAATTATGACGTATATGGATGATATTGATAAGTGGTCGATTGAGGATTCGACAGGTAAAATAGTAACTGCACAAGAGTTTATAGACGAACTTGATAGATATATTTTTGAGAAAGTTGGTGTCTTGATAGAGGAAAATTATTTTTCAAATTGTTTGGAAAATAGGTGGGGTGATATAAAGAACTCTATAATTGATGCTGTAAGCACAAAAAACTCTGGTGATGAAGTGATAATAAATAGGCGTGCAGATTTGTTGGAATTTTTTGTTGTCCAATATTTGAGAATGGATAGACAAATAAAACCAAAAATAGAAATGGTTTTGTCAATTGCTGAAAATGCATTTGTTGATATTGGTGTTGATGCGAAAATAATTTCCGCGATGAAACAGGATGGCTTACTTAGTTTTGAACCGTATTTCTTTGGTGCTCTATTGGATGCAGCAAGAGGAGACAAGCGAAAAATATTGCACAAAGTATCAGAGATTGATTCTAATTACGAAATTGATATATTGCATTCTAAAACGAGCAGTTATTTGACATCCACGAATCCGTGTGTTTATTCACAAATTGTTAGGGGAGAAATTATAGAGATATTGTTTCCAATAGCATCTCAATATTGTCTTAGATTGAGAAAGAGATTAGGTTGTATCTCAAAAGGGAAATATATAGAACAGACGGATCAAGAAGTTAAAAGTATTAATTCTTGTATTATCAGTAGAGCTGATGACATAGTAATTAGTCATCGTGAACATATCTCAGATTTGATTTAATAAATAGTGCATGGCCGTTATCAAAGTTTGGTTGCCATTCTGCGAGAAAACTACTGAAAACACCCCTAAAATCTCCGCAAGTGGTCAAGCATTCATCATAAAACTGCTACGCAGTAAACAAATAAAAAGCCAATAGAAAAACTAAAAACGGCGGTTCTCAAAGTAGAGAACCGCCGTCATTTTGCATAAAATAAAAATCGCAAAGTGTCGAAAACCCTTATGGAATATAGCTTTTTCGTGACAAATGTGGTCAAACATGTGGTCGTAGCCGATTTTGAGCCGATTTTTGGCAAAAAATAGCGGACATTTTCGAGGCGGTGCAGACACCCAAAAGCCCGAAAAAGCCCGTAAAATAAAGAAAATTCGGAGGTTCGGTTGAACCTCCGATTTTGGTCTGAGTGACAAGACTTGAACTTGCGGCCTCTACCACCCCAAGGTAGCGCGCTACCAGCTGCGCCACACCCAGATGTCTCATGGAATTTCTCCCTGACGACTTGATAATTATACCACAACAAGTTCAAAATGTCAAGTGTTTTTTTAAAGAAAATCTCGACAAAAGTAATCAAAAGATGCCGCCTGAGTTGTGCAAAGTGACGGTCATCAGAGGGACGGTGTTTTCACCGTTGCGCTACGGTGCATACGTCTCCAGAATTTCCATAATCCCGTGGCGATAGATATTCCCGTCAAGCACGTCTCCCTTGGGCGAGAAAGAGACACACCGCACGTTGCGGGGATCCTCCACGTAGGGATTCTCGGGGATCTCATGAGTGAAATACTCGGCGAGATACTTCGCGGCGTTCCCCTCGGGAAATATGACATTTCCTTCATTTGTAGCAATCCCCATGTCGGCAAAGCTTCCGAGGATCTCGCGGGTGGTTTTGTTGTAGGGGTTGTCGTGATCAACGCTCACCAGCCACGCGGGCTGAAGCCGCAGGGGGATGCCCCCCCTTTTGACCTCAGCAGCGAAGAGCTTGACCGTATCCAAGGGGATAGTCTCTTGATGGAAGGCGTCCACCGACAAAAGCAGGTCGTTGACCCCGCTCTCGGCCAGTTTCTCCGCCACCTCGCGCATGCGGGCGGGGTTCTTGGAAAAGTAGCCGTTGGTGATGATCTGCCGCTTGGGGATGCTCAGCTCCTTGGCGGCGGTCATGATGGCGCAGACCGCGTCGGGGTACAGAAGTGGCTCCCCGCCGAAGGTCATGACGGTTTGGATGTCATACGCGGCCGCGATCTTTCTCACCGCGTCGGCGGCGGTTTGGGGGTCAATGCGCTCCCCGCAGGCGGTGTGATCCCCCTCGGAGCAGTGCTTGCACCGCCCCGTACAGGCGTTGGTAATGACAAACTCGATCTTGTTCAGGTGTTTCAGGTAGGGATTCATAGCAACCTCTTATTTCTTGATTGGCAGCAGCATCCTCGTCTCCCGCTTGTACTCGGCAAATCCCTCCTTGCGGGACTGTCTGCCGTCCGCCATGGGGATGCTGACCGCAAGGAATAGGACGGTATTGGCCGCCGCCCCCGCCAGCAGATACCACGCATGAGGCGCAGCACAGACCACCGACAGGCCCACGCCCCACCACATGAGGATCTCCCCCAGATAATTGGGGTGGCGGGAGTATTTCCACAGCCCCACGCGGATGAAGGGGGCGGTGCGGTTTTTGCGGTAGCGGTGCATCTGGATATCGGCGATACCCTGGAGGGTGGCCGCTCCCACCGACAGGCAGAGGAACAGGATATTGCCCGCATTGGCGGTCAATCCCTCGCGGAGGGCGTAGACGGCGGGGAGGATACATCCGTAAACCACCAGGGTGGGGACCATGTGGATGCCTACGAAATTGATGATGGGGTAGAAGCCCCCCGTCTTTTCGCGAAGCATGGTATACCGCCAATCCTGGTGGGTGAGGTTTCCGAAGGTGTACGCCCAGTTGGCGGTGAGGCGGATGGCCCAGTAGGACACGGCGACGAGGAGCAGGATCCCAAATACCGTCAGTTCCCTTCCCCACGCGAAGGCCATCAGGATCACGGGAGGCTGAACGCTCCAGTAGGGGTCGTAGACCGAGGCGTTTCCAAAGATCAGGCTGAACAAAAAGGTCACGACGGTGGCCGCGGCGTCGGCAATGAGGAGAGAAAGCCACCACGAAAAGGGGAGGGCGCGGTAGACCGCAACGCCAATGGTAGCGGCCAGAATGTACACGAGGGTCACGGCAATAAAGCTCGTCGCTATGCTTTGCTTGAGTGCTTTCATGCGCTTACCCCCGCAGGATCTTTTCCATGGGCTTGCCCTTGGCCAGCTCGTCCACCAGCTTGTCCAGATAGCGGATATCCCGCATGAGGGGCTCCTCCACCGTCTCCACCCGCACACCGCAGACCGCCCCCGTGATCAGCTCCCGCTTGGGATTGAGGGCGGGGGCATGACGGAAAAAGTCTCCATAGGTGGTGTCGCTCAGGAGGCAGGCCTCGATCTCATTGGGGTTGTAGCCCGTGAGCCACGCCGTGACGGTCAGCACCTCGCCGCGGGTCCTTCCCTTCTTTTCGGCCTTGGCAATCAAAAGCGGATAGACCTTGGAAAAGGCCATCCCGTACACTCTCTCATTTCCCATATCTCTTTGTGATCTCCTTTAGGATCTCCACGTCCGCGGGGCAGAAATCATAGCTTCCGATCTCGGCGGGGGTGATCCACCGGATATCGTTATGCTCCAGCCTCTGCGGCTCTCCCTCGGCGATGGTGGCGTCAAACAGGGTCAGATGCACCGTCAGGTCGGGATACTCGTGGGTCACGTCCATGAACGCCTCCCCGACCGTGAGGGTAATAGCCAACTCCTCTCTACACTCTCGGATGAGAGCCTCTTCCTTCGTCTCCCCCGACTCGACCTTGCCCCCGACAAATTCCCACAGAAGCCCTCTGGCCTTATGGGCGGGACGTTGGCAGATCATGAATCGCTCGCCCCGTCGGATCAGGGCGGCGACAACCTCGGTAATTTTCACGGTATCACTCACTTTCATACGAATGGATCCCATTCATTATACCAAATATATCCGTCTCTGTCAAGGGCTTGCGCTTCGGTCCCCCTTGTCCCGCGGCGTATGCCCGTCTCTCCGTCATACTGTCTCCGCGAGCTGCCGTGGCCTTGCCGCGAAAAAACGCCCTTGCTCCCGAAAACGGGGCAAGGACGTTCTCAGCCGCGAAAGCCTTACACAGGCTCGGAAAAGGCACGGTACGCCCAAACAAGGCCGCCGCTCAGAAGGATCCCACCCACGATATCGGTGATCCAATGCACCCCCGAAAGTACCCGTCCGATCACGAAAAAGGCAGCAAAGCCCGACATGGCGATCAAGCATCCCCATCGGAGCGCGGGGCGTCGAACACGGGCGCACAGGCGCATAGCCGCCGTGGACAGGACGCAAAGGGACAGCACCGTGGTGGTAGAGGGATAGGAGGCCTCCGAGCGGCCCTGGATCAGAACGGGGCGATAGTTCACCTCCACGACCTCAAAGAGGAGGTAAGCCGCCATCACCGCTGCGTAGAACCCTCCCAGAGCAAGGAGATCCCGATCTACCAGACCGAGCCGTCCCCGTCGGATCCATTGGACCAGCCCCTCGACAGCCGAGCCCACGGCAATGCCGATGGGAATCACACTCAGCAGGTCAGTCAGGGCATAGAGGAACATCCGTACACCGATGAGGTCACGGGCGGCGGCATTCAGCCCCGAAAGCCCCACCGCGGAGCCCTCGGGCCCGATAGGGCTTAGGTTCACAAGACAAACGATTCCTGTCCATGCCGCGAACGCCGCAAGCCAGCGAGCGGCCGCCCACAGTCTTTTCTTACGTTTTTTCATATTCGATACCTTCCTTTCCGCGGGATCGCTCGATCCGCGCGGGATTCGTTGTGTGGCTCGATCACGTGGCTGACCGCGGGATCTCACCGTATACAGTGTATCGGAAAGCATCGAAAAAAGCAAGGATCGGGAGGTCACAGGAGTGACACGATTCGTGTCACGGCTTTTTGAACAGCACGACTGCCTTGATCGCCAGGAGGGAGAACGCAAACACGGCGGCATAGGGCTGGCGACTGACGGTAAACAGGAGCGCCGCGGCCACGCCCACGGCCAGGGAAAGCGGGGTCTTGATCCGCATCCAGAGGGGCACCGTGACCGTTTGCAGGGCGAGGGTCAACACCCCCGCAGTGACGCTCCCTATTACGGCCGCCGTGTAGACCGCCACCAGGTAGAGCGGAACGCCACTCAGGGTCAGCAGGGAGGCCGCACGGATCCCCTCCTCAGTTTTGGCTGCCAGGAGGGGGAGAATCAGAAGCAGCACCGGGCAGATATCCAGCAAACCGAACACCAGGTCCCGCAGACACCGCTCACTCTTTTTCCGATCCTCATCCGCGATGGTCAGCACCTCCTCCGAGGACAGCAGCTGATCCACCGTCACCTCATAGAAGCGAGCGACGGCCTTGAGAGACTCAATATTGGGATATCCCCGTCCCGACTCCCACTTGGACACAGCCGTACGGGAGACGTACAGACGGGCCGCCAGCTCCTCCTGGGTAATTCCCTTTTGCTTTCTTAATTCTTGTAGCTTCTCATGAAATTCCATACTCATTTCCTTTACTCACGCAATGATTGGGTCTTTGATTCGTATTATACCACATGATCGGCTATTTTGCAATGGCTTTGGGAAATCAGACACCGATACGGCTGAATCGGGAGGTATGCGGGATCCCTCCCTCTCCCATCGCCCCGCCGGCCCGACGGCGAACGAAAATCCCGTAAGCGGTTGCAAAGTCCGCCGGAATATGGTATAATAGACCCGCAAGCCTCCGAGGATGGTCCGGGTAACCGTTCCTCGCCCGGTCTGTACCCGTCGGGGTGACCCGTACGGCTCTGCCGTAACGCGAAAAACGCACAACCATTGAAGAAGGAGACCCCTATGACCAAAGCAAAGAACTACAAACGAACCCTGATTGCCTGTTACCTGGGCTTTATCACCCAAGCCATATCCGCGAATTTCGCGCCACTTTTGTTTCTGACCTTCAAGGACACCTATGGAATCTCTCTCGACATGATCGCCCTGATCCCCATGGTATTCTACCTGACGCAGCTGCTCGTGGATCTGGGCGCAACGAAATTCGCCGACGTCATCGGATACCGCACCTGCGTCGTGGTCTCCCAGGTCGTCTCCGCCGCGGGCCTTCTGCTCATGGCGTTCCTGCCGGATATGCTGCCGGATCCCTTTGTCGGCATTCTGATCTCGGTCGTCCTGTACGCCGTCGGAAGCGGTCTGATCGAGGTTCTGGTCAGCCCCATCGTCGAGGCTTGCCCCTTCGATAACAAGGCCGGAGTCATGAGCCTGCTCCACTCGTTTTACTGCTGGGGCGCCGTAGGGGTGATCCTTGGCTCCACCCTCTTTTTCGTCCTGTTCGGCACCTCCTCTTGGAGGATCCTGACCGTGATCTGGGCCATCGTCCCCCTCGCGAACACCGTGAATTTCATGCTTTGCCCCATCGAGCGGATGGTAGAGGACGGTGACGGCCTGGGGATCGGTAAGCTTTTGCGCCTCCCTCTGTTCTGGCTGATGATCCTGCTCATGGTCTGTGCGGGTGCCTCCGAGGCAACCATGGCTCAATGGGCCTCCGCCTTCACGGAGTCGGCCCTGGGGGTCTCCAAGCTCGTTGGCGATCTGGCGGGACCTTGCCTCTTCGCGGTCTTCATGGGTGTTGCCCGGGTATTTTACGGAAAATTCAGCGAGAAGCTGGATCTGAGCAAGGTCATGTCAGTCTGTAGCATCCTGTGCCTGACCTGCTACCTGCTGGCATCCCTGTCGCCGTTCCCCCTGCTCAGTCTGGCGGGTTGCGCTGTATGCGGGCTGTCCGTTGGCATTATGTGGCCGGGAACCATCAGCATTTCCTCCCAAAAATGCCCCAAGGGCGGCACGGCCATGTTTGCCTTCTTAGCCCTGGCAGGCGATCTGGGCGCGACGGTCAGCCCCGCCATGGTGGGCGGGATCGCAAACGCCATCGGGGGGAACCTGAAAGCGGGTCTGCTCTTCGCGACCGCCTTTCCGACCCTTATGATCCTCGCGCTGATCCTGTTGAGAAAGCGGTATGGAAAGCATACGCGGCCTTGACCGATAAGTCAACAGCGCCGCGCCGCGACGGACACGGCGGAATGCTTACGCCATGTCGAGGGCTTGTCATCCGCTATGAGTTGAGCGAGTCGTGTTTGAACGGAAACGCTCCACCTATTTCGGTATCCTTCATGGGGGTTGGTCCGAAAATGATCCAATAGCCGGGTTGAAATCATGATCGTCTAAGTCAGGACCACCAGCTTAGCTGGTGGCCTGCACTGGCCCTATAAGGGCCTATTACCGG
The DNA here is from genome assembly GCA_045577755.1 of Eubacteriales bacterium. Taxonomy (GTDB): domain Bacteria; phylum Bacillota; class Clostridia; order Oscillospirales; family CAG-272; genus CAMEON01. The sequence goes on from JAZNJA010000210.1 coordinate 17,986, forward strand.
CAGCACTATCGTGCTTGAAAGTCTGCCAACCGCACCGCTTCTACGGACTACCGCTGAAGCGGTGTTTTATTTGCCTTTTTTC
>JAZNJA010000211.1:0-14874 GCA_045577755.1 Eubacteriales bacterium
AAGGCTCCCCCTCTGGGGGAGCTCCCGCGAAGCGGGTGAGAGGGCTAACGAGAAAATTGCCGTGCCCTTCCCGTCAAACAGTTCGCCAAACCCAAATTTGAATCCCCCCACTTCACCGAAAGGAACCTTTCGATATGCTTCCCAGACTCCCCCTCGACGCCCCCGCTACCGTTACCTTCCGCAAATACACCGCCGACGGCGCTGATGTGACCCATCTCGGCGCGTTCCCGAAAGGCGAGAAGCTCCGCCTTGTCGTCACCTGCCCCCGCACCCTGGGTGCCTCCGCGGTGGTCCTGCGCCTCAACCGCGACGGTTGTACCGCCTCTGACACACCGTTTGAGTTCGTTTCCGAGGACATGACCACCCTGACCGACACCTACGAGCTGACCCTGGACACCGCCGCCCTTTGCGGCAGTACCCCCTCGGGCCTGTTCTTCTACCGCCTCCTCTTCGTCCGCAACGCCGATACCCTCTTTACCGACAGCATCAACAATGTGGATTTCGAACTCACCCAGCGCGACGGTGCGGCCTTCCGCATGACGGTCTACGAGGCCGACTACGCCGCCCCCGCCTGGTTCGGCGAGGGGGTCATGTACCACGTCTTCGTGGATCGCTTTTGTCGCGGCGAGGGCGAGACCCACCGCCGTACGGGCACCCGCGCTCCCGAGATCAACCCCAACTGGGCGAGCGGAATTCCCCAGTACCCCGAGTACCCCGGCGCCCACCTCACCAACCACATCCACTTCGGCGGCAACCTCTGGGGCGTGGCCGAGAAGCTGGACTACCTGGCCTCCTTGGGCGTCAAGGTCATCTACCTCAGCCCCATTTTCGAGGCCTACTCCAACCATAAATACGACACGGGTGATTATATGACCGTGGACGGTGGCTTCGGCGGCGAGCCCGCGCTGGATCACCTCATCCAAAAGGCGAACGAATACGGCATGAAGATCATCCTCGACGGTGTCTTCAACCACACGGGCGACGACAGCCGCTACTTCAACCGCTACGGTCTCTATCCCACCGTCGGCGCGGTGCAGTCCAAGGATTCCCCCTACAATAAGTGGTTCTGCTTCCGAAAATTCCCCGATGAGTACGAATCCTGGTGGGGTATCCCCATCCTCCCCAAGCTCAACCATAGCACCGAGGCCTGCCGCTCCTACTTCACAGGGGAGAACGGCGTCTGCGCCCACTACGTGAAAAAGGGCATCGGCGGTTGGCGTCTGGATGTGGCCGACGAGCTGTGCGACGAGTTTCTGGACGAGCTGCGGGTGTCGGTGAAAGCTGCCTCGGGCGACCGTCCCGAGGGTGAAGCCGTCATCATCGGCGAGGTCTGGGAGAACGCCGCCGAGAAGATCGCCTATGGCAACCGCCGCCGCTACCTCCAGGGTAAGCAGCTGGACAGCGTCATGAACTATCCCGTCCGATCCGGCATTCTCGCCTTCATCCGCGACGGCGACGCCGAGATGCTCTACCACACCCTCACCGAGCTCTACGCCTCCTACCCCAGAAGCGTGTCGGATGCCCTCATGAACCTCATCGGTACCCACGATACCGAGCGCATCCTCACGGTTCTCGGCTCGGATTGGGAGGACTACGACCGCTCCAACGCCGATCTGGCCATGGCCCGCCTCTCCCCCGCAAAGCGAGAGAAGGCCGCCCGCCTTTTGAAGCTGGCCTCCACCCTGCAGTTCACCGTCTTCGGCATCCCCTCGGTCTACTACGGCGACGAGGTGGGCATGGAGGGCTACCACGACCCCTTCTGCCGCTTCCCCTTCCCCTGGCACGACCTGAATAACCCCACCCGCGCCGACCTCTTGACCCACTACCGCGCCCTGGGCGACCTCCGCAAGTCCCCCGCCTTCCACGGCGGTGACTTCCGCATCCTCCACCACGGAGAGACCCATATCGCCTATGAAAGAGTGGCCGCCAACGGCTCTGACCGCGTGGTGATCGCCGTCCACCGCGGCGATGGCAAGGTGACCGTTCCCGTTCAAGTGGCAGGGGAAATCGCCTACTCCTGCGGCGAGGTATCCTACGCCGACGGCGTGCTGACGCTGGGGGAGGATAGCTTCTGCGTTTTGCGCTGAATTTGTTTCTGAATACAGAAAACCTACCGATTTTTCGTCGGTAGGTTTTTTGCGTTGCGCCCCCGTCAAGCGCTGTTACCCGGCGGCAAAGGTCCATGACAGACTTGGCGACACGAACTGTTTGGCTAGGGTGTTTTCCCGGATATAGACAGGGTCAATCAAGGAATTTTTGGCATATGGTCTGTAGCAGGGTTACCAAAGCGCCGATTCCCAGGAAAAAGATCAATGCCTGTATCCATTGGCCGGTTATGAGCATGGCGATACAGCATATGAGACCGGGAATGGCCGAGATGACAATGGCTGCCTCAACCTCCACCAATCTCGCGGCAAGAATGAACCAGAGAATAATACCCAGGATTATGCAGCCGATCGAGTAGCCTATCGCTCCAAGAACGCTGATTTCAGCATCATTGGGGTCATTGTTTTCGGTATAGTAGGCCACAACCTTTTTACAGTCAAATTCGGTTACAGGGTCCTTCGTGACAAATGAGCCTTTGAAGCTTCCCACGTAGTTTTCAAATTTTTCCACCTCAAAGGTTTCTGTTTTGGTCTTAGTCCGAAAATCCGTGTCGTACATGGAATCGCCATGGTCCACGACGGCGTACTTGTACTTGATTCTCACCTTAACTCTCTCTATGTCTTCCGCGTTTATGTCCGTGTCGGTCACTTGGATAATAAAAGAATTGTTATTGTGATAAATCTGATACTGATCCTTCTTCAGCCTTTTTGAACCCGAGCATCCAACCAGCGAAAGCAGCATGATCGCCGCGATGAATACCAAACAAAACGTTCTGAATCTTTTCAATAGCATAATGTCTCCCTTTCGTGTGACGAATCGTTGTCATTATTATAGCACAAGGCATCACAAATGTCAATGTTTGGGCAAAAATGTCGGAGTATGATCTTTGGGCGCGTTTGCTTGGGAGCGCATGGTCACGGTACGGCCGATGACCGTAGAAGAGATATCACCGAGGATGACTTGCCCCAAACGGTTTTTTGGAGATGGGGTGTTACCAAGCAAAAAGCCTACCAAGGGTGCTTCGGTAGGCTTTTTGCGGGTATGGATCCGCTTACATATTCTGATACATCTCCATATATTTCTCCGCCGAAGCATCCCACGAGAAATCAGAGGTCAATGCCCGATACCGCAGAGCGGCGAACTTCTCGGGCTCGCGCTCATACAGCTCCAGCGCGGCGCAGGTGCGCTCCTCCAGCTCGGAGGCCTCGTAGTTGGCGAAGGTGAAGCCGTTGCCGTGGGGGCCGTTGCAGTCCTCAAAGTAGGGCTTGATGGAGTCGTACAGACCGCCGGTCTCACGCACCACGGGGACGGTGCCGTAGCGGCAGGCGATCATCTGGGAGAGACCGCAGGGCTCGGACTTGGAGGGCATGAGGAAGATATCGGCGGCGGCGTAGATCTTCTTGGACAGGGCGCGGTTGTAAGTGATGAAGGCGCGGACTCTCTCGGGGAAGTCACGCTCCAGCTGACGGAAGTAGCTCTCGTACTGCCCCTCGCCCGTACCCAGCACCACGAACTGTGCCTTGGGATGGATCTCCAGCACGTGACGGAGCATACCCGCGATGATGTCCACACCCTTGTGGGCGGCGAGACGGGAAATGACCGCCATGATGGGGGCGTCGGCATCCTCGGGAAGACCGTACTCCTTCTGGAAGGCCAGCTTATCCTTGATCTTACCCGCTACGTCGTCAGCGGTGAAGGTGAAGGGAATCTCGGAGTCGGCGGCGGGGTTGTAGTAGACCTGGTCGATACCGTTCAGGATACCGCTGACCTTGCGGCTGTGACGGGCCAGAATGAAGTGGAGGCGGTGGGAGTAGGTGGGGGTCATGATCTCCTGGGCGTAGGTGGGAGACACGGTAGTGACGCGGTCGGCGCACTCCACGGCGGCCTTGGCCAGGTTGATGCAGCCGTCGTAGGCCATGAGGGTGTAGTGCTCGGCACCGATGCCGAAGACGTCCTGCAAGACGGCGAAGTCATACTGACCCTGATACTCGATGTTGTGGATCGTGAACACCGTCTTGATGGCGGCATACTTCTCGTTGCGGTAGCCGTAGTCGGTCTTGAGGTAGACCACCGACAGGGCGGACTGCCAGTCGTTGGCGTGGAGAATGTCGGGGTAGTAGTCCAGCTTCTCCATCATCTCCAGCACGGCGCGGCAGAAGAAAGCGTAGCGCTCGCCGTCGTCGAAGTGACCGTACAGGGCTCCTCTCTTGAAGTAGTACTCGTTGTCCACGAAGTAGAAGGTGACGTTGTCCTTCACCAGGGAGCGGATACCGCAGTACTGGTTGCGCCACGAAAGCTGAAGGTTGAAGACAGCCTCGGTCTTCATGGTCTCCACGGTGGCGGCGGGGACCTTATCGTACAGGGGGCAGATCACGCGGACGTCGGCGTCCTCACCGTACTTGGCGCGAAGCGCGGCGGGCAGGGAGCCCATGACGTCACCCAGGCCGCCCGTAGCGGCAAAGGGCATGACCTCGGCACCGACGAAGAGGATCTTCTTGGGGATGAGATTTTCAGACATTGGTATGTATCCTCCAATATTTGTAGTAGAAAAAGGATCATCGTGTCTTTTGGGACACGGGGACGCGTGAAAAGGGAATCATGTAGGGACCGGCGTCCTCGACGGTCCGAAAAGCATTCTGTAGAGGTGCGGACCGTCGGGGACGCCGGTCCCTACGTTGAAAAAGCCGTGTTTTCACGCAAAATCCCCATGGACTCCCCCGCCGCGCGGACGGGGGAACCCATGGAAGGGAGTATGTAGGATCAGACGCTTCCGCCCTTGCCCACGTAGAAGGGCATGGTCTCGTGACCCGACAGGTGGCGGCCGTCGCGGATGGTGACGTCCTTGTCGGTGATGACGCAGTTCAGGGTCACGTCGGAGCCGGTGTAGGTATCCTGCATGAGGATGGAGTTCTTGATTACGGTGCCTTTACCGACCTTGACACCGCGGAAGAGGATGGAGTTCTCCACCGTGCCCTCGATGACACAGCCGTCGGCGATGAAGGAGTTCTTGACGTCAGCGCCCTCCTTGTACTTGGTGGGAGCCGAGTTGCGGACCTTGGTCAGCACGGGGCGGTTTCTCACGGCGAACAGACCCTCGCGGGCCTCCTGGGTCAGCATGTCCATGGAGGAGGCGAAGTAGCCCTCCAGGGAGCCGATGTAGGCGTACCAGCCGTCGTACTCGTAGGCGCGGAATTTGCCGTTGCCCAGAGCGGGGACCACCACGTCGGCGAAGAAGGAGCGGTGGCCGTGGGCGGCGGAATTGGCCAGGATGGTGAGCAGGTACTCGCGGCTGACCACCATGATGTTGGTGTAGAGGTTCACCATGCCCTCGGTGGGCTGAGCGCGGGTGAAGTCGGTGACCACACCGTTCTCATCGGCGGTGATGATGGAGACCTGCTCGGCCAGATGCATGGTGGCGGCGTCCATCCGCTTGGTAACGAAGGTGATGTCAGCCTTCGAGGCGGCGTGAGCCTCGATGACCTCGGAGAGGTCGATGTTGCAGATGATGTCGCAATCGGACAGCACGAAGTAGTCCTCGTTGCAGTGTGCGATGAATTCCTTGGCGCCGAACAGAGCCTCCAGACGGTGGCTGGGGGACTTGACGCGGGTGCCCTGATCGTAGGCGGTGATGTAGGGGGGGATCAGCTTGATACCGCCCGAGCGGCGGGCCAGATCCCAGTCCTTACCCGTGCCGATGTGGTCGAGAAGGGACTGATAGTTGTGGTGGGTGATGAGGCCGATGCGGTTGATACCGGAATTCACCATGTTGGACAGGGTGAAGTCGATGAGGCGGTAGCGGCAACCGAAGGGCACAGAAGCCATGGAGCGTACACGAGTCAGCTCGGGGATGCTCTGGTCGTGGATATTGGCGAAAATCAATCCTGCTGCGGTCATGTTCACGTCCTCCTTTACTCAGACAGCATGGCGCCGGGCTCAACCGTAGCGCCTGCCGTGATGGTAATGCCCTCGCCGACCACGGCGATCTCGGCACCCGTGCTTCTGGGAGCGCCCACGGTGGCGCCCGCGCCGACGGTGACGTCAGCGTCGATGATGGCGTACTGGACGGTGGCACCCGCCTCGATCACGCAGTCACCCATGAGGACGCAGTCCTCCACGTGAGCGCCGGCCATGATCTTGACGCCGGGACCCACCACCGAGTTCTTAACGGTGCCGTAGATCTCACAGCCCTCGGTGATGTAGCAGTTCTCGATAGACGCGCGGGCCCCCACGAACTGGGGAGCCGAGGCGGAGTGACGAGCGAAGATACGCCAGTCGTTGCCCGACAGATCCAGGATGGGCTTGTCGCCCAAGAGATCCATGTTGGCCTCCCACAGGGAGGAGATGGTACCGACGTCCTTCCAGTAGCCCTCGAAGGGGTAGGCGAACATCTTCTCGCCGGCGGCCAGCATATTGGGGATGATGTTCTTACCGAAGTCGTTGGAGGAGCTGGGATCCGCCTCGTCGTTGATGAGGTAATCGCAGAGCTTCTTGCGGTTGAAGATGTAGATACCCATGGACGCGTTGGTGCTGTCGGGGTTCTTGGGCTTCTCGGAGAACTTGTAGATGGAGCCGTCTTCGTTGGTGCTCATGATGCCGAAGCGGCTTGCCTCCTCGATGGGGACGTCGATGACGGCGATGGTGCAGTCGGCGCCCTTGGCCTTATGGAAGTCCAGCATCTTGGCGTAGTCCATCTTGTAGATGTGGTCGCCCGAGAGGATCAGGACGTAGTCGGCGTCGTAGCGGTTGATGAAGGCCAGGTTCTGGTAGATGGCGTTGGCGGTACCCTTGTACCAGTCGGCGCTCTTCTGACCCTGGTAGGGGGGTAGGATCTTGACACCGCCAAAGGAGCGGTCCAGATCCCAAGGCAGTCCGTTACCGATGTACTCGTTGAGCACCAGGGGCTGGTACTGGGTCAGCACGCCCACGGTGTCGATGCCCGAGTTCACGCAGTTGGACAGCGGGAAATCGATGATGCGGTACTTGCCGCCAAACCGTACTGCGGGCTTGGCGACTTTCTTGGTGAGGGCGTAGAGACGGGAGCCCTGGCCGCCGGCCAGCAGCATCGCCACGCACTCTTTCTTTCTGAAGATCATGTTGGTGCCTCCTTTTATGATCGCGGTAGAACCGCATAATTTTACATATTTTCAACCCCTTGGGGACTTTTGAGATACAAGATACGGCCGAGCAGGCTCGGCAGATACAAGATACAAGATATGCTATGGCTTCTGTCTATCTTGTATCCTTGTATCTTGTAACTTGTATCTGAAGGTTACTCGCCGTCCTCGTCAATTCTTTCCAGGATCACGCATCCCAAGGGCGGTACGTTCATCCGCACCATGTGCAGGAGGTTGCCCTGTACGGGGAAGGCCTCCATGACACCTGTGTTGAGGACCCCGCTGCCGCCGAACTCCCGGTCGTCGGAGTTGAAGATCTCCCGATACTTTCCGGGCAGGGGAACGTTCATGCGGTGATCCACATGGGTCATGGGGGTGAAGTTGAGCACCACCGTCACGTCACGTCCTTCGCGGGAGACCCGTCGGAAGGCGATGAGAGAGCGGTCTGCATCGTACTTCTCCAGCCACTCGAAGGACTTTTCGGGGGTATCGGTGAACTCGTCCCAGAGAGCGGGGGTGGAGAGGTAGAGGTTATTCAGGACGGCGTAGTAGTGCTGGAGCTTGGTATGATACTCGTGGTCCAACAGGTGCCAGTCCAGCTGGCGCGTCTCGCTCCACTCGGCGAACTGACCGATCTCACAGCCCATGAACCAGAGCTTGGCCCCGGGGTGGGTCATCATCCAGGCGGCGAAGACGCGGTCCCCCGCAAACTTCCGCCAGTAGTCCCCGGGCATCTTGTCCAAAAAGGACTTCTTCAGATGCACCACCTCGTCGTGGGAGATGGGGAGGACGTAGTTCTCGATGAAGGCGTAGGAGGGGATGTGGGTCAGGTGGCCGTGGTGGTGCTTGCGGAAGATGGGATCCTCTTTCACGTAGCGCAGGGTATCGTTCATCCAGCCCATGTTCCACTTGTAGGTGAAGCCCAGGCCCTCCTCGGTAAAGTCGGTGATGTGGGGCCACATGGTGGACTCCTCGGCGATGGTCATGACGTCGGGGTGATCCTCTCTGAGCCCCTCGTTGAGTCGGCGGAAGAAGGCCACGGCCTCCAGATTCTGGTAGCTGCCGAACTTGTTGGGCTTCCATTCCCCCTCGGCACGGTCGTAGTTGAGATAGAGCATGGAGGCTACGGCGTCCACACGGAGACCGTCGGCGTGGAACTCCTCCACCCAGTAGTAGGCGTTGGATATGAGGAAGGAGATGACCTCGTTCTTACCCACGTCGAAGCAGCAGGTGCCCCAGCCGCGGTTTTCCTGCCTGGTGGGGTCGGTGTACTCGTAGAGGGGCTCGCCGTCGAAGCGGTAGAGGCCGTGGGCATCCTTGGGGAAGTGGGCGGGGACCCAGTCCAGGATGACGCCAATGCCCGCGTTGTGCATGATATCCACGAAGGCGCGGAAATCGTCGGGGTCGCCGTAGCGGGCGGTGGGGGCGTAGTAGCCGCAGACCTGGTAGCCCCAGGAGCCTCCGAAGGGATGCTCCATAACGGGGAGCAGCTCCACGTGGGTAAAGCCCATCTGCTTGATATAGGGGGCCAGCTCGTCCGCCAGCTGGCGGTAGGAAAGAGGCTTGCCGTCGGCCCCGTATTTCCAGGAGCCGGCGTGGACCTCGTAGATGTTCATGGGGTACTTGCGGCCCTCTTTTTTCCGCTTGGCCCTTTGACGGAGCCAACCGCGGTCATGCCACTTGAAGGGCTTTTCACGGAAGAAGCGGGTGGCGGTCTCGGGGGGGCATTCCATGGCGCGGCCGTAGGGGTCGGCGTGGAGCAGCACCCGCCCGTCGGCGGCGGTGACACGGTACTTATAGACAGAGCCGTCGGGCACCTTGTCCCCGTCGAGAGCCAGGAGGAAAATACCGCTTTGGGTGGCGCGGGTCATGGGAATGCCGCTTTCCCAGTCGGTGAAGGAGCCCACCACCGACACAGCCTTGGCGTGGGGGGCCCAGACGCGGAAGACGATCTTTTCCCGGCCCTCCACGTCGGGCTCGGCGTGAGCGCCCAGATAGGTGTAGGCGTGGCGGGCGGTACCCTCGTGGAAGAGGAACTCGTCGAACTCCCTTCTGTGAGGGGTGGGGGAATCTGTATGAGAAGTCCTTGACGAAGCGTCACGGATAGAGGTATTTTTTTCGGTGGATTTGACCGATTTTGTTGGCATTTGTCCCGAATCCTTTCAGAAAATATAACTGTTCATTGTGATTATATCACAAATCAAGCGGTTTGTCAATGCGTGAATAGGGATTTAACGAAAGTTTACGAAATTTTGAGCGCGCCCGGATGTCTCCAAACGGTCATAGCCTGTAAACTTTTTTCGCAGAGCGCCGAAAAACACCCTGTCCCCTTGACACTGCCGGGGGAATGTTATATAATATAAATAACTATAGCCACCGCTATGCGCGGAGGCGGAAAATCCACCGAAACGGAGGACAAGCAACTTGATCGAAGTACAAAATCTGACTAAGGTCTACGGAAAGAACACCGCCGTGGAGAACGTCAGCTTCAAGATCCGCAACGGCCGTATCTACGGGCTTCTGGGTCCCAACGGCGCGGGAAAATCCACCACCATGAACATCATCGCGGGGTGCCTCTCCCCCACCGAGGGTACCGTGCTGATCAATGGCTACGACATCTGTGACCAGCCCACCGAGGCCAAGCGCCAGATCGGGTATCTGCCTGAGCAGCCCCCTCTCTTTACCGATATGACCCCCGCTGAGTATCTCACCTTTGTGGCCGAGGCCAAGGGTGTGTCGGAGGAGCTGCTTGACCGCCAGGTCAAGGAAGCGATGCAGGTCACCGACATTCTCTCGGTGAAGGACCGCCTGATCCGCAACCTCTCCAAGGGCTACCGCCAGCGCGTGGGCATTGCGCAGGCCATGCTGGGCAGTCCCGATATCGTCATTCTGGACGAGCCTACCGTGGGCCTGGACCCCCAGCAGCTCACCGAGGTCCGCGCCCTCATCCGCAAGCTGGGAGAGAAGCTCACCGTCATCATCTCCAGCCACATCCTCTCCGAGATCGCCGAGCTTTGCGACCACGTCATCATCCTCTCCGAGGGCCGCGTGGTGGCCGACGACGACATGGCCGAGCTGGAGGCTCGCATGAATCCCGAGACCACCCTACGCATGACCGTCAAGGGTGACGAGGAGGGGGTCCGTCGGGTGCTGAAGGCCATCGAGGGTGTCTCATCGGTTACCAAGGAGGCAGCTTCCGCCGAGGAGGGTACCGTCACCCTGAAGGTCACCACCGCCGCCGATACCGATCTGCGCGACGACATTTTCTTCGCCATGGCCGCCGAGCGCTACGCCGTGATCTCTATGGAGCGCTCTGAGCAGTCCCTGGAGGAGATTTTCCTCTCCTTGACCGCCAAGAAGGCGAAACACACGACCGCAAAGAAGGAGGAAAGCGACTGATGTCTGCCGTCTATAAGCGCGAGCTGCGCGCCTACATGAATAACGTCTACGGTTACCTCTTCATGGCGGTTCTGCTCATGTTCGTGGGTGCTATGGTCTTTTACTGGAACCTGGGCTACGGCTCTCCCGATATCCAATATTCCCTGGTCTACGGTGAGTACGTGTTGCTGCTCATGATCCCCGTTCTCTGCATGCGCTCCATGGCCGAGGACAAGCGAAACAAGACCGATATGTTCTACCTCTCCCTTCCCATGAAGACCACCTCGGTTGTGCTGGGGAAGTATTTCGCCCTCCTCACCGTCTATGCCATTCCCTGTCTGGTGATCTGCTTCTACCCCCTGCTTCTGGGTTTCTTCGGTAAGGTCAACTACCTGTCCTCCTACGTGTCGGTCCTGACCTTTTTCCTGCTGGGTGCCGCTCTCATCGCGGTCTGCCAGTTCATGTCTGCCCTGACTGAGAACCTGGTGGTGGCCGCCGTGCTGGGCGTGGCCTCTACCATCATCCTCTATTTCATGCCCTTCTTAGGCTACGTGCTGCCCAACACCGGGTTCGCCTCCTACGTGGGCTTCGTGGTGCTGGCTCTGCTGGCTACGGGGGTTGCCTTCCTGACCACCCACAACCTCAACGTCACCGCCATCACCGGTGCCGCCCTGATCCTGCCCCTGTCGGTGCTGTACATCATCCTGCGGGACGGCTTTGCCGGCGTGCTGACCGCCGTGCTGGAGTACGTGTCCCCCTTCGTGCATTTCCAGGAGATCATCAACTACGGCATTTTCTCGGTTCCCTCCGTGCTGCTGCTTTTGTCCTATCCCGTCTTCTTCCTCTTCCTGACGGTTCAGGCGGCGGACAAGAAGCGGTGGGATTGACCGATACTGTGGAGGTATACAACTATGAGTCATAGCGCGCTTTTCCGCATGAAGCGGTCTGTCAAGATCGGAACCTACAGCTTTATCATGGGTGTCGTGGTTCTGGCGGTGCTGATCGTCGCCAACCTGCTGGTGGGGGCTCTTCCCGCCAAGATCACCCGATTCGACACCTCCAATCTCGGCGTGACCGAGATCTCGGACGAGACCGCCAAGTTCGTTTCCGGGATGACCGAGGACGTTACGGTCTACTGGCTCTGCGAGGACGGCATCGTGGACGAGCAGATCGACCTGCTCCTGACCCGCTACGCCGAGGCAGGGAAGCATATCACGGTCAAGGTGGTGGATCCTCTGGCTGAGCCCACCTTTACTGCCAAGTACACCGAGACCACCCTGGCTCCCTACAGTATGATCGTGGAGTCCTCCCTTCGCCATACCGTGGTGGATGCCGACGATATGTACTACTACACCAACGCCTTCGTCACCCAGTATCTCTACTCGGGTAATGAGCAGATGATGAGCGCGGACGAGTTCAGCGAGATCTACAACTACTGCTACACCAACGCGGGCGTGGACATCACCCAGTACGAGACCGCCATCCACTTCTTCGGAGAGGCACAGATCACCTCGGCTCTGGACTTCGTCACCAAGCCCTTCATTCCCCACGCCTACCTGCTGACCGGCCACGGAGACACCGCCCCCTCCGAGACCCTCTCCGAACTCCTGGATTCCATGAACATGGACGTGGAGGAGCTGAATCTCCAGGTGGCCGCCCGCGTACCTGAGGACGCCAACTGCGTGATCCTCTTCGCGCCCAAGAGCGATATCTCCGCCCATGAGGCCGCTCTGCTCTCGGATTACGTCCACGCCGGCGGATCCCTGATGCTGACCACCTCTCCCGAGCTTGCGGAGTCCTGCCCAAACCTCCAGAGCGTTGTCGCGCTCTTCGGTCTGTCCGCCGAGGTGGGCATGGTCGCCGAGGGAGACGCCAGCTACATTTCGGGTTCTCAGTATACCCTGGTGCCCTCGGTCAGCACCGAGCATGGCGCCGTGGCCTACGTCAGCTCCAGTAACTATAAGCCCCGTATGCCCAAGTCCCACGCCATCACCGTGGCCTCGACTCTGCCCGCCGGGGTGACGGTCACCCCCCTGTTCACCACCTCCAAGACCGCTACCCGCGTGGCCGTGGCCGATACCTCGGTGACCCTCAGCGAGGCGGGTCAGCTCTGCGTGGCCGTAGCCGCCACCAAGAGCGTTACTGCCGCCGACGGCACAGCCAAGACCGCCGACCTGACCTGGTATGCCTCCACCGAGGCCTTTACCGACGCCTGTGCCGAGGCAACCTCGGGCGGGAACTACTACTACTTCGGCGCGACCCTCAGCTTCATGAGCGAGGCCTTCTCCTCGGTCTTTGAGTCCCTGGGCGGCGTCAATATGTCGGGCGAGTCCCTGACAGGCCTGACGGTGGCGTCCACCCTGCTCATCGCCGCCGTCATCATCCTGGTCCTGCCCCTGGGGCTTCTGACGACGGGTATCGTCATCTGGGTCCGGAGAAAGAGACGGTAAGAAAGCTGTATGGATAAGAAGCTTCGCAATCTGCTCATCCTCGCGGGGGTGCTGGTCCTGCTGTGTGTCGGCTATGCCGTGGCGGGTCTGGTTTTCCCCGACGGGGAGGAGGACGGGACCGAGACCGAGGCGGCGGATGCCTCCGCGCCTCTCTTCACGGTTACCGAGGACGGCCTGACCGCCCTGTCCTTCACCTACGATGCCGCGGGCGACGGGGAGGCTGAGCTGTGGTCCTACACCCGCTCGGCAGACGGCTCTGCCTGGAGTTGGAGCGGGGACAGCACCATTCCCCTGTCCTCCTCCGTCTTCTACAACTATTCCTCCACCCTGGCCACCATGGCCGCGGTCAGCGTCATTCGCGACGTCACCGATGCCCAACTGGCCGAGTTCGGTCTGGATTCCCCCGTCAAGCGTGTCTCCTTTACCGACGCGGCGGGCGGGGCGCAGTCGTTCTGTATCGGGGCGTACAACACATATAATGGAACGTACTGCCTGTACAAGAACGGCGATCCCACCACCGTTTACCTGGTCAGCGGGGATTTTTACGAGGACTTTGAGGTTGAGGTGCGGTCCATGGTCTCCTTTGATGATCTGCCCGCCTTCGAGCCCGAGACGTTGGTCTCCCTGACCATGACCCGAGGGGATCGGACGGTGGTCGCTACCCGCCTTCTGTCCGAGGCAGGAGAGGAGATCTGGCAGAGATCGGTCAACGGCGAGCCCCCTGTGATGGTGGCCTCCGACCTGGCCGACAGCCTGGACCGCCTGGTGGGAGACATGGACTACCTGGTTTGCTACAGCGTGGACCGGGAGGATCTCCCCGAGTACGGTCTCCACGAAAATACCACGGTCATGACCGTGATCTACAAGAAAACGGTCAGCGGCGAGGAGGCGGAGAGGACCTTCACCCTCACCCTGGGCGATACCGACAAGTACGGCTACTACTACGCCAACCCCGAGGGGACCGACCTGACCATGCTGCTGGGCGGCTCGGTGTTTTCCAAGCTCATGAGCTACGATGACGCCCACCTGGCCGCGGGGGATGCTGAGACCGACACCGAAACGGGTACCGGAAACAGCGCTGACTGAGCCGACCCGTTCCCCGACACGCCGCTGCCCTCGACCCGACCGTTCACCCACCACCGCGCCCGCGGGCGCCATTGGCTCTCGGAGGGGCCTTTCGCATGAATATTGCCTTTTTCCTGATCCCCAAAAGCCACGTCGCTCACCTTGTGGAGGGGAGCGGCTTCCGTCAGAGCATGGATAAGCTTCGCCGCCACGGCTACACCGCCATTCCCGTCGTGGGGAAGGACGGCCGTTACCTGGGCAGTGTCAGCGAGGGCGATTTCCTCTGGAACATCATGAGCATGGGAAGCCTGGACCTCAACGAGCTGGAGCAGGCTCGCATCGACGACATCATATCCGACCGCACGCCTCCCGTCCGTGTGACCACGTCGGTGGAGGAGCTTCTGGACCGCATCCTGGACCAGAACTTCGTACCCGTGGTGGACGACCGCGACGTGTTCGTGGGCATCGTCACCCGCCGCTCGGTGTTGGCCTACCTCATGAACAAGGGCGCGGAGGCGGAGTGCTGTTGAGGTGAATGAAAAAAAGATGACCGAACCTTTGGGGGTACGGTCATCTTTTTTGGTTTGGATGGGGGTGCAACTATGTAAGGGGATTTTTGAAAATTTGGGTTTATCGCTCTGCGCTAAACCCAAGTGAAATGCGCTTGCGCGCGTGAAATATGCGCTGAAGCGCATGTGAAATACTCGCAAGCGAGTGTGAAATTTGCCCTTCGGGCAAGTGGAGGTGCAGAACCTTCGGTT
>JAZNJA010000212.1:0-2336 GCA_045577755.1 Eubacteriales bacterium
GTGCCCTTCCCGTCAAACAGTTCGATAAACCCAAATTTGAAACGCTCCCCCAAAAACAGTCATGAAAAAAGCTGAAACCTATTGACAAACCAAGTCGGATCGTAGCCATGTCGTTCTGTGAGCCAAGGAGTTGCCTGACTGGGTTGTCTTCCTAAGACCGCTTGGCCTCCGACTTGTGCCCTTCCCGTCAAACAGTTCGATAAACCCAAATTTGAAACGCTCCCCCAAAAACAGTCATGAAAAAAGCTGAAACCTATTGACAAACCCGCACGTATGATGTATAATAATTATATCAAGCAATCAGTAGAACGCAACCAACAGATAAAAAGCCACGAAAAGGAGGCTATCATGAAGCACCCCACGAAAAAGCTCCCATTTTACAAAAAGCTCCTGTCCGACGAGGGCTTCGGATGGGGTATTGGTCTCATCATCGCGGGGTTCGTGTCCATGTGCGTCATGGGGCTTCTGCCCTCCGCTATAACCGACGTGGTGATCCTGTTCGTCCTTCCCTTCCTGCTCATGGGTGTGGGCGTTCTTTACTTCGCCTTTATCCACTCCTCCCGCCCGACGGTCATGGGGCAGATATTGGCGGTGGCCTCGGTGATCAATATGGTGCAGAGGGCCCTTCTTTCCTTCCCTCGTCTGACCTTGCTTTTGTCGGCGATCCTACTTATAGCCCACGCCGCCTACTGCGCCCGCTACCTGTTTCTGTCGGCCTACCTGTCCTACCGCCCCGCTCTGAATGGCTATCTGTTGATGTTCGAGGTGCTGACGACCGTCGTGGGGGCGACGGCCTACACCTTTATGGAGCCGACCAAATTCCTGCATCTCTGGGAGGTCCCCCTGATCCTGTCCCTCCTGCTTGCAGGGGTCACGGTGTTCTTTCTGGTCAAGGGGAGCATTGAATTGAAGGATGACAGGCTCTCCGAGCGCATCGCGCTACCTTTTCTGGTGCTGATCATGAGCTTTGTCATTCTGACCTTTACGGTACAGAATCTCAACTGCGCGCTGGATATGAGCAAGCCCACCGCCTACACCGTTACGGTGAAGGACAAGCACCGCTCGACGGGTCAGATGACCCGCTGCTTCCTGACGGTCACGGTGGAGGGACGGGAGCTGGACCTGGACGTGGCCGCCTCGGACTATCGGGAGGCCGAGATCGGGGATCCCGCTGTGGTGGAGGTCTACAAGGGAGCCTTCGGGAAGCTGTACTGTATTCTGCGGGAGTTGCCGTGATTCCGCTTTTACCATAAACAAAACAGCCTCCGTGGGTTTGATACCTGCGGAGGCTTTTGCTATGGAGTTGTGGGCGCAAGATCACACTAACGGGGTAGTTCCCGCCTTCTTGACCGCCTCGCGGATATAGGCGAGATCGGGGCGAATGGCGTCGGCAAAGGCCTCGGGCATCCAATCCACGGTATCGGGGTCCACGCCGCAGAGGGTCTGCGCCCAGGTGAGTGCGGCGGTATAGCGGCCGTGGCTTTCGCTGAGGTGGAAGCCGTCGCGGGTGACGGTGTCGCCTACGGGGGTGGCGCGGAGGCTTTGGATGGCGACACCCGAGGGGATCACGCCCGCATAGGCGTGGTTGGGCAGGATCTGGGTCTGTACGGCGTTTACAATGGCGTTGTACATGGTCATCTGGTCGCACCCGTAGCGGGGGAAGGCCCAGTGGTTACTGTCCCCCTGGTAGGCCCAGGTCATGTGCCAGTACATCACCGCGTCGGGGTTGCGCTTATGGGCGCCCACGTAGTCGATGACCTCGTTTTGACGGGCGTAGGTCTCGGGGAGGCCGCTGTCGTGGCTGGCTTGCTGGAGGGTGATGATGTCCCACGCCTCGTCCAGGAGGCCGCGGGAGAAGGTCTGCTCCGACTCCCACACCCATGCGCCGTCGGTGTTCTTGCCGTAGAGGTAGGCGGGCGCGCCCGAGGCGACGTTGTCGGCGTGGAGGGAAACGGGACAGCCCCCAATGGCCAGGTTCCCCAGGATCACCTCCTCCACGCCCCCCGCGCGGAGGGTATGCCAGAGGTACTCCATGCCGTCTACCGAAAAGCTGTTGCCGATGGCCAGGATCTTGATGCTCTTTTTCATGTCGTTGCTCCTTGTCTGTGGAGAATGGTTGGTTGAGGATCTTTCAAATTTGGGTTTATCGGTGAGTTCTTGCGCCCTACGGGCGCATATCGAGCCGCGAAAGCGGAATATCGAGCCGAAGGCCTATGCCGGAGGCATATCGAACACCCGAAGGGTGTATATCGACAAAAACTCTGAGTCGATATGTCCCTTCGGGACTCGATATGTGCCTTGCGGCACTCGATATATCCCTTCGGGATTCGATATGC
>JAZNJA010000213.1:0-2504 GCA_045577755.1 Eubacteriales bacterium
CGAAGGGACATATCGACCCGGAGTTTTTGTCGATATACACCCTTCGGGTGTTCGATATGCCTCCGGCATGGGCCTTCGGCTCGATATGCCGCTTTCGCGGCTCGATATGCGCCTTTGGCGCAAGAACCCACCGACAAACCCCAATTTGAAGCATTTTACAATCGCCCGGATCAAAAAATATGTAAAGGAGAAAAACGAAGCCTCATCAAGCTTCGCCGATGAATGATATGGACGAAACAATGAAGGACGGTACCCGCATCGAGCCTACCGTTAAGGTGGAGGTAGCGGATGAATGGAGCAAACTTTTTGAGCGGTACGGTCAGACCGAGACCGCGTGGATCGGCGCCGACGGCATTTTCTCCTTTTCGCTGGACGGAAACGATGCCCTCGGGAGTGCCACCGACCGCACCAAGACCTTTTTCATTTTCAGCGATACCCTGTTCGGTACGACGATTGAGGACGGAAGAAAGGCCGTGCGGGAGGCTATGCCCAACCACACCTCCGCCATCCTCGAGGGAAGCAAGCCCGATGCCGCGCGGCGCAGATTCGTCTGGGGCAAGGGCGGCAGCTGCACCCTTGACCTGCAGGATCTCGATGATAACGATAAGAAAAATCTTGTGGGTAAGGTGAAATGGTTCACGGACGGTCTTGTGCTGGGGGATACGCTGTACCTGTTCTGCTATACCCCCATCGGGCTCGTCAATGACAGGGTGGACATGGCCGTGTTCCCCATCGTGGACGGTGACCCCGATTATGAGCATTATTCCCTCATCGAACCCATCCCTCAGCTCTGTATGCTGACCCAAAAGGGGGAGCTGGACGTTGACTACGGCTATGCCGTCCACGTCAATACCAAGGAAGCGGGCGCGCCCGACCCCGACGGATATATTTACATCTACGGCGGCGGCCGCGATTACAGGGGCTACGTTTCCCGTATCAAGGCCGAGGATTTCCCCGATTTTTCCAAGCTGAGATACTATGACGGAAACGGATGGAGCGAGAGTATTTCCGATGCCGCCGCCGTGCTTCGGGGCATCTCCCGCGAATACAGCGTGACGCCCATTCCCGTCGGCCCGAAGGCGGGGAAATACATCGCCGTGTTCATGGATCAATGTGTTTCGGGTGATATCGCCTACGCCATCGGCGACACTCCCTACGGGCCCTTTGGTGAGACCGTCCGCTTCTACCGCGCCCCCGAGGCGGGGGAGGAGGTATTGGACGCGGACGGCAAAGAGGATCGGGTGTATACGTATAACGCCAAGGCTCATCCCCATCTGTCGGAGGGGAGCCGTTTGCTGGTCAGCTATAACACCAACGTGTGGAACGGTAACAACACTCCCTACTGCTATCACCCGAGATTCATTTGGCTCGACCTTGAGACCATCTGATCCGCTCAAATGTCTCCGGGGTCTATCCCCTGCCCCCATATCCTTGCAGCGAGCTCGTCCTTTCCGCCATACAAAGAATGAAAGGCAGAATCTTCATGAAAAATATATCCGAGGCGTGAAACGGTTTGGTCCTTTTCGGCGTCTCTATGTGTGAAAGTACTTTCAAGCAAAGGAGGCCCGGCGATGCCCCGACAAGTTCCCGACGATCACACGCTCCTGGAGACCCTGACCCACGCCCTGGGTTCGGGGGACGCGGGGGCCGTGGATCGTGCTTTTGAGGTCATATACAACACCTACGCGAGGTCGGTGGCCTTTGTCTGCGGGCGGTATCTGGAGCAGGATGCCGACATTCAGAGCGTGACCAACGACGTCTTTATCAGCTTTTTTCAGCGCTCCCCCTACGTAGAGGAGATCGACTCCCTCCGCGCCTACCTGACCCAGTCCGCCCGCCGCGCCGCCCTGGACTTTTTGCGGGCGAAAAACCGCCGCGAAAGGGGACTGACCGAGCTGACCTCCCCCGATGGGGACACCGATCCCCTGACCCTCATCCCCGACCCCGACGGGGATATCACCGCCCATGCCCGCTACCGCGCCTTGACCGACGACCTTTGCGCCGCGGTGGGGGACGAGGCCGCCGAGATCGTATTGTCCCACGCCGTCTGCGGGGAGAGCTTTCCCGAAATCGCCGCGCGGCTGGGGCTGAAGACGGGTACCGTCAAGACCCGCTACCACCGCGCCATCCAACGCTTCCGCAAGCAGAAAGGAGATGCCTGGCTGTGAAACATAAGAAATCCCCCAAGCCCACCCCCGAGGAGTCCCTCCGCCATACCTGCGAGGAGGGGATGGGGCTGGACCTGAACTACAACGAGATCCGCGACCGCCTGGATACCGCCGAGATCGCCCGCGTGGGGAAGGCTCGGCAGGCCGCAGGGCCCGCCATGATCCCCACGGATGCCCCCGCACCCGCTCCCCGCCGCGCCGTCCCCGCCGTCCTTCTCGTGCTGGCGGTGCTGATCCTCACCCCCGCTCTGGCGGTGGGGAGCTTCCTGATCGCCCGCTCCACCATGGATCCCACGCCCCCCGACGAGAGCCTCGACGGGACGGTGGGCTATATGC
>JAZNJA010000214.1:0-2446 GCA_045577755.1 Eubacteriales bacterium
CCATGAATCCCCACCCCTTCCTCCCCGCCGATCCCGCCCTCCGTCCCGCCCACTGTGGGCGCATCCTGACCATCCAGGCAAAGGGTCTCGCGAAGCGTGTCACCGCCGCCTGGGCCAAGAAGCTCGTCCTGGGCATCTCGGGCGGCCTGGACTCCACCCTGGCCCTCCTGGTCATGGTCCGCGCCATGGATCTTCTGGGCAGACCCCGCACCGACATCATCGCCGTGACCATGCCCTGCTTCGGCACCACGGTCCGCACCAAAACCAACGCCACGGTCCTCTGCGAGGAGCTGGGAGTGGACTTCCGCACCGTCAACATCTTTGATTCGGTGAATCAGCACTTCAAGGACATCGGCCACGACCCCGCTGTCCGCGACGTGACCTACGAGAACGCCCAGGCCCGCGAGCGCACCCAGGTCATCATGGATATCGCCAACGACGAGGGCGGTATGGTCATCGGTACCGGGGATCTCTCCGAGCTGGCTCTGGGCTGGGCCACCTACAACGGCGACCATATGTCCATGTACAGCGTCAACGGCGGCGTTCCCAAGACTCTGGTCCGTGAGCTGACCGCCTACTGCGCCGCTTCCGAGATGGAGAAGGGCAACGCCAAGCTGGCCGAGGCCCTGTACGATATTCTCGGCACCCCCGTCAGCCCCGAGCTGCTCCCCGCCGACGAAAGCGGCAAGATCGCCCAGAAGACTGAGGATCTGGTGGGCCCCTACGAGCTCCACGACTTCTTCCTCTACCACCTCCTGCGCTACGGCTTCACCCCCGCCAAGCTCTTCCGCATGGCACAGTACGCCCTGGGTGAGACCTACGACGACGCCACCATACTGAAGTGGCTGGAGACCTTCCACCGCCGCTTCTTTACCCAGCAGTTCAAGCGCTCCTGCCTCCCCGACGGCCCCGCCGTGTTCGAGGTCGGCGTGTCCCCCAGAGGCGGATGGGCCATGCCCTCGGATGCGGTCAGCACCCTGTGGATGGCCGAGATCAGCGAGCTGAAGGACGAATACCTGTGATCTGTATTGAAAAGTGAGGTAGCTTTATGACCGCCCAAGAATTCATCGCCCGCCGTGAGGCAGAGGTAACAGCCCCCATGCTGGCATATTATCGCTCTTGGTCTGCCGAGGGCGAGGGAAGCTATACCGATAAGCACATCCAAAAGTGCGCCGACCATCTGGATGCCTATGCCGCGGAGATCGCCTCCATCGATGCTCCTGTGGGAGCCGGGCGAGACAAGAAGATTATGTCTGCCGTCAAAAAGGTGGTGCTGGCCTTGAACAAGCTCAACGAGAAGACCGATTATGAAATGCTGGAGACCGACGAGCGGGAGAGCATCTGCGCTCTGATCCATGATGCCGCCGTAGGAGCAGGACTATCCGTCATTCCCGAGGACGATGATGTCACGGGGGAGTGGAGAGAATTCTGATGATGACACTTTTCCCCACCCCCAAGCCTATCTTCACCGCCGTCCCCGTCAAGGGACTGAAGCGTGACTTCAAGATCCTCCATTTCACCGACCTCCACGCCTGCGCCCTGGACGAGGCAGAGAAGGCCGCCATGGAGCCTGTCCGCCGTGACTACATCCCGCCCCGCCAAGGCCTGTTCGGGGGCGGTAGGCCCTACCCCTCCGAGGCCGCCCTCCCCGCCTTGATCCGTTACGGCGAGGAGATATCCGCCGACCTCATCCTCATGACGGGGGATATCATCGATTTCCCCTCGGAGGCCAACCTGGCCCTGCTCGCGTCCTGCGTGGATACCTGCAAGGTCCCCGTCCTCTACATCACGGGCAACCACGATTGGAGCTACGCCGACGACTACCACACCGAGAACGCCGCGGCCACCTACCTTACCCGTGTGGATGCCATATCGGGAGCCGCGGATCACGCCGCGGTCTATGAGGACGACACCGTCCTGGTCTGCGCCGTGGACAGCGGTCTGGACCGCATCCGTCCCGAGACCCTGGAGGCCTACTTCACCGCCGCCCGCCGCGCCAAGACTGCGGGCAAGGCTCTGATCCTGGCCCTCCACGTCCCCGTCCACGCCGATACTCTGGTGGAGGACACGGTGCGGGTCTGGCGGCAGGAGCTGACCATCGGCGAGGGGGCATTTGGCGCGGACGATCCCGCCACCATGGCCTTCTATAACGCCGTGGCGGTGGAGTCCGATCTCGCCCCCGACGTGGTCATCGCGGGCCACGTCCACTTCGACCACGAGGATCTGTTCCCCAACGGCACCCCCCAGTACATCACCGACATCGCCTGTGACGGACATTGCAGAGTGCTGACCCTGACTCCCGACTAATCATCTGAAAGGAACCGAGATCATGAAAAACAAGCTCTCCCGCGCCCTTCTTCTGGTGGGTGTCCTGACCCTCCTTCTCTGCCTGGGCCTGTTCTGCGCCTGCGATAGCGGAGAAGTCGGATCGTAGCCATGTCGTTCT
>JAZNJA010000215.1:0-9741 GCA_045577755.1 Eubacteriales bacterium
GATCGATGGGGGCGGGGGTGCCCTCGGCGGTGGTGTCGGCGGGGGTCTTGCCGCCGTCGCAGGCGGTCAGAAGTCCCAGGGTCAGAAGCAGGAGGCAAGTGAAAATGCCCAGCAGAAGTTTCTTATTCACGGTAGGGTCTCCTTTCGGGTGGGGATCGGTATGACACTATTATATCACGCGATATCCACCCTGTAAAGTGGTAAATTCGCCAGATTTTCGTGGGTGTGTTTTGGTGAATCTCTCCTTTATGTGCCGGGAGTTTCCTTTGCAGAATCACGCAAGGCGGCCTTCCGCACATGGCCGTCGGGGTCCTTTTGCAGGGCGGCGAGATCGAAGCCGAAGCGCAGGCCCAATCCGACAGCCTGTAGCCTGGTCTTGGGATACGGCGACGCGGAGAACAGCTCGAACAGCGCGGGAGCATGGGCATCCGCATACCTTCGGGCAAGGATATCCGCCAGGATCTCCTGCTGGAGGGAGGTCACGCATTGGGGCAGGATCTCGGTCAGCGCCCGGTAGTTCTCCTCGCTGACCGACACCAGATCCAGGGCATGGAGGGAGAACAGCTCCCCGAGGTGGCGGCGGGTGGCGGCCAGGATCACCGGATCGGGCACGGGCATACGGCACTCATAGGCCACGCGGAGGCCGTTCTCGGCGAACAGGATATGCTCGCTGGATACGGCCTCCTCCAGGGCGGGGAGATACTTGACCGCATGGGGGTTGCGGAAGATGACCTTCAGGACGGCCAGGCGGCGGTACTTGTCGGGGTGGGTCAGGTAGGCGCCCAGGCGGTCGCAGGCCTCCTCGTCGGAGAGGGCCGAGAGGGCCTCGCAGGCCGGCACGAAGTCGGTCATGCTGTCAGACGCCAGGAGACCGTACAGCTCTTCCTTGGGCAGGCCGTGGGGGACGGGGCGGCCGTTGATCTCAGTCTTTACGGCCCAGACTTTTTTCCACATCATCCGAAAACCGCCTCGTCCACCTCCGCGAGGGACGGAAAAATGAAGGCAGGCTTCTCCCCCTCGGGCAGCTCCATGGCCTCATCAAGGGTTCCCTCACCCGTCAGGACGAGGATGGAGGTGACGCCGTTCTTAGCGCCCAGGGCGATGTCGGTATAGAGGCGGTCGCCGAAGATGCAGGTCTTGTCGCGGGGGATGCCCGTGACCCGCTCGATCATCTCCACCACCTCGGGGTAGGGCTTGCCCAGGTAGCGGGGAGTGACCCCCGTGGAGGCGGTGATGAGGGCGGCGATGGCACCGCTGTCGGGCATGAAGCCTGTGTCGGTGGGGCAGTTGAAATCGGGGTGGGTGCAGAGGTAGGCAGCACCGTTTCGGATGAGGCGGCAGCCGTCGTCCAGCTTTTCGTAGGTGAGCTCAGTGTCAAAGCTGGAGACCACCACGTCCACCTTGTCCTCCTTCCCCGTGGCGAGGTTAATGCCCCCCGCGCGGAACTGGGACTCCAGCTGCTTGGTGCCGATGAGGTAGACGGTCTGATCCTTATGGTAGGTGTTGAGGTAAGCCACCGTCACGTCGGCGGAGGACATGATCTCGTCCGCCGTGGGGGAGAAGCCCAGGCGGGTGAGCTTTTCCAGGTAGACGTCGGTGGAGCGGGAGGCGTTGTTGGTGAAGAACAGCACCCGCTTGCCCGCGGCGCGGAGGTTCTCGATGAAGCGGATGGCGAAGCCGAAGACGATCTTGCCCAGGTAGATGGTGCCGTCCATGTCGAAGACGTACAGCTCTTTATCCTTGATAATTTGGATGGGGGGATTCTGATGGTTCATGATCTTTGTACGCCAAAAGCGCGGTTTCCTTTCGATTTTGTATTAACAATTGGTTGTTATTTCTACTTTTTATTACTTTTCGCCGTATATTTTGGCAAAAATCGGGTCGAGAGCCGCCGCCACGCAGGCAAAGCCCAGGTCGTTGGGGTGACAGCCGTCCACGCTTCCGCCGTCGCCGCCGAAGATGGCGAAGATGGTCTCGCCGTCCACGAAGTAGACCTTCTCCCCTCTGGCCTTGGCGTTCTCATAGGTGGCCTTGACCACCTCGCGGCGGGCTACCTCCTCGGGGTTGTAGCGGATGCCGGGGCGGGTGATGAAGATGACGGGGACGTCGGGGTGGGAGGCGCGGATATTCCGGTACATAGGCTCGTGGGTGGCGGCCAGATGCTCCACGGTAGGAGCGTTGTGGTCGTAGGCGTAGACGAAGGCCGACATGGGCTGGCTCGCGATGTAGTCGGAGATAGCCTGCTCGCCGCGGGCACTGCCCGAGAAGCCGAGATTGCGGAAGTCCACGTTGTACTTGCGGGAGAGGATGTTCGGGTAGTTGTTCCCCGGTCTCGAGGCACAGCCGCCCTGGGTGATGGAGGAGCCGTAGTAGACCGTAGGGGGCAGGTCGCGGTAAGGGTCGGCGGCCTCCACCTTGGAGCCGGGGGTCAGGCCCAGCCACAGCTCGTCGATGCCGCCGTAGAGGGGGAGGTTGAGAAGGACGTCCTTCATGCCGCCTCCGGCGGAGCCCTCCACGGGGAGCCAGACCATATTGGTATACCCCTTGTTTTCGGTCATCTTAATGGCGGCGTCGTTGCCTCCCTCGGTCATGCAGGAGCCGTAGTAGCGGTACTCACCGTCATAGCCCAGATAAACGTCCAGGCCCGCGGTGCCCACCAAAGTCATGTGGGGCATGAGGCCCACCCCCGAGAGCTTGACCTTCACCGCCAGGTGGGGGGAGTCGGTCTTGAAGCGGACGCGGCCGCCCGAGGTGTGGAGGTTGAGCCACTTCACCCCTTCGTTGGTAGCGTCGGCCACCTCTTGGGGGACGCGGTGGAAGGCCCCGCCGTCATGGGGGTCGCAGAGACCGTAGAGGGCGAAGGGCTCGTCAAGGACGTTTACGAACTGAACGGGGAGATTCGCCACCGTTTCAACGGCTAAGTTCTTGTCGATCTCGGAGATGGACTTGGACATGGAACGCCTCCTAATATGGTAAGATGGTGTTTTTCGCACAAAAGCACAAAAAAACTCGATTTTTTTGCTGATATTAGTATAACACATTCTTGATTTTTTTGCAATAGTGTGGTATAATATTTTATCTGTATGAATAATGGACAGGTTTGGGCATTTCACGCCTGTTCCATGGAAAGGAGTTCTTTCGTCATGACAGAGAACCTACATACAAGCGGCTCGGTGGTCCTGGGCATCGACGTGGGCGGCAGTACCACCAAGATCGTGGGCTTCAAGCTGGCCCCCGACGGCAGCCGCACCCTGATGCCTCCCCTTTTCGTGCGAGCGACCGACCCCATCACCTCCATCTATGGCGCGCTGGGGCGGTATACCTCCGAAAACGGTCTGGCTCTTTCGGATATCTGGCGGGTCATGACCACGGGGGTAGGCTCCTCCTACCTGTCCGGCCCCATCTATAATCTTGAGTGCAGATCCGTCCCCGAGTTCTCGGGCGTAGGCCTGGGCGGTCTTTACCTGTCGGGGCTTAACGAGGCCATCATCGTCAGCATGGGCACGGGTACGGCTCTGGTACACGCCAAGCGGAACCCCGACGGCACCACCGCCATTGACTATCTGGGCGGTACGGGCGTGGGCGGCGGTACGCTGTTGGGTCTGACCAAGAAGATGCTGGGGGTGGACACCATCGCCCACATCGAGCAGCTCTGCGAGGGTGGCGATCTCGGTAAGATCGACCTGACCATCAAGGACATCACCCAGCAGGGGCAGTTCCCCGAGATGAGCATCAACCTCACCGCCTCCAACTTCGGTAACCTCAGCGACATGGCCGACAGCCACGATATCGCTCTGGGCATCGCCAACATGGTGGCCGAGACCATCTTCATGATGTCCATCTTCGCGGCGCGGAGCAAGGGCATCTCGGACATCGTCCTGACGGGTAATCTCACCACCATCGCTCCCATCCGCAGGGTCTTTGAGGGGCTGGCCTCCCATTTCGGGGTGCGGTTCATCATCCCCGAGAATTCCAGCTTCGGCACCGTCATCGGGGCGGCGTTGTACGAGGGGTGATACCCCCATAGCCTCTCCCCTTGGGAGAGGTGGCACGCCCAACGGGCGTGACGGAGAGGGCAATTCTGTTGGCAAGTAGCCCTCTCACCCGCCTTCGGCGGGAGCTCTCCCGGAGGGAGAGCCTGAAACAAGCAGCCCTCTCACCCGCCTTTGGCGGGAGCTCTTCCGGAGGGAGAGTCTGAAACAAGCAGCCCTCTCACCCGCCTTCGGCGGGAGCTCTCCCGGAGGGAGAGCCTGAAACAAGCAGCCCTCTCACCCGCTTCGCGGGAGCTCTCCCGGAGGGAGAGCCTCAAACAAGCAGCCCTCTCACCCGCCTTCGGCGGGAGCTCTCCCAGAGGGAGAGCCTTAAAAGGAAAAACAATTATCAAACATAAAAAGAAAGGCAACACCATCATGCAGTGGACATCTCTTAACGATCTGCGCGAGAAGTATCTCGCATTCTTCGAGTCGAAGGGCCACCTTCGTCTCCCCTCCTACCCCCTGGTTCCCCATAACGATCCCTCCCTCCTGCTCATCAACTCGGGTATGGCACCCATGAAGAAGTTCTTCACGGGCGAGGAGATTCCTCCCCGCAACCGCGTCTGCACCTGCCAGAAGTGCATCCGTACCCCCGACCTGGAGCGCGTGGGCCACACCGCCCGCCACGGCACCTTCTTCGAGATGCTGGGCAACTTCTCTTTCGGAGACTACTTCAAGAATGAGGCCATTCCGTGGGCATGGGAGTTCCTGACCGTAACTCTGGAGATCCCCGAGAACCTTCTGTGGCCCTCCATCTACGAGAAGGACGAGGAGGCCTACCACCTGTGGGCTGACGTCGTGGGCGTTCCCGCCGAGCGCATCGTCCGTCTGGGCAAGGCCGACAACTTCTGGGAGCATGGCTCCGGACCCTGCGGCCCCTGCTCCGAGATCTACTTCGACCGCGGCGAGGCTCGCGGCTGCGGCTCTCCCGACTGTAAGCCCGGCTGTGACTGCGACCGCTTCATGGAGATCTGGAACAACGTCTTCTCCCAGTTCAACAACGACGGCAACGGCAACTACACCGAGCTGGCTCAGAAGAACATCGACACGGGTATGGGTCTGGAGCGTCTGGCCTGCGTCATGCAGGACGTGGACAATATGTTCCTGGTGGACACCAACCGCAAAATCCTGGACACCGTCAGCGCCATCGCCGGCAAGGAGTACGGCGCCGACAAGAACAACGATATTTCCATCCGTGTGTGCACCGACCACATCAAGTCGGCTATGTTCATGATCGCCGACGGCGTCATTCCCTCCAACGAGGGCCGCGGCTACGTCCTGCGCCGCATCATCCGCCGCGCTTGCCGTCACGGTAAGCTTCTGGGCATCGACCATCCCTTCCTGACCGACCTGTGCAAGGTGGCCATGGAGCAGAACTGCGGCGCTTACCCCGAGCTGTCCGAGAAGTACGACTACATCCTCAAGGTGCTGACCCTGGAGGAGGAGAGATTCGACGCCACCATCGACGCGGGTCTGTCCATCCTGAACAGCGTCATCGACACCGCCCGCGCCGAGGGCAAGACCGAGGTCTCGGGCGAGGATGCCTTCAAGCTGTACGATACCTTCGGCTTCCCCATCGACCTCACCCGTGAGATCCTGGAGGAGGCAGGCATGACCTACGATAACGACCGCTTCGTGGAGCTGATGCAGGAGCAGAAGGTCCGCGCACGCACCGCACGCGCCAATATCAGCGGTTGGAGCAATGCCTCCAAGACCCTGCTGGCCGATCTGCCCAAGACCGAGTTCGTGGGCTACGACCGCTTTGACGCCGAGGCCAAGGTCATTGCTTTGATCGTGGACGAGATGTCTGTGGACGAGGTCTCCGAGGGCGACGTCACCGTGATTCTGGACAAGACCCCCTGCTACGGCGAGGGCGGCGGTCAGATCGGTGATATGGGTGTCATTTTGGATGGCACCGTTGACGGTCTGCGTGTCCGCATCAACGACACCCAGAAGTCCGACGGCGTATACATCCATCTGGCTACCGTTCAAAACGGCACCCTGAAGGTGGGCGACTCCGTCACGGTTCTCGTAGAGGTTCCCCGCCGTCTGGCCATCATGCGCAACCACTCCGCCGCTCACCTGCTCCAGAACGCCCTCCGCCACGTGCTGGGCAATCATGTTGAGCAGGCAGGCTCTTACGTATCCGACACCGTCTGCCGCTTCGACTTCACCCACTTCGCCGCCATGACTGCCGAGGAGATCGCCGCCGTTGAGGCACACGTCAATAACGAGATCCTGCAGGCCAATGCAGGCTCCATGACCGAAATGGGCATCGACGAGGCCAAGGCTTTGGGGGCTATGGCTCTGTTCGGTGAGAAGTACGGCAAGACCGTCCGCGTGGTCCGCATGGGCTCCAGCTCCATCGAGCTGTGCGGCGGTACTCACGTAGACAACACCGGTAAGATCGGTCTCTTCAAGATTATCTCCGAGTCCTCGGTGGCCGCCGGTGTGCGCCGTATCGAGGCCGTGACGGGTACCGGCGTGCTGGCTCTGCTGGGTCAGAAGGATGCCCTCATCCACGCCACCGCCGAGAAGCTGAAGGTGAACAACCCCGCCGACATCGCTTCCAAGGCTACCCAGCTCCAGGGCGAGCTGAACGCCGCTCACAAGGAGATCGACGCCCTCAACGCCAAGATCGCCGCCTCCCGCGTGGACGATCTGGTGAAGGGTGCCGTCGCCGTCGGCTCTGTCCGTCTCATCACCGCCAACCTGGAGGGTGTGACCGCGGACGTGGCCCGCACCATGAACGACCAGATCAAGGAAAAGAACCCCGACGCCGTCATTATCCTGGCTGTCACCGCGGGCGGCAAGCTGAACTTCGTGGCCGCCGCCGGTAAGGAGGCCGTGGCTCACGGCGCTCACGCCGGTAAGCTGGTGGGTGCCGTTGCCGCTGTGACCGGCGGTAAGGGCGGCGGACGTCCCGACAACGCCATGGCCGGCGGTCAGGACGCCTCCAAGATCGGTGAGGCTCTGGCTTCTGCCGAGGGCACGCTGAAAGGGATGCTGAAGTAATCTTCCACAACAGGCTCCCCCTTTGGGGGAGCTGTCGCCTGCTGCTTGCAGCGGGCGACTGAGAGGGCACCCCGATGTAAGCCCTCTCCGTCAGCGGCTTCGCCGCTGACACCTCTCCCGGAGGGAGAGGCTTACAGGAGCATACCACGCAAAAACGGGGGCATCACTCCCCCGTTTGCGTATAGGTCGCCGCCGCGAGGAGCCGCATACCGAGGCAGAAGCCCTGCACGAAGGCGTTCTTTTCGGTCTTGGCACTCAACTCGTTTTGGCATTCGTCGTACTTATCCAGCAGCTCCTTCTGCGCCTCGGTCAGCCCCTCTGTGAGGCGGTCGCGGTTGCGGCACAGGAGTTCTGTCAGCTCCTTGTATTCTCGGTCGAGGCGGTTGCTCTGCTCCCACGGGGCGACGTTGCCGTACCAGAGTTTTTCGAGGATGTTGTCCATAATGTTACCTCCTTGGTTGGGATGGGTATATTATAGCACTAATTTTCAGTACTGTCAATAGTTTCGCACTCTTTTTTGAAACTTCTCCATTTTCCACAAGAAAGGAGTACTTATTTTGAGCACCATTGATAGAATTTGTGACCTTCTTGAAAAGCAGAACAAGTCTCAAAAGGATCTGGCAGATCATTTGGGGATCGGAAAGAACCGCATCACCGACTGGAAGGCGGGACGCATCCATTCCTATACGAAGTACCTCCCTCAGATCGCGGAATTTTTTGGCGTCTCGGTCGATCAACTCCTCGGCACCCCCTCCCCCGCCGAGGCTTCCCTGCTCCCCGCCGAGCTTTTGGCGGTCATCGCCACCTTCTCGGAGGCCGAGATGCGGGATCTGGAGAATTACGTTCATTATATTGTAAGCAAGCGCAAATGAGCGATACCCCGTCCGTTTGGGCGGGGTTCTCTTTTGACTGAAATATCCCGTCAAATACGTTTTTTGCAACCGATCCTCGCTTCCCACTTGACACGGAAGCATTTCCGTGTTACAATGATATGAATAATTCTATAAAGGAGAATCGCCATGAACCGAATGAAGCGTACCCTCGCAATCCTTTTGGCCTCCCTCATGCTGCTGCCCGCTCTGGCCGCCTGCGGTGAGGCTGACGAACCCGACGATACCAAGCCTTCTCAGACCACCTCCGCCGAGGAGGGTGAGGACACCATCCCCGCCGACGAGCTGCCCGCCGATCTGAACTACAAGGGCGAGAAGATCACCTTCATCAGCGTCAACGCCATGGACTACGACGAGCTGACCGGCGACGCCGTAGAGGACGCCATCTACGAGCGCAACAAGGCCGTGGAGGAGCGGCTGGGCGTTGAGATCGAGGTCATTCAGGAGGAGACCCCCATCGACAAGGTCGTCACCGCTGTAAGCGGCGGCAACACCGACTACGACGTGATGGTGGAGCTGTGCTGGCGCGCCGCCCCCAAGTTCACGGGCAACTACTTCTACAACCTCCGCAACACCGAGTACCTGGACTTTGAGAAGCCCTGGTGGAATCAGAGCTTCACCGACGTGGTGACCTACAACGACATCACCTTCGGTGTCACGGGCGCTATGGTGCTGTCCCTGTACCGCCGTACCTACGTGACCGTCTTCAACAAGGATCTGTTCAAGAACGCCAACCAGACCTACCTCTATGAGTATGTAGAAAACGGAACCTGGACTCTGGACAAGCAGGCCTCCCTCGTCCCCCTGTTCCACCAGGACAACGGCAACGCCCAGCAGGACAAGACGGGAGACATCTACGGCTTCGTCAGCAACGATTTCATTTACGTAGACCCTTACTGGGCCTCCTGCGAGGTAGAGATCATCCGAAAGAGCGCCGATGGTGACTACGAATGGGTCTTTGACGCCGCCAAGCTCCACGACATGGCCGAGAAGGTGCTGAAGCTCTACTACAGTAACGGCGATGCCGCCTACATTGAGCATGATGACGTACAGAGCGAGAATACCGTTCTGTCGGTTTTCTCCGGCGGCTACGCCGCTATGGGAACTCTCTGCATCCAGCTCCTGGAAAACGCCCTCATTCGTAACATGGAGCAGGAATACGGTGTAGTGCCCATTCCCAAGTACAGCGAGGATCAGAAGACCTATTACAGCCAGATGCACGATGGCTTCACCATCGCCTGCTTCCCCAACACGGTGAACTCTGAGCGCGCCGATATGCTCAGCGCCGTGCTGGAGGCCATGTCCTCGGCGAGCTACCGCACCGTCCGTCCCGTATACTACGAGACCACCCTTCGTACCAAGCTTGCCCAGGATCCCCAGTCCGCCATCATGATGGATCTTATCGTGGACAACATCCGCATTGACGCGGGCTTCGTCTACTCCCACTCCATGGGTTCCTTCCATCAGGGCTTCCAGCAGCTTGTGGACAAGGGCGAGAACGATGCTATCTCCCGCTACAAGCGCATGACCACCGCAGCCCAGCGTCAGCTGGAGGGTCTGATCCGTCAGCTGGACAAGCTCGCCGCCATGCAATAAGCAATGAATTGACTTAAACTGAAAACCCGCGCCCCTGTCATTACGGCAGGGGCGCGGTTTTCTTCATGCTTTGAGGGAGCGCGGTCACCCCTCGCTCCTCGTCTCCTTCCCGCCCCCCTCCGCCGAGGCGGCGGCGGTGTTGGGACGCTCGGCGGCGGGGCGGTCTACCCGCTGGGGGGCTTTGGCAGGACGGGGATCGTTTATGG
>JAZNJA010000216.1:0-3545 GCA_045577755.1 Eubacteriales bacterium
CTCCATCTGCATCACCCGCGAGACCAAGGGCATCGGCCGCGGTCAGGCAACTGCGCTGATCGAGGTCTGTGCCGAGAGAGACCGCTATTTTGAAGAGACGGGCATTTACGTTCCCGTTTGCTCGGACGGCGGTATCGTTTACGATCACCACATCACCCTGTCCCTGGCCATGGGTGCCGACTTCGTCATGCTGGGCCGCTACTTCGCCCGCTTCGACGAGTCTCCCTCCAATAAGGTCTCCATCGGCGGTACCTACTACAAGGAGTACTGGGGTGAAGGCTCTGCCCGCGCCCGCAACTGGCAGAGATACGACCTGGGCGGCGACAAGAAGCTGTCCTTCGAGGAGGGCGTGGATTCCTACGTGCCCTACGCCGGCAGCCTGAAGGACAACGTGGCCATGTCCCTGGCCAAGGTCAAGTCCACCATGTGCAACTGCGGCGCTTTGACCATTCCCGAGCTCCAGGAGAAGGCTGTGCTGACTCTGGTCTCCGCTACCTCCATCGTGGAGGGCGGCGCTCACGACGTTATTCAGAAGGAAAAGAGCAACGCTGTGAAGTGATTCACGAAAATAGAAAAGACCGCGCTGTCCCGTTGGGGGTGGCGCGGTTTTGGCGTTGGGAGGGGCAAATTGGGATTTATAGGGTTGTTGGTTTGTGCTGACCCTTGGGCATTGCCCTCTCACCCGCCTACGGCGGGAGCTCCCCCAGAGGGGGAGCCTTTCGTGCCAAACTTCAAAAATCCCATTTCCCGACAAGTGTTTTCCACCGCCCCAAGGCTCCCCCTTTGGGGGAGCTCCGCGCAGCGGTGAGAGGGCAAATAACGCTGGCAAGGCACAAACAAACAGTTCGATAAACCCAAATTTGAAACAATATTGCTAAAAATAACCGTTTGACACTCACTGCGTGTCAACTTTTCCCTCCCATGTGCTATAATGGGGCTACGATCATCCAATGCAAAAAGAGAGGAAGAAATATGTTCGACACCCTGAAGGATTTCTACCGCGGCCGCCTCGTCCCCGACGAAAAGGACGGCCCCAACCGTCCATACATCCAAGACCTCCTGCGACTGCGCGAGGGAAATCGCGAAAAGCTCTGCCAAGGCCTGACCGAGGAGCAAAAGGAGATCCTGGAGAAGTACAACCGCCAGACGGCCGAGATGATCGAGCTGATCCGCGAGGATAGCTTTATCAATGGCTTTCGTACAGGCACCCGCATGACAGCGGAGGCGTTTATCAAGGAATGAAAAGAACCGCGCCACCCCAACGGGACAGCGCGGTTTTCTTTATCCATTCAAAATATTCAATGCCTCATCCATGACCTCATGGACTGTCTTGGGATGGAGCGGATCATCCTCATACTCCCCGATCTGCTTCTCCAACCAAGTCAGATCATACCACCGCCCGAACTTGCACCCCGCATGGTGGAAGGTCCCCACGGGGGTAAACCCCATCCGCAGATGAAAGGCGAGGCTGGCGTTTGTCAGGTAGGGATCCTCATGCTCCACCGTGGCCACGGCGGCGGTCATGGTGCGGATACCCATGATTTGGAGAATGGCCTCCAGCTTTTGGTAGAGAGCCTTGCCGATCCCCAGGCCCTTACAGTCCTCGCGGACGTAGATGGCGGCCTCCACCGACCAGTCAAAGGCGGGGCGGGAGCCCAGGGGGCAGGCGTAGGCGTAGCCCACGGGCGTGCCGTCCAGCTCGGCCACCAGGTAGGGGTACTTCGCCGAATAGGTGCGGATGCGCTCGGCGAACTCAGCCACCGAGGGGATCTCGTACTCGTAGGTGATGGCGGTCTTCCGAATGTAGGGTGCGTAGATGGCCACCAGAGCCTCGGCATCTTCGGGGGTGGCTAAGCGGAGGGTCAGGGCGGCGTTTTCCGCAGCACGGTTCGGTGCGGTCATGCTTCTGCCTCCCCCAATACAGCGGCGCGGACCTCACCGTACATATACAGCGATCCCAGGCAGAGCAGGGCTTTCCCCTCCCGTTTGGCGGTCTCGGCAGCGGCGCGGACACCCTCGGCCACGGTGGCGTACCCCTGGGCGGGGATGCCGATGGCGCGGAAGGACTCGGCGTACTTGGCGGGATCCAGGGCGCGGTCATTGGCGGGACGGACGCAGAAGGCGCGGGAAGCCACCTCACCCATGCGGGCCACCATGCGGTCGTAGTCCTTGTCGGCCATGACGCCTGTGAGGAGGAGGATCTTTTCGTCCTTGAAGTAGGTCTTGACGCTTTCGATGGCGGCGTCGATGCCCTCGGGGTTGTGACCGCCGTCGGCGATGATGAGGGGATCTTTGGAGAGGATCTCAAAGCGGGCGGGCCATTTGACCGAGGCAAGGCCCTCGCGGATGGCCTCCTCGGGGATCGTCAGACCCTGCTCACGGAGCAGGTCGACGACGGTCAGCACCGTGGCGGTATTGTAGGGCTGGTAGAGACCCGCCAGAGAGATGTGGAGATCCTTGCGTTCCCCGAAGTCGAAGTCAGCGCCGAAAAGGTCGGCGCGGATATTGGCCAGCTTGCTGTGATCCGTCTCGGCGTAGGGCGCGCCTGCCTCGGCGGCCTTCTCGCGGATCACGCGGGCGCAGGACTCGTGGGAGGGAAGTATCTGTCCGTCATCCTGAGCGGAGCGAAGCGGAGTCGAAGGATCCGGGTCTGTTCCTTGGAGATCCTTCGACTTCGCCGCTATGCGGCTTCGCTCAGGATGACCGTCGGAGGTAATGGGAGCATGGTTGCCGCCAAAGACCACGGGGACTCCTGCCTTGATGATGCCCGCCTTCTCCGCGGCGATCTTTTCGGGGGTGTCGCCCAGAAAGGCGGTGTGATCCATGGCGATGCCCGTGATCACCGAGGCGGTTACCGTCTCGGGGGAGATGATGTTGGTGGAGTCCAGCCGTCCCCCCATGCCCACCTCAAAGACCACGTAGTCGCAATTGTGGCGGGCGAAGTACACCAGGGCGATGGCGGTGATCAGCTCAAACTCGGTGGGGGTGTCGGCCATGGCCTCAGCGTAGGGCTTGACGTGTTCGGTGATCTCGGCCAGCTCGGCGTCGGGGATATCCTGCCCGTCGATGCGCATTCGCTCGTTGAAGCGGATAATGAAGGGAGAGGTGTACAGTCCCACCTTGTAGCCCGCCTTTTGCAGGATGGCCGCCAGCATGGCCGAGGTGGAGCCCTTGCCGTTGGTGCCGGCGATATGGATGAACTTCAGGGAATTCTGGGGATTGCCCAGGCGGGCGGTCAGCTCAATAGTCCGCTCCAACCCGGGGCGGCTGCCCTTCCAACAGGTGGAATGGATGAAATCAAGGGCTTGGGTGTAGGTCATGGGGACCTCCTTTTATGGGGATGGGATTTCAAATTTGGGTTTGGCGGGGAGTTCTTGCGCCAAAGGCGCATATCGAGCCGCGAGAGCGGCATATCGAGCCGAAGGCCTATGCCGGAGGCATATCGAACACCCGAAGGGTGTATATCGACAAAAACTCCGGGTCGATATGTCCCTTCGGGACTCGATATGTGCCTTGCGGCACTCGATATATCCCTTCGGGATTCG
>JAZNJA010000217.1:0-16380 GCA_045577755.1 Eubacteriales bacterium
CCCCCTTCCCCCGAGGGGAAGGTCAATGCGTCAGCCGTTTCCTTGGCTGATACCCAAAAACATACTGATACCAATAGTTTTTCAGGGATAACGATAAACACGAGCCGAATACCTTCCCCTCGGGGGAAGGGGGACCGCGCAGCGGTGGATGAGGGTCACCCTTCCCAATTCCTCTCTGTTCCGTCAGACCGACAAACCCAAATTTGAATTTCCATCAGTTTTTCTGAAAGAATTCCACAGAACATTTCGTCTTATATAGTGAAAACCACCACATATAAGGAGTAACCACATGAAATCCAAATTAAAGCTCCTCCTGCTCTGGCTCGCCGAGATCGCTGTTTGTTTTGCCGTCATATATTTGGTCGTCTTTTTAAGCGGCGCAAAGCTTTTTGAGAGCGGCGACCCCATTCTGATCATGCTGGGATGCGCCCTCATTCTTTCGGTGTTCGTATCCGTGATCCTCCATGCCATGGAGAAGCAGTCCAAGCGGATCGACGCATTGGAAACCCGTATCCAAACGCTGGAGGCCGCCGCCTCCGAAAAGACGAATACCCCTGACAACGAATCGTAATCAATCATAAGGAGTCCATCATGTCCCACATCCAAATCGCCATCGACGGCCCCAGCGGAGCCGGTAAGTCCTCTCTCTCCAAGGCCGTGGCCCGCGCCCTCGGCATCATCTACGTGGATACGGGTGCCCTCTACCGCACCGTGGGCTACTACGCCCGCGAAATCGGCCTCCCCGCCGACAAGGTGAAGGTCGCTCCCATCGCCGATCACCTGCATGAGATCACCATCGAGGTGAAGTACGAAAACGGTGTCCAGTGCGTCTACCTCAACGGGGAGAACCTGGGCGACCGCATCCGCTCCTCGGATATGTCCATGTACGCCTCCGCCGTCTCCGCCGTCCCCGAGGTCCGTGCCTTCCTGCTGGATACCCAGAAGGATATCGCCGCCAAGAACTCGGTGATCATGGACGGCCGCGACATCGGCACGGTGATTCTCCCCGACGCCGATGTGAAAATCTTCCTCACCGCCTCCCCCGAGGCCCGCGCCCGCCGCCGCGTGCAGGAGCTGGCCGAGAAGGGTATGCCCGACACCTACGAGAACGTCCTGACCGACATGGCGCGCCGCGACGAGCAGGACCGAAACCGCGATATCGCCCCCGCCGTCGCCGCCTCCGACGCCGTCCACTTCGACAACTCCTACGACGGCTTCGACGAGGCCGTGGAGGCTCTGCTGGCGGTCATCCGCGAGGGACTCTACAAGAAAGGGAAGGAGATCTGACCATGAGTAAGACCGACAAGACCCGCAAGATCCCCAAGCCCATGAGCGGGCTGTACAAGGCGATCAAGGTGGTTCTGACTTACCCCCTCCGCTTCCTTTGCAATATGAAGGTGCGGGGTACCGAAAACGAGCCCACCTCCGATCAGGGGGCCTGCCTGGTGATCGCCAACCACCGCACCTGGGCGGATCCCATCTATCTGGGCATCGTCCTGAAGCACCGCCAGCCCCACTTCATGGCCAAGAAGGAGCTGTTCAAGATCCCCCTCCTGAACCTCCTGATCCGCGCCCTGGGTGCCTACCCCGTCAACCGCAGCGGTGCCGACGTGGGGGCTATCAAGTTCACCATCGAGATGCTGAAGGCGGGCGTCACCGTGGGTATGTTCCCCCAGGGTCACCGCTACAATAAAGTGGATCCCCGCAAGACCTCGGTCAAGACGGGGGCGGCCATGATCGCCCTGAAGGCGGGCGTGCCCGTTCTGCCCGTGTTCATCAAGGTCAAGAATAACAAGCATTTCTTCCTCTGCCGCAAGGAGGTCATCGTGGGCAAGCCCATCACCCCCGAGGAGATGAACTTCAACCCCGAGGCTCCCGGCGAGTACCAGAGAGTCGCGGACTGCCTTTTCGAGAGGGTCTGCGAGCTGGGTGACTAGTGGTTCACCGCATCGCAATGAATCGTTATGAAGAGACAGTTTCAGAGCCCCGTCAATCCCGCCCTTTCCGAGGGATGGGGGCGGGTGACCCGATTCGCGGGCGAGCTTTTGTTCCCGCCCCGCTGTGGGGGGTGTGGGGCCTTGATGCCCGCCTTTTCGCCCGAGAGCACCGCGATCTGCGCGGATTGTGCCGTCCTCTGGGATGAGGCGCTGGCCGAGGGCCGGGCATTGGCCGCAAAGCACCGTGAGCCCGTGTTCCTCCTTCCGTACCACAGTGGCCGTTCCGACGGTATGCCCGAGGGACTGCTCTACCGCGTTAAGCACGAGGGGGACCCGCGGCTGTTCCGTTACCTGGCCCGTAATCTGGAGCCCGCCGTGCGGAAGGCCCTGGGAAGCGATCGCCTGACCGATACCCTCCGAGGGGATATTCCCCTGTTCTCCTATCCGCCCCGCCGTAAAAGTGCCGTCCGCGAGGATGGCTTCGACCAGGCGGAGCGCCTGGCACGGGCGTTGGCCGCCGCCTGTGACGGAGAATACGCGTCCCTGCTTCGCCGCACCCGCCGAGGCCGGGCGGAGCAGAAGACCCTGGGCGCCGTCGAGCGGAAAGCCAACGCCACCCTCGCGTACGCCCTGCGCCCGTCCGCCGTGCCCCTTTTTCGGGGGCGCACCGTGGTGCTGTGCGACGATCTGTATACCACGGGATCCACCCTGCGCGCCTGTGCCGACCTGCTTTTGGCGGCGGGCGCGAAGCGAGTCATCCCGGTCACCGTCGCGAAAACGGTAGGCAAGGCTACCCCACCCACCCCCGAAGGAGAGAACCATGGAGAAAAAACAGAGCTTCCATAAACCCGAGGTCACCGTCGCGCAGAATGCCGGCTTCTGTTTCGGAGTCGCCCGCGCCACCGAGGCTGTAGAGAGGGAGATCGCCCAAAAGCCCGCGGGTGAGCGGGTGTTCACCCTGGGACGTCTGATCCATAACGAGACCTATAACAGCCGTCTGGCTGCTCGCGGCGTGACCGTCATTACCACCGAAGACGTGGAGAGACTGGCCGCCGAGGCCACCCCCGCGGCCCCTGTGAAGGTATTCGTCCGCGCCCACGGCATGACCGAGGAGACCGAGGCTCTCCTGACCCGCTGCGCCGCGGGGAATCCCGCCTTTTCCTTCGTGGACTGCACCTGCTCCTTTGTCAAAAAGATCCACCGCATCTGCCGCGAGCATGACCTGGCCAATCGGGAGGCTGTGGCAAGGACGGGGAAGGAGGACCGCTTCCTGGCGGTGCTTGGCTCGTCGGACCATCCCGAGGTGGTGGGCTTTCTCAGCCGATTCTCGGGAAAAAAGGCGGTGTTCCGTACCGCCGCCGAGGCCGAGGCTATGATCAGAGACGGTACCGTGCCCGCGGACGGCTCCCTGGCGCCGGTTCTTGTGGCACAGACCACGCAAAATATCACCGAATGGGAAAAGACAAAAAAAATTTACAATTTAACCTTTTCGCGTCCATATATTTATGATACAATTTGCAGTATTACGGACTCCAGGCAGAATGAAGCCGCCGAGCTCGCGCGAAAATGCGACCGCATCATCGTGATTGGAGGCAGAGACAGTTCCAACTCTGCGAAGCTCTACGCGATCTGCGCCGGCATTTGCGCTGACACCGTGTGGGTGGAGCGTGCCGATGAGTTGCCTGAGAAGGGTCCGTCGTCCTACCAAAAGGTAGGCATCGTGGCAGGGGCATCCACCCCCCGCGACATTATTGAGGAGGTAACAAACATCATGAGCGAGATCCAGAACGAAAACTTCGCGGAAATGCTTGAGGATTCTCTCAAGACTTTGAATACAGGAGATACTGTGACCGGTATTATTACCAGCATTAGCGCAGGCGAGATCCAGCTTGACCTCGGCGCCAAGGTTACCGGCGTGATCAAGCAGGAACAGATCACCGACGATCCTTCCGCAAAACTCAGCGAGATGTTCAAAATCGGAGATGAGGTGGAGGCATTCGTGATCCGTGTCAGCGACCGCGACGGCTTCGCTGAGCTCTCCAAGAAGCGTGTTGATTCCGACAAGAACTGGCAGGGCATCGTTGCCGCTTACGAGGCAGGCGAGAACCTGGAGGGTAAGGTCATTTCCGTCAACAAGGGCGGCGTCGAGGCCATTGTCCGTGACAACCGTGTCTTCATCCCCGCAGCCCACACCGGTATTCCCCGTGAGGGCGATCTGTCCACCCTGGTCGGTCAGACTGTGACTCTCCGCATCCTGGAGATCGGCGACCGTAAGAGAGCCAAGGGCTCCATCCGCCTGGTTCTCCGTGACCAGAAGCGCGCTCAGGAGAAGGCCTTCTGGGAGGAGATCGAGGAGGGCAAGATCTACACCGGTACCGTCAAGTCCATGACCAGCTACGGCGCGTTCGTCGACCTGGGCGGTGTGGACGGTATGGTTCACTGCTCCGAGCTGTCCTGGAAGCGCATCAAGTCTCCCGCTGAGGTTCTGACTATCGGCGACGAGATCACCGTCTTCGTCAAGAGCTACGACGCCGAGAAGAAGCGCATCTCCCTGGGCTACAAGACCGAGGCTACCAACCCCTGGTTCATCTTTACTCACCAGTACGCTATCGGTGACACCGCCGCTGTCAAGATCGTCAGCCTGATGCCCTTCGGCGCATTCGCTGAGATCGTGGACGGTGTGGACGGTCTGATCCACATTTCTCAGATCGCTGACCACAAGATCGGCAAGCCCGCCGACGTCCTGGAGGTCGGTCAGGTCGTGGATGCCAAGATCATCGACATCGACAACGACAACCAGAAGGTCAGCCTGTCCATCCGCGCTCTGCTGGAGGAGGCTAAGGCTGCCGAGGAGGCCGCTCCTGTCGAGGAGGCTCCCGCCGAGGATGGCGTGGTCTTTACCACCGAGGAGTAATCCCCGCTTCAAGCACGAAAAACGCATCCGAGCTTCGGGTGCGTTTTTCCTTTTTCCCGGGAAATACGTTGCTCCCATGGCCTTTTCCTCTTGTGCAATCCGCTGAAATTTCCGCGGGAATATTGACTTGCGTCGGGGGGTATGGTAGAATAGAGAGGAAGATTTTTGCCGATCTCAAGCCGTCGGGCCCGACGCGTGCGTGAGACGGATGACAGCTTTGAAAGGATGTGTGATCATGGGATCGAAATATGGATTTCGTACGCTCTCTGCCTCGCGGCTCGGAGGGCTTTTCTTGCTTTTGGCACTGTTGAGCGCCGCTTGCGCTTGTGATAAAACACCTTCTACGCCACCCGACGAGGGTACGACACCCCCCGCCGTTACGGCAACGCAAACCGAAGAGGCAACCGAGGGGGCAACAGACGGAACGAATGAAGAGGAAACCGCCGAGGAGGATACGC
The DNA here is from genome assembly GCA_045577755.1 of Eubacteriales bacterium. Lineage (GTDB taxonomy): Bacteria > Bacillota > Clostridia > Oscillospirales > CAG-272 > CAMEON01. Next base: position 5,310 of record JAZNJA010000217.1, read on the forward strand.
TCCCCACGCTGACCATTCGTGACGCGGAGGTCGGGGCAGGAGAGGACACGGTACAGGTGGAACTGCACCTGCTGAACAATCCCGGTCTGGCGGGGATGCAGTTCACCCTCCATTACGGAGAGGAGCTCATCCTGACCGACGTGGACTTTGACGATCGCTTCGGGGTGTATACCGCCGCGCCCACGCCCTATGAGAATCCCCAGCTTCTGACCTTTGCCGCCCCCTTGAAGGACGTAAGCGAGGAGGGCCTTTTCGCGACGCTGACCTTCCGCGTCGCCGCAGGAACCCCCGCCAACACCAATGTCCGCCTCTTCGCCCGCATTGTGGAGGAGAATACCTGTAACGGAGACCTGGAGGAGGTGGTTTTTCGCGTAACGGACGGTGTTGTCCGTATTCCCGCGGGAAATCCGACACCCGACGCTGACGGCGGCCATTGACAGGCACGGGAAAGGAGACGATCATGAAAAGAACGCGCATATCCACCCGTGTCATAGCTCTGCTTCTGAGCCTGTTGATGATCCTGTCCCAGGGGCTTACGGTCGTGTCCGCTCTGGATACGGCGGGAGCGGGACAGGGCAGTGATACCGACCAAGGCCATACCCACGAGGCGGTATTGACCGGGGACCTGGACGAAAACGGCTCCGTCAACCTGAAGGACTCCATTCTTCTGTTCCGCTACGTGGCGGGATGGGACGTGGAGGTTCACACGGATGCCGCCGATATGGACGGAAACGGGACGGTGAATTCCAAGGACGCCATTCTCCTGTTCCGCTACGTATCCGGCTGGGACGTTGAAACGGGCGGCGGCGGGCAGGGAACCTGGCCCGAGACCGAGCCCGAGTCGGAGCCCGAGACCGAGCCGCCTCACGAGCATACGCCCGTAATCGATGCCCCTCTCGCGCCGACCTGCAATCAAAACGGCCTGACCGAGGGCAGTCATTGCGGTACCTGCGGTGAGATCCTGGTTCCCCGGGAAACCATTAGACCCCTGGGACACCAAAAGGGCGCGGGTGCGTCCGCTGTGGTGACCCCCACCTGCCATTCTGAGGGCTATACCCTGTGGCAATGCGCCCGCTGCGGGGAGGATTTCACCACCGACCATACCGCGGCCGTGGACCATCTCTTCGGAGAATCGGTGCAGATACGGGCGCGCACCTGTACCGTGGACGGCGTTTATCACCGATCCTGTGTCTACGAGGGCTGTGAGCGCGTCGACCGCGAGGTGGAGCTGGCCCCCGGACACGCCTATCTGGCTATCCTCACCGAGGACGAGGGCTCCTATACCTACGTCTGCCAGGTGTGCGGACATGAAAAGCCCGGAGAGGGCAATCGGCAGGCGCATCAGGATGAGTCCTACGCCTCCAACTGCCCCTCGGATTTTTCCTTCCGTATCCATACCGAGGGGGATGAGGTCTACATACGCGAGCATCTGACAGTTACGGATCCCTTTTTCCGTGACGCTGCCGACGGCCTGGCGGACTACGCCTCCGTGGGCTTTATCCTCACGCCCGCCGAGGATGGGGTCTGGACGGTATCTTCTCCCGCGTACTACGAAAAGGGTCACCGCTACGAGGCCGAGCTGACAGGGGATTTGACCTTTGCGGACTACAAGGGCTGTAAGCTGATCTTCTCGGTGGCCGCCGAGGAACGTAATGAGGTCCGGATCCGAAGCGATCTGGAATTCATCCGCCTCCCCGATCCATCCTCGCCTCTGTACGGTCAGTTCTCCCTGACCCACGACGGGGAGACCCAGCGTACCTACCTGCGCGTGCCCACCCGCGGCCGCTTTGACGAGAGCTTTATAGGGCGAATCTTTTGCCTGGGTGATTACATCAGCTTGGAGGAGCTGAACGGGGATCCCGGCCGCGCCTGTGAGTTCGGGACCCTTTCGGCCATACGGGACGCGGAGGACGGCTCTTGTCTGATGGTCTTCACCCGCCCCTCCCTCGATGAGCTGTACACCGTCCTGGACGTCCACATGACCCGTGAGGTCGAGCTGACCGAGGAGAACCTCCCCGAGAATTTTGAAGAGGCCGTGCTGGAGGACGTGCTGTCCGACAGCGAATTCCTGGAGTTCGCCGCCCGCTATACCCTGGCCGCGGAGCGCTTCGCCGCCGCAAACGGTCTGACGGTAGCCAAGGCGTCCGAGATGAGCTTCTTTGACCGGCTCAAGCCCCGGGTCAATCTGTCCTTTGAAAAGGACGGGGAAGGAAGGGTCCGTTTGACCGTCCTGATCTCGGGTACGGTGGCCTATCCCCTTACCTCGGCTGACGGAAAGGACTTCGGAACCTTCCGCGTGGGCTTCAGCGTGAAGTATACTCCCGTTGTGGAGATCCGGTTCGACGGAGGTAAGGTCTACACGGCGGACAGCGCCACCCCTCACACCTATTTCAACGTGGGCATCAAGAACACGGGAACCTGTGAGATCACCTTCAAAAACACCTATGAGGGAGAGTGGGCTCTGGGAGATTCCGTCTCGTCCGTCGTATATACCCCCGCGGGCGTGTACCACCTGTCCGGCTGTAAAATGGTGGACGCCTCCGACCCGAATCTGACCACGCTGAGCCACTCCGCGGCCAATGCCCAGTTCTGTATCGATCCCGACAGTTGCCTGAAACGGGAATGCGCCCAGTGCCGTCCCTTCAGCGATTACCTGCAGAAGCACGTGTACGTGGTCAACAAGAGAGACTATACCGTCCACCGCTTTACGGCAACCTGTCCCTCGCGCCTGGAGGGTGTCACCGAGACCGTAACCCAAAGACCCGCCGAGAGCGACGGCTATACCGTTTGTCTGAGCTGTATGGAAAACGGCGATATCCTGAAGGAATTTGACGATTACTATCAGAACGCCTTCTCGGGAAGCAACGGACTGGAGTGGGACGTGACCCTGAATAAGCTGAAGACGGACCTCAAGGGGATGTTCTCCGAAAAGGAAAGCTCTCACGGATTGAAGATCGTCGATATTCCCATCGCCCTGGGGACGGTCGCTACCCTGAACGTGGCCCTGGAGCTGGATCTGCGGGTTCGGTTCGGCGCCTCTCTGGATACCGCTCTGATCTTCAACGTCGAACAGCAGTACGGCGTCATGCTGGACGCCTCGGAAAGCTGGAAGCCCTATCGCAGCGTGCAGTACTCGGAGCCCGGAGGACATATCCAGATCTACGGTGACGTGGGCTTCAAGGTAGGCCTCAAGGGCTCCATGGAGCTGCAGGTCAACGGCTTTGGCGAATACCTCAGCGCGGGCTTGGAGCTGGCGGGAGGCGCTTACGCCGACTTCCGCGGCGTTGCTCGTCTGCAATGGGATCCTTCCATCGAGGGCCCGCGGCCTTTGGCAGCTATCTACTTTGAGGCGGGCTTCTACGCGGACATGAGCATTACGGCGAGAGCCTTCCGGATCAAGGAAACCTTTACTCTGTTCGAAAAGAAATTCCCCATGCTGGTGCTGGGCCACCATAAGGTCTACTACTGCTACGGCCCCAATCCCGAGGCGACCACGGTCAGCGGAACCGCCTTCAACCTGGGGGATTACGATAGCCTGAAAGTCATCTACTTCAACGTCAAGGAGCTGAAGAGCTATAAGGATGTGCTGGTAGTGGGCGGCAGGACCGGCTACTACGACATGACCCTCACCCTGCGGGACGGAGCGGGGAACCCTCACCCCTACGCCTACATAGACGAGGAAACCTGGGAGATCCGCCTGCGGGAGGGTGCCCCCTGCGCCACCGATATCTATCTGGCCTATGAGATCACGGGCCTGACCGAGTTTATCCGTACCTGGGAGGATCTGAAGAACACCGAGTACAAGGAAGGCAGCGCCGCCTACTGCCTGGAGGACCTGACCCTCGTGCTCCACGTGGACAATCACGTGTACGGTGAGTACGTCGTCACCCGCGAGCCTACCTGCAGTGAGGCGGGCGAGCGGACGCGGTACGCGCTGTGCGGCTGTACCGACGAAAACGGTGACCCCCTGGCTGTGACCGAGTCGATCCCCGCCACCGGGGAGCATACCTGGTCGGAGTGGACGGTACGGAAGGAAGAAACCTGTACCGAAGACGGGTGGAAGACTCGCTATGCCCTCTGTGCCTGTACCGACGAAAACGGCGCGCCGAAAACCGAGATCAAGAGCATTCCCGGCGGACATATTCCCGTGGTGGATCCCGCCGTCGAGCCTACCTGCACCGAATCGGGGCTGACCGAGGGCGCTCATTGCGGCCGGGAGGGATGCGGGGCTATCCTGAAGCGGCAGGAGATCCGTCTCCCATGGGGCCATGCGTACGCTGATCACGTTACCTGTCACGATCGCCCCTGTACCCGCACTGAGGTGGGCTGTACCCACGTAGAGCCCGCCACGACCCCCCACGATCCCACCGAGCCTCTGTCCTTCGACGTGCCTGATCAGCCTGCCCTGAGCTTTACCGCACGGTACTGCTTCAATTGCGGCGAGCTTCTGGAGATGAGTGTGGATTCCTTCTACCATCATTGGGATTTCGACCACATGGTGACGGTACTGCCCACTTGCAGTACGGAGGGAAGCATCACCTTGTCCTGTATGGATGAGGACTGCGGCCTCACCGTCTCCGCCGCCATCCCCATGCTGCCCCATCGCTTTACCGTGGAGGATCCTACCCGGCCCGACGCTCAGCGCTCCCGGGCGACCTGTACCGATCCCGCGACCTACTTCCGCTCCTGCGCGGGCTGCGGAGCCCTGTCCGCCGAGTCCGACGGTGCCTTCTTCGCCGTTGGCGAGGCGTTGGGCCACAAGTGGAGCGAGGTCTGGAGCCTGGATGGAGTGCGGAGAACCCACTATCACGCCTGCCTGAACGAATGTACCGCCCGAGCGGACGAGGCGGCCCACAATTACAACTACCGCGTCAAGGAGGATCGCTTCCTGCAGAGCGCAGCTGATTGCGTAATGCCCGACGTGTACTACTACTCCTGTATCTGCGGCCATTACCACACTAAGGTCTTTGAGAGCGGTGAGCCTCTGGGGCATATCCCCGCCGAGGAGATCGCCGACTGGAGTGCCGACGAACGATACCACTTCAAGAGCTGTCCCCGATGCGGTCAGATGCTGGAGGAGACCCGCGTGGCCCATGACTTTACCGAGGAGACTGTGCTGAAGGGAGACGCGAACCTCTATAGGGCGAAGGACTGCGAGCACGGTGACCGCTACTACCGCGTGTGTGTCTGCGGCTACTTCAACGAGAATCCCTTCGACGTCTTCGAGGTGGGCACTCCGCGAGAGCACGCTTGGGAGGATGCCTATTCGGTGAGCATCCTTCTGGGGACCCACTACCGCAAGTGCGGCTACGAGGACTGCGGAGCCCATAAGGACGAGGCCCCCCACGTCTTCGATCTGCTGACCCAAACCGACGCCTATCTGAAATCCGCCGCTACCTGTGAATCCGCCGCCGTCTACTACAAGCACTGCGCCTGCGGCTACTTCGATCCCATCCCCGCCCATGAGGTCGAGGTCGGCGAGCCCCTCGGGCACGACTGGCGCGTGGGTGAATGGAGGACGGACGATCTTCTGGGCATCCATTATATCTCCTGCGGACGGGAGGGTTGCTCCCAGCGCACCGCGCAGGGATTCCACTCGGGCGGCGAGGCTACCTGTATCACCGCCGCGGTCTGCGAGATTTGCGAGACGGTCTATCGGGATGCCTTGGGTCACGCGGCCGACACCGACAGGTGGTACCTGGATCCCGACAATGGGACCCACTACCACAGCTGTATCCGCTGTACCTACCGCCTGGACGAGACGCCCCACGACTATTCCGAGAAGCGGGTCCTGCCCGCGTACCGGGTGTCCTCCGCTAGCTGCACCGAGCCCGCGGTGTACGTCTACTCCTGTGTCTGTGGTCTGGCTCATCCCGAGGGAGGGAGCTTTGCGTACGGCGAGCCCAACGGGCATAAGGAATCGAAGAAAGTCTGTACGCTGAATACCGTCTGTACCGTGTGTGGTGACCTGCTCGAGGCCGCTACGGGGCACAACATGGCGTGGGTCTCCGCCAATGGGACCCTCCATGAGAAGGTCTGCCAAAACAGCTGGTGCGACCACCGCGAGCAGATCCTCCCCCATGAGTGGGGAGAGACCACCGTCACGGTGACGGTTACCTGCTACCGCGAGGGCAAGCAGGAGCGAGCCTGCGGCGTATGCGGCTACGTGGATGAGGAAACCATCCCCAAACTGCCCCACGCCGTGGACAGAACCAAGCATTATACCGAGACCCTGATGGATAAGACCCACTCCACCGCCGACGTGACCCGCTATATCCATATCATCTACGTCAAGTGCGGGAGTGCCGACTGCACCTATCGGGAGGAGCTGGCCCGCGTCGAAAACACACTGTACAACACCTTCCGCTATGAGCTGAAAATGCCCACCTGTACCGCCGACGGCTACGCCCGCATCCTGCCCCCCGACGGCGTAACGGGCGCCGAGACCTATGAGGAGATCCTGCACGCTCTCGGCCACGACTACGGCGAGGATGAGGTGTGTAAGCGCTGCGGTTACAAGGAGATCACGTACAGCGAGGGCCTGCAATTCACCTCCAACGGCGACGGTACCTGTTACGTCAGCGGAATCGGGAGCTGTACGGATACCGAGATTCTGATCCCGCCGGTGAGTCCGGTGGGGGATCGGGTGACTGGAATCGGAGACAGTGCATTCGGCGGGTGTGGACGTTTGGTGAGTATAACGGTTCCCGAGGGTGTCACCTACATCGGTTCGGTTGCGTTTATCGTCTGTACCGAACTGACAAGCGTAAGCTTGCCGTCTACCTTGACTGAATTTGGTGTGTATCCCTTTGCGAACTGTGTCAAACTATCCAACCTGACCGTGGCAGACGGGAATCCGATCTACCACAGTGAAGGGAACTGCATCATTCACACCGAAACCGGCATATTGGCTTTGGGATGTATCGGTAGCGTAATACCTACCGACGGAAGTGTAACCGGCATCGGCAACGGGTCTTTCGCGTACAGCTCGCTTTTGGCTGAAATGACAATTCCGGATTCCGTGACGAGCATCGGCTCCGAGGCATTCTTGGGCTGTGGCACATTAACCGACATCACCATCCCCCATAGCTTGACGAGCATCGAAGATGCTGCGTTTAACTTCTGCACCGCTCTCACCGACGTCTACTACGACGGCTACAAGTCCGAATGGCAGACCATCTCCATCGGTACGGATAACGACCCTCTTCTGAACGCCACCATCCACTTCAAGGAGCCCGAGATCCGGTACAGCGAGGGCCTGGAATTCACCTCCAACGGCGACGGCACCTGCTACGTCAGCGGGATCGGGACCTGTACGGATACCGAGATCCTGATCCCGACGGTGAGTCCCGAGGGAGAGGCGGTCGTTGGTATCGGAGACAACGCCTTCGCGCACGTCTACGAGCTGACGGGTGTGACGATTCCGGATCGCGTGACCTATATCGAAGATTTCGCGTTCTACTGGTGTACCGCGCTGACGGGGATCACCATCCCGGCCGGAGTGACCGAGATCGGCTCTTCCGCATTCGGAGGCTGTGAGTCTCTTGTGAGCCTGACGGTGGCCGAGGGGAATCCGGTGTTCCACAGCGACGGGAACTGTATTATCCATACATCCTCCAAGACCCTGACAGTAGGCTGCCAAACCACAGTGATCCCCTCAGACGGAAGCGTACTGGTGATCGGCATGGACGCGTTTGACTTCTGCCGGGGGCTGACGGAATTCGACATTCCCGAGGGAGTGATCGTGATTGCTCGCGGCGCGTTCAAATTCTGCCGCAATCTGACAAGCGTCACCATCCCCATGAGCGTGACCGTTATTGAAGACGGCGCGTTCTATGAGTGCACCTCCTTGACCGACGTCTACTACAATGGCTACGAATCGGATTGGCAGGCCATCTCCGTCGGTACGGATAACGATCCTCTTCTGAAGGCCGCCATCCACTTCAAGGAACGGTTACCGGATGAGATTGTCGGCTCTGAGGGGCTGTCGTTTATATCCAACGGCGATGGAACCTGCTATCTTGAGCACATTGGCAGCTGCAGAGAACCCATGTTCTTTGTTCCGGGTGTTTTACCCAGCGGAGAAGTTGTCACGAAGATCGAGTCTCTCGCCTTGGACTATACAAAATACAGCAATACGGGCAATCAGCTCGTGGATGAGACAAAGACGATTCTTATGCTCATTCAGCAAGGAAATCTGATCGGACTCGATTATTTGCAGATCGGAGCGTCAACGCTGAAGTCTGCCACAAGCATCACCATTCCCCGCACGGTTCAGGTAATTTCGGATATCCGGATCTTCCAAGGGCTGAGCGACATCTATTACCTTGGTACCGAGGCAGAATGGAACGCCATCGTGTTTGAAAAGGCTTACACGGAATTGCCCGGCGTTAAGATCCATTTCCTGGGTGAGGAAGCCAGACACGTTCATGAGTATACGACCATCACAGCATCCCCGGTCTGTGAAAGGGACGGATATGATGTAACGGTTTGTGTTTGCGGAGCCCGCAAGGATGTTGTCCCGATCGCCGCAAAAGGACACGTGATTATCTATACCGAAGAGATACCGCCGACCTGTACCCAGGATGGGTGTATTCAGAAGGATTGTGACACATGCTTGCTCATGATCAAGGAAGTCATTCCCGCCCTCGGCCACGACTACGGCGAGGATGAGGTGTGTAAGCGCTGCGGTTACAAGGAGATCACGTACAGCGAGGGCCTGGAATTCACCTCCCACGGCGACGGCACCTGCTACGTCAGCGGGATCGGGACCTGTACGGATACCGAGATCCTGATCCCGACGGTGAGTCCCGAGGGAGAGGCGGTCGTTGGTATTGGCGATATGGCGTTCTTGTCCTGTCCTGAAATCGTCAGCGTAAGGATACACCAAGGTGTACGGTATATTGGCATAGATGCGTTCCGCCGATGCACCGGCTTGGTCGACATATCCATTCCCGACAGTGTTGTAAGCATTTACGCAGGGGCCTTCGGGCAATGTTCGTCCCTGAAGTCGATCACCATCCCCAAGAACGTAGAGAATATTCAAGGGGACTTGTTTGACAATTGTGATTCGCTTGAAAGCATTCATGTGTCAGAAGGGAATCCGTTCTACCACTCCTCGGGCAACTGTATTATCGAAACGGCAACCGGGGTGCTGGTTACGGGATGTAACAACAGCGTGATCCCCTCCGATGGAAGTGTAACAGCTATTGGAAATAGCGCTTTTTACTGTCGGCGCTTCATTTCGACCATGAGTATTCCCGATAGCGTAACGCGTATCGGCGCGAATGCGTTTGCGGGGTGTACGTCATTGGTTGAGATCAAAATTCCCGGCGGTGTTACCGATATTGGAATAAGCGCTTTCGCGAATACCGGAATCAAGGAAATAACTGTTCCCGAAAGCGTGAAAAACATGGGGATGGAAGTGTTTGCCATGTGTAACGCATTGAAAACGGTTGTGATTCAAGCAAACGTGTCAAGCATGCCTCAAGGAATTTTTTTCTGGTGTCCGTTATTGGAAAGTGTTACGATTCCTTCCGGCGTGACAAGCATCAGCTACTCTGCATTCTATCGATGCAGAACATTGGCCGACGTGTATTACATGGGGACAAGAGATCAATGGGAGCAGGTTACGGTACACGAAGCAAACGACCCCTTGCTCAGTGCCACCATCCACTTCAAGGAGCCCGAGATCCGGTACAGCGAGGGCCTGGAATTCACCTCCAACGGCGACGGCACCTGTTACGTCAGCGGGGTCGGAGAATGTTACGAAGTAAACATTCTGATCCCGCCCGTGAGCCCTGCGGGGGATACCGTAACGGGGATCGGGGATTTCGCATTACGAGACGCAACGAATATGATGGAATGTACCATTCCCGCAAGCGTGACGGCGATCGGTAAGAATCCCTTCTATTACATTTCCTTTATGGATCGGATCACGGTCAGCCCGGAGAATCCGGTCTATCACAGCGTGGATAACTGCATCATCCACACAGCCGAAAAGAGGTTGGTGGCAGGCTGCCGCAGCAGTATCATCCCCTGTGACGGCAGTGTGACGTCTATAGGCGCGTATGCCTTCTACGGGAGCGGAGAGACCTTCACAGCGATCAAAATTCCCGGATGCGTCACCGAGATTGGGGAATTTGCGTTTGCGAATTGTATTTTCTTACGAAGTGTATCCCTATCGGATGGCCTTACTTCGATGGGGCAGTTTGCTTTCAGCGAATGCGGAAGACTTCTCAGCATCCATATCCCCGCGAGTGTATCCGTCATTGAAATGGGTGTCTTTGCAGAATGCTCCGACTTGAGGGAGATCTACCTTTCTCAGACCGTCTCTCACATCAAAAGCTTCGCCTTCTCTCGCTGCTTCGATCTGGCGGACGTTTACTATTCCGGAACCGCGGCGGATTGGGACTCCATTATGACCGAAATGGGAAATGACAAGCTGCTCAACGCACGTATTCATTTCGAAAAGCGTGAAATCACGGATTCCCAGGGGCTGGAATACACGTCTAACGGAGACGGTACGTGCTCTGTTAGCGGTATGGGATCCTGTACCGATCTCATCGTGCAGATTCCGTCTATGAGCCCCGAGGGGGATCGGGTGACGGGGATCCTCAAACGTGCTTTCTTCAGGAAGTGTATACAAAAGCTGATACTTCCGGAGGGAATAACGAGTATCGGAGACGATGCCTTCGGCTTCTGCGATTCGTTGATGGATATCCAGCTTCCGCAGAGTCTTGTATCCATTGGAAACCATGCTTTTCTGGCTTGCTCCGGCCTGAAGGACGTGTACTACATGGGGACACAGACCCAATGGAGCGCTGTTCGTATCGGCATAAGTAATGACTTTTTGCTGAAGGCAACCGTCCATGATCAATGCCCGATGCCGATTGGGCCATGAATCCGAACCGTTTCTGTACCCAAAAACAAGGGGCTGAGTCAAAAGCTTTTCAGAAAGCGAATGGCTCAGCCCTTTTCTATGTAAGCCAACACTTATAAGCCCCAACAAAAGAAAAAGCCTCCAAAAGAGGCCAAAATGAGTACGACAAAAAGAGGATCCCAAGATCCT